>CAZHIZ010000137.1:0-9464 GCA_964532875.1 uncultured Caldithrix sp. | reverse complement strand
ATGAGGGAAGGTGCCCGAGACGGAAAGCGTCGAGGGCGGAAAGGGTACAAAAAAAATAAAAAAATGCCTTAAGACCAATTACGAGTTACCCAAGACAAAAACAACTTTTCCCCAGCCGATTGAATGCCTGCAGGCAAAACAAAATAAATTCTGAAAAAAATCGATGTTTTTTTGATATATTTGGCGTAATTGGAAAAATGTGTTCCGTATATTGTTGCAACTTTTAATAGCAGGCAATCAAAAAGAAGGGTTCTTCCATGCATCGTTTTATTTACCTTTTTTTAATGCTGCTCTTTAGCGGCTCCCTTTGGGCAAGCGATTATCAAATCGATTTTCAACAAAACGGGACTGGTCAGATTGAGCTGCAGTTTCAATTGAATCATTACCAAATTAAAACCGTTCAGGAAGGCGGGGTTACCTATTCAAAAATTGTTTTCGGCAGCAGTACTTTTTTAAAGAAAAAAGGTTTTGCGCAACTACCGTTCGTCCATGGTACCGTACAAATTCCCGATTTGCGTAATATGGATTTATCGGTTGAACAGGCCGACTATCAAGATATTCCGCTCGAATACCCTTTGTTGCCTTCGCGCGGGACCATTTACCGAAATGAAAATCCGGATACCATTCCATACCATATTGCTCCGGAATCGATTACCGATTCCTGGTATCCCGAACAGGTGGCGCAAGGCACGGTACCTTTTATTTTGCGCGATGTTCGCGGCATGACGGTCTATTTTCATCCTTTTTTGTACAATGCCGCTCAACAAACCTTACGTGTTTTCAAAACCGTTAAGGTCAGCCTGAAAGAAAACGATGCCAATCCCACCAATCCGCTCATTCGCAATCCGAATGCCAAAATATTGCCCGAGATGGATGCGGTTTATCAATCGGTTTTCATGAATTACACCCGTACTTCTCAGGATTTGGATTACGGACAACACGGGGATATTTTGGTGATTACCACCGATCGGGATACGGCTGCAATTCAGCCTTACCTTGATTGGAAACAGCAAAAGGGATTTAAAGTCAAAATCGATATCGTGGATAAAGGCACGAATGTTAAAGATTTGGTGCAGCAGGAATACGATGCCGATAATAATTTGCTTTACGTACAGTTGGTCGGTGATTACGACGATGTGAAATCGGATATCGGTACCAGCGGCAATCAACCCATGGACCCCCAGTTGGGATGCGTGGTAGGAAACGATGTGTATGCGGATATTGCCGTGGGCCGTTTTTCGGCAAATTCCAGCGATCAGGTGACGGTACAGGTAAATAAGGTTGTCAATTACGAGAAATTACCTCAGGCTGCTGCCGATTGGTACAAAAGTGCTTTGGGCATCGGTTCGGATCAGGGCTCGGGTAACGGTGATGACGGTGAAATGGATAAGGATCATATCCAAAATATCTGGGATAATAAACTGGATCCTTTTACCTATGACATTTACTCCACAGCGTATGATCCGGGCGCAACCGATCAGATGGTGGCAGACGCCGTCAATGCCGGAGTGAGCATCATTAATTATTGCGGTCACGGTTCTATGACCTCATGGGGCACAACGGGTTTTAATAACGATGATGTGAACAACCTGACCAATGGCAGCATGTTACCCTTTATTTTTTCCGTGGCCTGCGTGAACGGTGAATTTGACGACGGCGAATGTTTTGCCGAAGCCTGGCTGCACAAGGAAAACGGTGGCGCCATCATGTTCCTTGGCTCAACCATCAATCAGCCCTGGGATCCGCCCATGCGGGGTCAGGACTATTTTAATGATGTGCTCATCGGTGGTTACAATTACGACGATCATCCGGGCCAAAACGGAATCAATACCCATGAGCAGCGTACCTTTATCGGCTCTATCGTCATCAACGGTTTTGCTTTAATGCTGAATGAATCGAGCACGACGGATGATAAAGAAACGGTGCAAACCTGGACTACTTTCGGTGATCCTTCGTTGCAGGTACGTACGGTGGCACCGGCCGAATTGACGCTTTCCAATACCGAAATTACCAGCGATGAACCGTTTACCACTACGGTCACCAGTAACGGCCAACCCGTTCAGGGTGCCATGGTCTGTATTTCGCAAAATACTGAAGGCTATTTTAGCGGGCTAACGGACGAGAACGGTCAGGTCACCATCGAACATTCCTTAAAAGACGGGGATGCTTTATTGGTAGTAACGGCCTTTAACAAAGAAACCGTGTACGATACGGTACAGGTGGGTAGCGGCAATGGCCCGAAAATCGTCATCGATTCGTACCAGGTGAACGATTCGGAAAACGGCAACGGTAACGGTGTGGCCGATAATGACGAAACATTCAATTTGGATGTGGCGGCCAAGAATATCGGCAATGAAACCGCTGTTGATGTACAAGGCGTGCTTTCCACAAGCGATTCTTATGTGCAGTTAATCGATACGGTGTTTTATTACGGCAATTTGGATTCCGGCGATGTGGTGCCTGGCCCGAAAGCTTTTTTGGTTAAAGCTCTGGACGGTGTTCCCGACCAGCACAGTGCGTTGTGCACGGTAACCTTTTCCGATACCAGCAGTAAAACCTGGACTTCGGACCTGAGTTTTACGGTGAATGCGCCGAATTTAACCAATGGCGATTTGACCATTGACGATTCGCAAAGCGGCGATAACGATCAGACGCTGGATGCCGGTGAAACAGTTACGTTCATTATCCCGGCCATCAATAACGGCCACAATCCGGCAGCGGCCACGCAGGCTAAACTGACCAGTGATAATAGTTACATTACCATTGAAAATACCACATTTGATGCCGGGAATATTGCACCGGGCGATACGGTGCTTTGCTCTTTCACGGTGACGGCGGCCTCCGATGCACCGGACGGTGAGCTGGCCCATTTTTATTTTAACGAAACATCCGGTGCGTATAGTCATGCCGACACGTTTGATGTGAATATTGGCGGAGTGCCTGTTTTTCTGATGCAAAACGGTACGTTTTACGTTACCAATGGCTATTTTTACGATAGCGGCGGCCAGGACGGCAACTATTCTACCAGTGAAGATTTAACCATGACCTTTTTCCCGGAAAATCGCGGGCCGGCCGTGAAAGTAACGTTTAATTCCTTTGAAACATACGAAAATTACGACAAGCTCTATGTGTACGATGGACCGGACAATACCTATCCTCAGGTTCCGGGAAGTCCCTTCTCGGGTTCTACTTTACCCGGAGAAATCGAGGCAACGAATGACCAGGGAGCTTTGACGTTCCATTTTACTTCCAATCCCTATTTGACCAAATCCGGTTGGGATGCAACGTTATCCGTTACCGGAGTTGCCGATGTACAGGCGCAAAAGAGCCTGAAAATTACCCATTATGCTTTGTTTGCCAATTATCCTAATCCGTTTAATCCGACTACGCAAATTAAATATCAATTACCCAAACAAAGTGAAGTTCGGCTTTCGGTTTTCGATATTCTGGGGCGGGAAATTCGGGTTCTGGTGAACCGTGTTCAGGCTCGGGGAATTTATCATGTGACGTGGGACGGCAAGGACAAACAAGGCCGTTCCCTTGCTTCGGGTATTTATTTTTGTACGATTAAAGCCGGTAATTTTCAGGCCAGGCAAAAGATGTTATTGGTCAAGTAGGTAGACACAAACCCGTTGAGAATTGGAAATCGGGAAGTGACCTAATTTGATCCTCGAGTGTCCCCCCCGCTTGCTGCGGGGGGACGTGTCGAGAGAGCCGTACTCCCGTTGGCTCGATGCATCCCGAATTTGTCGGGATACTCTGCAACTGCGGTGAGCAGCAATGAGCTGGTCTGTTCGGTAATTGGGCTTCGATTTGTGTATTAGGGTGTGTGTCCAATCCACACATTGATGATAGGTAAAAACGCACCGGATGCGTTGCGTTTGCTCTTAAACCATCATTGCTGCAAAAGGCACCGAATACGCAATAACGAATAACGAATAACGGATATTGGATAGGCACAAAACATCTACTCGTTTCACTTCCATTTACGGAGTGTCAGGTAATTTATTAAATATTTTGCGGAAAGGTTTTAAAATGCGTTGGCGTTTTTTACTGATTCTCAGCCTTCTAACGGGCTCGCTTGCGGCGCAAAGTTTGCTGCCCCGCGGACTAACACGCAACGAATTAAAACGATTGCAATCTTACCAAACACCACAGGTAGAAACCGCCTACCAAACGTCGCCCCCTAATCCCGTGCGGGCCATGGCCGAATGGGAAGAGCTCTCCGGATTAATGATTACCTGGGCCGGCTACTATGATATCCTCAAAGAGATCATTCGCTATGCCCAGGACGAATGCCGCGTGTACATTGTGTGCAGCGATTCGAATCAGGTAAAAGCCTATTTAAGCGCCAACGGAGTGCCTATTACGCGCATTACATTTTTAATTAAACCGTACGATTCCATCTGGTGCCGCGATTACGGGCCTAGTACCGTTTACGAAAAAGGAACCGACAGTTTGTTTTTTGACGATTGGATTTACAATAGACCCCGGCCCAATGACGACGTATTGCCCGCCGCCATGGCCGAAGCGTACGACGTGCCCCTGTATCAAATGACGGAACCGCCTTACGACTTGACAGCTACTGGCGGTAATTACATGACAGACGGTCTGGGTACGGCCTTCTCCAGTAAATTGATTTTGGATGAAAATTCCGATAAAACCGAAGCCGAAATCGATAATATCATGTACGAATTCATGGGTATTGATCGCTACATTAAATTCGATACCCTGCCTTATGATGACATTCACCACATCGATATGCACATGAAATTATTGGACGAAGAGCGATTGTTGGTGGGCCAGTATCCGGACGGGGTAGCCGACGGCCCGCAGATCGAGGCCAACATTCAATATCTGCTGGACAATTACAAAACCTGTTACGGGCGAGATTATGAGATCATCCGCATTCCCATGCCGCCGGATAAATACGGCAAATATCCGGACGAAGGCGGGGATTACCGCACGTACACCAATAGTGTATTCATCAACAAAACGGTGATAATTCCCACCTACGAAGAAAAATACGATACGACCGCTTTTCGCATTTACCGCCAGGCGTTGCCGGGATACCGTATTGTGGGCATCAATTGCGATGACATCATTTCTCTGGATGGGGCCATCCATTGCATTACGCACGAATTAGGGGCGCGCAATCCCGTGTTTATTGCCCATGCCAAAATTCGTGAAGCGTACGCAAATCAGGACGGGTACACGGTGGCAGCCGTGGTACGTACTTTGGCCGGTGTGGATAGTGTGCTGACCTATTGGACAACGGACACGACGGCCGGATTCCAGGCTCTAAAAATGACACCCACTCAAAACGACAGCTTTGTGACGGAGATTCCGGCGCAACCCCAATCGACGGAAGTATTTTATTATTTAACGGCTTTTGCCCATAATGGCAAAATCATCAGTAAACCGTTGGTGGGCGCCAAAGGTGCGTGGAATTTTGTTGTGCAAGGGCCTTCGAGTTTAGCTCGGGCTACAGCCGGTTCTTTATCCAATGCCTTTGTATTGAATTCCGTTTATCCCAATCCGTTTAACAGCGAAGCGGTGTGTCGGTTCACATTAAAACGGGCCATGTCCGTACACATCACATTGTATTCCATTGAGGGACAAAAAGTGCAAACCGTAAGCAATACTTATTTTGCAGCCGGTAGCCACACGGTGCGTATTTCGAATAAGAATTTAAGTAGCGGAATTTATGTATTGCAGGTTCGTGCGGGCAATAAGGCAAGCAGCCGGAAGATTGTTTATTTGAAGTAGTTAAGCGTTGTAAAAAATTGACGAGTAAAAGCACGAACAAATAGATTGTTCCGGTTTGTAATCCGAATTAAGAAAAAGAAAAATCAAATGTGTTCTTTCTGTGAGAGCTCCTCGTATTTGCGTAAAATTGGCACCCCAGGGATTCTATTGCATTTTTAAGCCCAAAAAAGTGGAAATAGGTAAGGTGAATAAGTTTTCGCCAAAGGGTAGTACCCGATCACCTAAATACAAGACATACCCCGCCTTAAAACGTTTACCCGTTAATTTTTGTAATGTGCGCAAGCCTGCAAAATCACGCGACTGAATGGTCTCTTTGAACTTAACCTCAATGCCGATGAGTTCACGATTTTTATTCTGCAGAACAAAATCCGTTTCTTTACCGTTTGCTGTTCGGAAATAAAATAGATCGAATGTCCTATCGCTCCAACTTATTTGTTTCATTATTTCCTGGTAAATAAAATTCTCAAAAATCTGGCCTAAAAACTTTTCTTTGCTTTGGGGCCCTTCGTTAAGTCCCAGGGTATGGGCCAATAAGCCGCTATCGTTAAGAAAAATTTTAGGTGTTTTAATAAGGCGTTTCCCTATGTTGGCAAACCACGCTCGTAGCCGATGCACTAAAAAAATGGCTTCTAATAGAGCAACATAGCGTTTTAAAGTCATTAACGGAATACCGATTTCTCGGGAAAGATTGCTCAAATTTAATAACGATCCAGCCTGATAGGAAAGAAAAGAAAATAATTGAGACATTTCGTATATGCCTTCAATTTTCGATAAATCGCGAATATCCCGTTGCAAAATGGTGGAAATGTAGGATTGAAACCAGAGACGTTTTTGGGCCGACGTAGTTGCTGTTAAAACTTCGGGGTATCCGCCGGTAAACATGATTTCAATCAGTTTTTTAGTCGGAAAAGAAGGGTATTCACCTACTTTAATCCCATTCGAAAGCTTATCGAGGATTGTATTTTGAAAACCGTTTATTTCATCGTAAGAAAAGGGAAACAGAGTAAAGATAACCATTCTCCCGACTAATGATTCGGCCACTTTGGGTAACATTAGGGCATTGGCCGAACCGGTAAGAAAAAATTGTCCCGGTTGCCTTTTAAGATCGACACGACGTTTAATTTCAATAAGAAGTTGCGGCACTCTTTGGACTTCGTCAATAATAAGAGGGGTATCGTACGAAGAAATAAATCTTTTTGGATCACTGATGGCCGCCTGAAGAATGGTTAAGTCATCCAAAGTAACAAATTGCATATTTTCTTTTTTGGCAATTGCTTTAGCAAGTGTCGTTTTTCCTGTTTGCCTTGCGCCGTTTAGGAAAATGACAGGACTAAACTGTAATGCCTCCAAAATTTTTGGAGTAATTCGTCTTTGAATCATTGGATATCCGTGATAATTTACCACTTGATGGTAGATAATTTACCACCAAGTGGTAAATTATCCAAATTTAAATTGAGGCGTTTTATTCCGAGACCGTGGGAAAGTACGGCCGAATCTTTGAAAACGGCAAGAGGGCGCGAAACTCAGGCGCTTTTCTTCTTGCCTAATTTTTCGGCATTGGCGCGGCGTCGTTTTTGTTCGTCTAAAATCATTTTGCGAATGCGAATCGACTTGGGAGTAATTTCCACCAATTCGTCGTCTTCGATAAATTCCAGATATTCTTCCAGACTCAATTCCAAAGCCGGGGCGATTTTCAGTGCTTTGTCAGCAGCCGCAGCGCGCATGTTGGTGAGTTTTTTCGCCTTTTGCAAATTGACGACGATGTCGCCTTCTTTATTGTATTCGCCCACCACCTGTCCGGCGTACACTTCGTCGCCCGGCTTCACGAAAAAGCGTCCGCGATCTTGCAAAGCATCCAGAGCGTAAGCATTAACCGTTCCGGTACCCATGGAAATCATCACTCCGTTTTGGCGATGCGGGAGGGAACCCTTAAAATATTCGTATTGGTAAAAACGATGGTACATTTGCGCTTCGCCGGCCGTGGCGGTGAGCAGTTTGTTGCGCAGTCCCATTAATCCGCGTGAGGGAATATGGTAAACCACCTGACGCAAATTGCCTTTTTCTTCCATCTTGACCATGGTGGCCTTGCGTTGTCCCACAATTTCGATCACTTTGCCAATCCATTCGGCCGGGGCCTCGATAACCAGCTCTTCCACGGGCTCGGCCTTTTTACCGTTTATTTCTTTGTAGATGACCCGCGGCTGTCCCACGGCAAACTCATAACCCTCACGGCGCATGTTTTCCATGAAAATGGAAAGGTGTAAAACCCCACGTCCGGAAACTTTAAACACGTCCGGTGAACTACCTTCCTGCACTCGCAAAGCCACATCCGATTCCATCTCACGGAAAAGGCGGTCGTGCAGGTGCCGGCTGGTAACGAATTTGCCCTCTTTCCCGAAAAAAGGCGAGGTATTAATCGTGAACATCATGCTGATAGTCGGTTCGTCAATGGCGATGATGGGGAGCGGTTCCGGGTTTTGAAAATCGGCAATGGTATCACCGATATTAATATCTTCGATACCCACGATGGCACAAATATCTCCGGCATGTACTTCTTGAGCTTCCTCTTTTTGCAATCCTTCAAACGTGAAGAGCTGCTTAATGCGAATATCTTTCTGCGAACCGTCCCGGCGTACCAATTTGTACGGTTTGTCCGTGTGAACACTGCCCCGGAAAATGCGTCCCACGCCAATGCGCCCCACATAAGGGGAATAATCGATGCTGGTGATTTGCAACTGAGTGCTGCCTTTTTTCACCGGGGGATGGGGAATTTCTTTAACGATCATTTCCATTAATGGAGTCATATCCCTACTCTGAACGGTGGGCTCAAGGCTGGCCCAGCCTTCCCGTGCCGAAGCATAAATTACGGGGAAGTCGATCAAATCGTCATCGGCGCCCAAATCGATAAAAAGATCGTAAATCTCATCCAGCACTTCCTCGGGGCGGGCATTGGGCCGATCCATTTTGTTAATTACCACGATGGGCTGGAGGTGAAGATTCAAGGCTTTTTGCAGGACGAAACGGGTTTGGGGCATGGTGCCTTCAAAGGCATCGACCAAAAGTAGGACACCGTCGGCCATTTTTAAGACGCGTTCCACTTCGCCTCCGAAATCCGAGTGGCCGGGTGTATCGATGATATTGATCTTAAAACCGTTGTAGCGCAGGGAGATGTTTTTGGATAAAATAGTGATACCGCGTTCCCGTTCCAGATCGTTGGAATCCAGAAAACGCTCCTGTACTTTTTGGTTTTCCCGAAAAATATGGTTTTGTTTTAAGAGTTGATCAACCAATGTTGTTTTGCCATGATCCACGTGTGCAATAATGGCGATGTTGCGAATTTTTTTTACGTCCATTTGCGTATTTAATCCTTTGATATTTTTGTAAAGCCGCACAATTTAAGGGAATAGTCAAGAAAAACCAAATAAATTCTTATTTATTTGAAGTCAGGGGGACGGCCGTGAAAAGGCACAGAAAAGTTTCTCGCAGATCCCGCAGATGATCGCAGAGTCACGACCCTATTTTTTCTTGTACCCTTTCCGCCCTCGACGCTTCTCGTCTCGGGCACCTTCCCCTCATAGGGGAAGGTAAGTAAGGCGTAAGCGTTTGACCAATTTTGCTGTTAATTGCAATAGTTTGCATCCGTACTTCCTATTCAACGATTCAACCGTTATGTTAAAAGTCAAGAAAAAAATCAA
>CAZHIZ010000136.1:2993-9470 GCA_964532875.1 uncultured Caldithrix sp. | reverse complement strand
ATTCAACGATTCAACCAACTCCTATTCAATAGCCTTTCGTTTTCCAAAATCTGAGAATACATCTCCTTTATTTTCCAAAACAATGGAAACCTGAAAAAGATCTTTTGCAATACGAATGTATTCTAATATTAAAAAAATCAATCTAATACATAAAATAAATTTAGTTTGATTAAGATTGGCATAATATTTGTGAAATAAATAACAGAATACTTAAAAAAGGAAAGCGTTATGAAGCAAAAAACAAAAGATATTTCAGAGATGAAACGCTATTTCTTTGATCAAAATACGACCAAACGTTTTATTACTTTTCTCATGAATAAGGCCACGTTAATTGCACCGCATCGGAAGGGAGAAAAATCGTTTTCATTTCAAGAAACAAAAGATCCTGATCAAGTTGTGCTCAATTACAACCGCACCATTCAGCCTATTAAAAAATTCTTTTTACCCCCGAGAGAGAAGCTGTTCGATTTTACTTTGGGGAAAAAGCCTTCCGTGGAAAAACCGGAAATTAAACCGCAAGAGCGTATTTTCTTAGGCGTTCATTCGTATGATATGAAAGCCATTTCCTTGCTGGACTTCAGCTTCAATCATGGGAATCCCGATGTGAATTACTTTAAACGTCGTGAAAAAGCGATTTTTATCGGTATGGCCTATGAACCCGATGAATATCATTTTGCGAAAGATTTGGGCATTGATGTGTACGACACAACGGGATTTGCTTTGTTTATGGTTCCGGCTGAAAAAGGGTTTTTGGTGTTTGAAGTGGATGACACAGGAAGCCGCTTGATGGCGGAATTCGGTAAAGGACTACCGTTGGATGCCGAATTGCAATACGAACGTCCGGAAACGAAGAAAAAGATTAAAATGCACCACAATCGGCTGCCACAAATTTTCAGTCATGTTTACAATTCGCCTGTTTGGAAAAAAGTAGCCGATCGTTGTCTGGGCTGCGGTACCTGTAATCTGGTTTGCTCTACGTGTTATTGTTTTGATGTGTGGGACGAAGTGGAATTGAATATCGAACAGGGTAAACGCGAACGCGCCTGGGATAGCTGTATGCTGAATAGCTTTGCTCTGGTAGCCGGTGGTGAAAATTTTCGCCCGGCTTTGGATAGCCGCACCCGCCATCGTTTGTATCGCAAATTCAAATATTTAACCGACCGTTCCGGAGAGTTGCACTGTGTGGGCTGCGGTCGTTGTTCCTATTTTTGTCCGGCTAAGATCAGTTTGGTCGAAATTATTAATGATTTAATTGATGATTACAACAGGCAACAACAAGGCGTTTCTGTCGCCATGTCATAAATCAAAGGGAAAATTCTATGGAAAGTGTAGCCAAGATATCAAATGATCCGTATGTGCCTGTCATTGCAACAATTACTTTAATCGAACAATTAACACAAAGCGAAAAGCGTTTTTGGATCCGATTACCGCATAATCGGTCTTTAAAACATCAGCCCGGGCAATTTGTGGAGGTTTCTGTTTTTGGCTTTGGTGAAGCCCCTATTTCCATAAGTTCGTCTCCTACACGAAGCCCCGGGTTTGAATTAACGGTTCGCAAAACAGGGCGCCTTACCGAAAAGTTGCATTCCTTAAGTGTGGGAAGTCAAATCGGTATTCGTGGCCCTTTTGGTCATGGGTTTGATGTCCATTTGTTCAAAGGTAAAGACCTGTTATTCATCGCCGGTGGAATTGGGCTGGCCCCCCTGAAATCCTTAATCGAATATGCTTTGGACAAACGTCATGAATTCAATCGGCTAATTATTTTGTATGGTGCCAGAAATCCGGCCGAGATTTTGTATCCTCTTGAAATCAAAGAGTGGGGTTATCGTGATGACGTGGAATTGCATTTAACTGTGGATCGGCCTGATGATCAATGGAAAGGGAATGTGGGGGTAATTACCACATTGATTCCCCCGTTGAAGTTGGATCTGGAGAATACGATTGCCACCATCGTCGGCCCGCCGGTTATGTACAAATATGTATTAATGGCCTTAAAGGCCAAACGTCTGCCGGATGCCAATATTTACATGTCGTTGGAACGTAGGATGAAGTGCGGATTGGGGAAATGCGGGCATTGCCAAATTAACGATTCGTACGTTTGTCAGGAAGGTCCGGTTTATTCTTATTTGCGCATTAAAGAATTGAAGGAGGCGATATGAGCGCCAAAGCAAAAACTAAAAAGCCTAAAGTCGCTTTTTTCGATTTTACCGGTTGCGAAGGTTGCCAATTAAATAAATTGAATTTCGAAAACGAATTACTGGATATTTTAGAGCTGGTTGATATTGTTGAGTTTCGCGAGGCCATGGATGATAAAGCCGATGAATACGACATCGCCTTTATTGAAGGGAGTATTACCACCCCGGGATGTGTCGAGCGTATTTACGACATTCGGCGGCGTTCCAAAATATTGGTTGCCCTGGGCCAATGTGCCGTAAGCGGGGGCATTAATGCCATGAAAAACAATTTTCCTTTGGATAAGGTTCAAGAGACCGTTTACGGGAAAGACAATAAATATCTATTCCCATCCATGCCGGCCTTGCCTGTACGGGCTTTTGTTCAGGTGGATTACGAAGTGCGCGGTTGCCCCATGAGCCCGCCTGAATATTTGCATGTTTTCAAGTCTCTTGTTTTGGGTAGAATTCCTGAGATTAAAGATTATGCCGTTTGCGTGGAATGTAAATTAAAAGAAAACGAGTGCGTACTGGACAAGGGCATGTTTTGCCTTGGGCCCATAACGCGCGCCGGTTGCGATGCCGTATGCCCCAGTAACGGGCAATATTGCACGGGGTGCCGGGGGCCGGTTTCGAATATTAATACCAAAGGTGCTATTGAAATGCTGAAACAATATGGCTTTTCGGTTGAAGAAGCCGTAAAACGCATGAACATGTTCAATACCAATGAATTGATTAAGGATTTGAGGCGGGAGGCGTAATGGGCAAGAATTTATCGATCAATGTGCATCATATTACGCGGGTAGAAGGACACGGAAATATTGTGGTCGATGTGAAAAACGGTGTTCTGAAACGTGCCTATTTAAACATTGTCGAGCCGCCGCGATTTTTTGAAGCCATGCTCAAGGGACGCAATTTCCATGAAGTTGCCATTATCACTTCGCGTATTTGCGGTATTTGTTCACTGGGCCATCAGATGACATCATTAAAGGCGACGGAAGCTGCCCTTGGATTGGAAATTTCGCAGCAAACGGAATGGTTGCGCAAAATTTTAGTCCACGGGGCTACCTTCCAGAGCAATGTATTGCATGCCCTCTTTTTGGCCACACCCGATTTTTTAAATGTGGGTTCGGTATTTCCATTGGTGCACACCCACAAAGATGTGGTGCTGGCTGCCTTGCGCTTAAAACATCTGGCCAATGAAATAGCGGAATTGATCAGTGGAAGGGCTGTGCATCCCATCAGCATCGTTCCGGGCGGATTTACCAAAATCCCTTCCGAAAAGGATTTAATTTATTTACGTCAAAAACTGCAAGAGGATGGCCTGAAAGATGCCTTATTCACCATCGATGTTTTGGCGAGTCTGGCCGATCAAATTCCAAAATTCGAACGTGAAACCGAATACATTAGTTTATACAATGACAAAGAGTATGCTTTTTATGACGGTTTAATTTGTTCTTCGGATGCCGGCTTGTTTCCGGTGGAAGAGTACGAATCGGTAACCAATGAATTCGTTGTCCCCCATTCCACCAGTAAACATACGAAATTCAACCGTGATTCTTACATGGTCGGGGCTCTGGCTCGCTTTAATAACAGCCATCACTTATTAAAACCGAAAGCCCGGGAAGTGGCTGCAAAATTGGGCTTGGAAGCCCCCAATTACAATCCCTATATGAACACCGTGGCGCAAATGGTGGAAGTGGTGCATTGCATTGAAGACAGCATCGAGCTGATCGATCGTGTTCTGGAAGCCGGTCTGAAAAATGAAAAGCCGAATCAGGAACCGACACGGTACGGCCGGGGGATTGCCTCCACTGAGGTGCCGCGCGGTATTTTATTCCATGATTACACTTACAATCGTAAAGGACAAATAGAGCGTGCCAATTGCATTATTCCCACAGGACAAAATTTAGCCAATATTGACGAAGATATGCGTAAGTTGGTGCCGGAGATAATCAACGAACCAAAAAAGGAAATCACTAAAAAATTGGAAATGCTGGTGCGGGCCTATGATCCGTGCATTTCTTGCTCGGTACACATGTTGGATGTGCAATTTGAAGAATAAATCATGGTAAATTTAATTGCTTTGGGTAATCGCCTGCGTGGTGATGACGGAATAGGGCCGATTGTTTTGCAAAATTTAGCCCAACGAAAAGAAGCGCGGCATTTTAATCTCATCGAGGCCGGAAGTGATGCCTTTGCGGTTTTGGAATATTTGAACGGAAAGCAGCCCAATATTGTGGTGGACTGCGCAAAAATGGGAGCCCCCCCTGGTACCGTAAAGAAAATGCGATTAGCGGAAAATGATTTGGGTGTTTTGCATGACCTGATTTCTTTGCACGGTTTTAGTTTTGCCGAAATTTATGCCATGGCGCGGAGTCTGGGAGAAATAGCGCCCACCACTTTGGTGGGTATCCAACCGGCGACCATCGACTTCGGTGAAAAGCTGTCGCCGCAGGTGGAACAAGCCATTCCGCAAATTTTAGAATTGATTATACAGGAGGCCAAATACTATGCCTAAAAAAATTTTGATCATTGATGATGATATTGATTTGGTTGAGGCTATGCGGCTGACATTGGAAAATGCCGGATTTGAAGTGGTGGATGCACAAGACGGTTTGAGCGGATTGCAATTGGCCGAAAAGGAAAATCCCGATTTGATTTTATTGGACGTCATGATGGGAACCCAGGATGAGGGGTTTCATGTGGCCTATCGCCTTCGGCAGGATGATCGTCTGAAAACCATTCCAATTGTGATGTTAACCGCTGTAGGGCAGGAGACCGGTTTCCGTTTTGACAAAGATAAAGATGAAGACTTTTTACCGGTGGATGATTTTTTAGAAAAACCGGTTGCTCCGCAAAGATTGATTGAAGTGGTCAAAACCCAATTGGGAATGTAGCCCTTTCCCCCATAAAGAAGATAGATGGCGACGGGATTTTTCATGGTTGAAGATCCCGTCGCTTCTTTTTTCTCCGCCAATTGTGCCTTTTTACGATTGCATATCTGATAAATCTTCCCGATATTCTCTATTGAAATTTTAATCACATTAGGTAAAACACGATTTAATTGCAAATACGAGTTTTAGCATGGAAAACAAAAGGTTCATAGGGAAAGTCTTTCGGCATTTTCGGATTTTGGAACCGCTTGGTCATGGGGGAATGGGCCTTGTTTTCAAGGCTTTAAATACCCATTTGAATAAAATCGTGGCCATCAAAATGATTGCACCGGGTCTGGCCTTAAATGAAAAATTGCTCAATCGCTTTAAAACCGAAGCATTGGCTTTGGCCCGTCTGGAAAATCCCCATATTGTGCGCATTCTTGATCTTTTGGAAGATCAGGGACAATGGTTTATCGTCATGGAATACATTGAAGGCGAAACCCTGCAACAGCGTTTAAAGACCAGGCGGCCGTTGCGTTTGGAAGAAGCCTTCGACATTACACGCCAAATTCTTTCCGCCTTGCAGCACGCCCATTCCGCCGGAATTATTCATCGCGACATCAAACCGAGTAACATTTTATTGACCAAAGACAATACGGTAAAGGTGACCGATTTCGGCCTGGCTAAAATTCAGGCCAACAGTTTGGTGCACACACAACATTCCGCAGTGGGTGGCACGCTGTACTACATGTCGCCGGAGCAAATCCGAAGTTTAAAGGAAACCGATCATCGCACGGATATTTATTCCTTGGGCATTACCATTTACCAGATGATTACCGGCCGTATTCCGTTCGATCCGCATCAAACCGATTTTGATATTCGCGAAGCAATTGTTCGCCGCCAATTCCCCAAACCTTCCACTTTTAATCCCTATTTACCCGAAGAAGTAGATGATCTGGTGATGAAAGCCATTGCCAAGGAGCCCGATGACCGCTTCCAGTCCGCGGTGGAAATGCTTCAGGAAATGGAGCGACTCACGGACAAATTGGGAGGGCAGTTGGAACGGGCAATGGATTTGGATTCCGACATCGAGAATGAAATTAATTATGCGGATTATCCTTTTAATATTCAAGAAGATTTTTCCGGTGAATCCGCCCCGTCTTCCATTCCGGCAGGGGCAGCAGGGCAGCCTCCGCAGCCCCCGGAAGAAGCGGATATTTCTGCCTTCGAACCTCAGCCTGCAAAAAGTTCCGCCCCGTCGGCCCGGCCTTCGGGAAGCACCGCGTCTTTCGGTCACAAAAAGAAATATGGCTGGCTTGTCTTTGCTTTACTGCTGTTTATCGTTCTTGCTTATTTTTGGAAATGGGAAACAGGACCAAAGACCGCGTTTTTAGATATTGCTTCCCAGCCCCCGGGCGCCCAACTAT
>CAZHIZ010000136.1:0-2893 GCA_964532875.1 uncultured Caldithrix sp. | reverse complement strand
GTTTTGGTAAACCGGACACGGCTGGGAAAAACGCCGCTCTGGCACGCCTTTAGCGCCGGCCAGCAACTAACGGTGCGGCTTAAGAAAAACGGTTACAAAGCGGTCGTAGATACGGTTTATGTCTCGGATAAAGGTAAACGCCGCTTCCATTATTTACTGATGCCCGAACCGGTAAAGGTGACCATTACAACCAATGTTCCGGCGGCACAATTAACCGTGGACGGCCGAAGCGAACGCATTACGGGGCAACGCAAAGTGTTGTTCTTAACGCCTGGCATGCACGTGGTATCCGTGTCAAAAAAAGGTTTTACCCGTAGCGAACAATCCGTTAATTTGCGGGCTAATCAGGCGCAGAATATTGCTTTTAATCTTTTACCGTTGAAGGGAAAAATTGCCGTTCTGGTCTTGCCCTGGGGGAATATTTATCTGGATGGTCAACTCAAGAAGAGGGAAACCAATATTCGGGAATATTTTGTATTACCGGCCGGTAAGCATACTTTAAAAATAACCCATCCCACATTCGGTGAATGCCGGGAAATTATCGAAGTGCAGCCCGACACCACCCTTTCGTTTGTTTACAATTTTAAGGTACCGCAACCCGTCCGTGTATTGGCCTTTGACGAAACGAACCGACCGCAGTACGCGCAAATTCTTGTGGACGGTAAAGCCATGAATCAATATACGCCGGGGATTGTCAAACTTTCTTTGGGAAAACATCAGGTTTTTGTACGCAAGAAAGGATTTACGGTCATCGGACAGCCGAAAAGTGTAATGGTATTGCCGGATAAGGCACTGGTTTTAAAATTCCGCTTACGTAAAAATCCCTGAAAAAGGCAGCATTTCCTGCTCTTGATGGATATTTAGGAAATCGTGCGTGTCCGGTCCGATATTTGGAAGCGGACACCTAAGTAGAGCATTCCCTTCGTCCGCCTGTTTGGTTGTTCATTAATAAATACACCGTACTTCGAATCAGAACATTATGTTTACGGTTATTTGCTGATGATTATATTGTTTGCAGGTTGGGCGGAAAAATTTATCTTAATGGGAAAAATTTCATATATTATGCATTGAGTTAAGCGTAGTAACAGTTAGAGCCGGATTTTCAAATATTAATCGGATAAAATCGGTTTATCGGATTTCGTGAAAAATGTAACCATAGGCGCTTGAGCCGTATGAATGAAAAATTGCGTTTTCTTTCGATGGGGGAGTTCTTCCCTTTTTTAAATACGAGTGTTTTGCAGGATAGATTAGGATGGTCGGTTAAACTGCGTTGGCTGGCCATTGCCGGCTATTTTTCCGCTACCCTGATGGCGCGCTATTTCTTTGATTTTTCAATTCCCTATCACAAAATTTGGCTGACTTTACTGGCCCTACTGGGTATTAATATAGGCTATTTTATCCTGCAACTCGGTGTGCGCACATTTTCGTTCATGGCCGAACTTTCCCTGTTAAGCGTGCAAATTGTGGTCGACCTGTTTTTTTTAACGCTTCTTTTGCATTTTTCCGGCGGTATTGAAAATCCCGTTTATTTGTTTTACCTGTTTCATGTGGTTTTAAGCAGTATTGTCTTCCCGAAGCGCCTGCCGTATGTCTTCTCCACGTTTGTTGTGGGATTGTTTGTCTTATTGATTTATGCGGAATATCATGGCTTGATTCCCCATTATTCTTTGTTCGACATCAACTTATATATTAACAAAACAGCCATCGAATTAACCTTACTCGTTTTTGGGATCACGGTTTACGTGACAACGTACATTTGCATAACGTTCATGCAAATTTACCGACACAGCAAACAGGTGATCGATGAACAAAACCGTAAGCTTCGCCAAATAACCGAGCAAAAATTAAATTTTTTCCGGTTTGCATCGCATGAATTAAAATCGCCGTTGGTGGCCATCAAAACTTCTGTAGATACGGTTTTGGCCTCATTCGGCAAAAAATTGGATCCGGTAGCTGCCAATTTATTGGAACGTTCTTCCGTTCGCGCCGAGCAAATGCTGACTATTATTAAGGATTTATTGGAGCTTTCCAAAGCGGGGGCATTAAAAGACGAGAGTATGCTGGAAAAAATTGCGCCGGGGCAAGTTCTACAAGAAGTGCTGGCCCAGGAAGAAGTTTTGGCCCGGGCAAAAAATATCCGCATTGAGATGGAAAATCAGCTAAACGACCTGACCGTAAAGATGGCCAAGAGCGATTTGGAAAAGGTTTTGCGTAATTTAATCAACAACGCCGTGCGTTACACACCGCGCAACGGGAGAATATGGATTTCTGCCAAAACAAAGGGAGATGCGATCGTGTTCACGATTCGGGATACGGGCATTGGCATTGACCGGGAAGATCTGTCAAAAATATTCGATGAATTTTATCGTTCGAAAAATGCCAAACAATTGGTAAACTTCGGGAGCGGTTTGGGATTAAGTTTGGTTAAACAGATTATCGAGAGTTACCGGGGTAAAATTGAAGTACAGTCGGAATTAAATAAAGGAACGACCTTTACCGTAACATTTCCGTTAAATAGATAAGCAATAAAAATAGATTGGAGATAAGGTACGATGAAAATCAAAATCGGTGGCATTGTCGATCAGCAAAATTTGACCATGTACGGCATTACTTCATTGAAAGACCGGCCCGGCTCGGCGGCCGAAGTTTTGAATCTTTTGGCAGAAGAAAACATTAATATCGAATACATTACCGAAGGTGGCTGTAAAAACGATTCGGCGACCATGATTTTTTGCGTGGATTCGGAATTGGCTCCCAAAGTGGATGCGATTATCAAAAAGAATGTTGAAGAGCATATTAAGAAGATTCGCAAATGTGAGTATGTTTGTATTCTGGGAGTTTACGGCCCGCACTTTCGGGAGAAACCGGCCATTGCCGCGCATTTTTGTCAGGC
>CAZHIZ010000135.1:0-9523 GCA_964532875.1 uncultured Caldithrix sp. | reverse complement strand
GTTTTAATTTTGTTCGGCATTTTTATTTTGGTGGACAGTTACCGCAGCAGGGAAGGTGGAGAAGATGCCGACAGCTTTCACGATCAGCCGGAAAAGGAGATAGAACAATAATCCCTTGTACGAAAAAGAACACTTTGGCTTCTATCCGAAGTATTCCCAAGAATCAGGCGAAAACCAATTTTACGGGCTTGGGATTAGCAACTTCATCAATTAAAACCTGTGCTATTTAAAACCAGATTTCTGCCGAATTTAGCTGAAGTTGCACGACCTCCAAATTTTCGGCGATCATTCTAACCCAGCAAATAAGCAAAATCAACCTCATACCAAACGGCATTAAAATCCTCATTGTCGCGTACTCGCTCTTTCGGGAAATACCGGACGGAAAAAGTAAAAAAGCGGAAAAAATAAAGCCCCGAAGCGGAACGGGGCTTTTGTCGATTTTTAAATTTGTATTTTTACCAGGAGCGCGAACGGTTCCCACCGCCCTGGTAACCTCCGCCGCCGCCACCACGATAGTTATTGCGCCCACCGCCGGTGTGCTCTCTACGAGGCCGCGCCTTGTTAACCACTAAACTGCGGCCATCCAATTCATGGCCGTTCAAAGCGTCGATGGCATTTTGTGCCTCGTCGTCGGATGGCATGGTCACAAAACCAAAACCACGAAGTTCACCCGAATAGTGATCTCTCAGTAATTTGACTTCCGAAATTTCGCCGTATTCCTCAAAAAGATGACGTACGGTGTCTTCGTCTGTGGTTCGCGGGAGGTTCCCTACATAGATATTCAATTTAAACTCCTAAAATAGAAATGAAACATAAATTAATTGAATGATGAAAAAAATATTTTTTTAAATACATGGGATTATTTTCGAGGGCTACCTGCAGTTTAATTCCTAAAAAATGATTAACTTGGTTAAAGATAAGTAAATAAACTTGTAAATACAAATAATAATTGTAAAAGTTTACTTAGGTTCCGGCCCTGAATGTGGTGCGACTTTACCTGCTAAAACCCCACGCCGGGCATGAGAAAAGTTTGCCCAAAAGAAAAAGTTTAATAAATTGCCCCCTAAACCTGCAACAAGTTCCGTTAGGAAAGGAAACGTTTGACAGGACTATTCTTGATCGTCGGAATATCCTTTTTCTTGTTCCTGGCATGGGCAGCCCTTATTTCTTACAAGGAAAGGGAATTACGGGCCGCTAAATGGTTCACGGCTGCGGCTGTTTTTGCCATTGTCCTTTACGGATTGCCCTGTTTTTTGCTCCGCCCGCTTGCGGATTGGCTTCTGTACCCGCTTACGGTCATTCCGCTTTTAATCGCGCTGTTTTTCCTTGTACCCTTGGATTTTACTTCACGGAAAATTAAAACATCGCCTCCTCCCGATTTTCGCTTTGACGAGCGCGAAATTATGTTCAGCCGCCGTTTGCTTAAACCGGGAACTGCCCGCTACCGCGAATACTATCGATTGCATCCCGGGCATGAAACATTGGATGCCGTTTGGCGCAACAAACCGGGGTTGCTCAGCTCCGGAGCCAAATTTTACGATCCCGTATGGTTCAAAGCAGCGCAAAGTAGTTTTGAGACGATCGAATACCTGCATCCCTATGTGGACGGTGAAGTGCTCCCGGAAACGGTGCCTTTGGAACCGGAGAAAATTACGAAATTTTTAAAGGATTGGCTCCTGCGCTCCGGCGCGCATTCGGTCGGTGTAACCGAGTTAAAGGACTACCACTATTACAGTCATCTGGGCCGGCAGGAACCTTATGGGGCGCCGATTGCCAAAGAACATCGTTTTGCCCTGGCTTTTACCGTGGAAATGCACAAAGAAAACGTGGACTTTGCCCCGCTGGCGCCAACGGTTCTGGAATCGGCCGATCAGTATGTCCGCGCGGGAGTTCTGGCTGTGAAAACCGCTTTAATGCTGCGCAAATTGGGCTACGCCGCGCGTGCCCACATCGACGGAAACTACCGCGTCATTTGTCCTTTGGTAGCGCGCGACGCCGGTTTGGGGGAAATCGGTCGTATGGGGTTGCTCATGACGCCCAAATTGGGCCCCCGTGTGCGCATCGGCGTGGTAACGACCAATTTGCCTTTGTTAACCGATACCTACGTTCCCGATAAAGCTATGATCGATTTTTGCTTGCAATGTTCCAAATGTGCGGATAATTGTCCGGGTAAAGCCATTCCTTACGGTGAGCGCCGCTGGGATCACAACGTATTGCGCTGGAAAATCAATGCGGAAGCTTGCTACACTTATTGGACGATTTCCGGCACCGATTGCGCCCGTTGCATTCAGGTGTGCCCGTTTTCTCATCCGGATAATATGTTGCATGCCCTGGTGCGCCGAACGGTACGGGTCAATAGCATCGGCCGCACTCTGGCCGTTAAAATGGACGATGTTTTTTACGGTCGGAAACCGGCCGTGCGAAATGGCTTTCTGTCCTTTGTGAAAACCCGGGACCGTGCATCGGGCCATTCTAAAGTCGAATAAAACCTTAAAAATGATTTTTTGACAACCGTTTATTAGAGAAAGGGTCAATATGATTCACGATTGGGAATTGACGACCACCAATCTGGCACGCGTGCAAAAGGCTTCGTTCGAGGTGGCCGTTTTGCCAGTGGGCGCCATTGAACCGCACAATCGCCATTTGCCTTACGGGCAGGATTTTCTGCACACGAGCGAAGTGGGACGACGCTGTGTGCAAGAAGCCTGGCAAGCCACGCAAAAAGTGCTTTTGCTGCCGGCCATTCCTTACGGTGTTGATTGCAATTTAATGGATTTTCCGCTGGCCATGCACATCAGCCAAAATACGCTTAATGCCTTGATTACGGATTTGGTTCGCTCTTTAAAACACTACGGAATCCGCAAAATCGTGATTTTAAACGGGCATGGCGGTAACGAATTTAAAGGGCTCATTCGTCAGTTGCAGTGTGATGAAAAGGTGCATTTGTTTTTGATTAATTGGTGGCAGGTGGGCAGCGATCAATACGCCGAAATTTTCGATCACGAAGACGATCATGCCGGTGAATTGGAAACATCCGTTGCCTTGCAGTTGTACCCGCAGTTGGTGGAACTGCAGAATGCCGGTCCGGGCAAGGCACGGGCTTTTCGTTTTGAGGCATTGAACAGGGGATGGGTAAAAAGTAGCCGTAATTTCGGACAATTGAATGATCATTGTGCCGTGGGGAATCCTGCGCTGGCCTCAGCCGAAAAAGGGAAAGCCTACTTGGATTTGGTGTGCGGGCGCATTAGCCGATTTTTGATCGAATTGGCCCAAAGTCCGCTGGATGCGCATTTTCCTTACGCGGATGATCTTTAGCGGAGAATGCCGTATTATTCCGCACGATCCACAAATTCGGGATGGGCGGCGGCCTGAACGGCCAGTTGGTCGCACCGTTCGTTTTCCTCGTGTCCGGCGTGACCTTTAACCCAGACAAAAGTCACGCGGTGCCGTTGCAGTTGTTTTAATAGCCGTTGCCACAAGTCGATATTTTTAGCCGATTCTTTTTTATTGCGTTTCCAATTGTTGGCTTGCCAGCGTTGTACCCAGCCTTTGTTGATGGCATCCACAATGTAGCGTGAATCGGAATAAACCGTTACCTGGCACGGCTCTTTTAAGGTCTCCAGACCCTTAATAATGGCCATCAATTCCATGCGGTTATTGGTGGTATTTTTGTAACCGGCGGAGAGTTCTTTTTCGTGTCCGTTGTATTTTAAAATAACGCCGTAGCCGCCGGGCCCCGGATTGCCGGAGCAGGCGCCGTCCGTGAAAAGGTCCACTTTTTTCAAAATATCGGGCATCCTTTCTTTTCTTATTTCTTTTTAATGATATCTTTGGGCCATATTCTTCTGCGTCTTTGCGACGGAATAAAACCGGCGTAAGTGTTGCGCACGTCGGTAATGGAGATGAAGGCATTCGGATCGTAATTTTTAATGATCTGTAGCGCCTTTTTCACCTTTTTGCGCGGGGCGACCACGTACAGAAAATCCAACCGACCCTTTTGGCCGTTGGCCACCATGCTGGTCACTCCGAAGCCTTCTTCCCGCAGAAGCATGCTTAATGTGCGGAAATTATCCTGCGTAATGATTTGAATGGCCTGCGTTCCCAGAGCCAATTTGTTTTCGATGGTAATACCCGAAAAATTGCCCAGAGCAAACCCCAGACCGTAGGCCAAATAACAGACGATATTGGTTAGATTGTGCAACACCTGCGTAATGGCTACCAGCCAGATAATGACTTCGAAAAATCCCAGGAAACCGGCTAAAAGGCGGTTGCCGCGGGAAATCATGATGATACGCATGGTGCCCAGACTAACGTCCGTTACCCTGGCGCAACAAATCAACAAGGGAATGATTACGTAGTGCAAAAAAACATCATGAGTCATCGATTCCCCCATTTGTTTCGCCTGCCCGAAAATAGCAAAAAATACAATGCAACCAAATTCAAATTTTGCACCGGCGACAAGAACCCGCTAAAAAAAACGATTTTTCGCTTGCACACGCCGCTTTTACTTTTGTCGATTGAAGAACGGATTAAAAGTTACAACGATTAACGCACAATTAGAGAATATTCTACATCTGTTGTAGGATATTCTACAACGCGACTTATTGCGGACGGGTCTTGCCTCTTCTTATTTAAGAAGTACCGCGTTTTAATTCCAATATTATCAATAAGATGTGTACATACCATGACTTCCGTAGAGAAAGTTGGCATGCAACTTGATAGATATTAAGCGAAATACGGTAAGAGAAATGAGAGAACGAAAGGGGTATCCATTGAATGTGTCATGTTGAAAAAGAAAACGAACCACAAAACAAAATCAACCAACTCAATTAAGGAGAAATTATTATGAAGAAGATGAATTATTTACTGGCGAGTATCGCATTGTTTGCATTTTTAGCAAGTGCTTTGCTGCAACCGGCCTTTGCACAACATAAGGCGCCGCAGCAGGGAACCAAACGCATGTCGATGATGCAAAAACCCGCCGATCAACCCAGCGCCGTGCAACAAAAGAACAGTGGCATGTCCGGCAATATGATGATGGGCAAAGGCATGATGGGTAAAGGTATGATGATGGGCAAAGGCATGATGGGCCATGGCAATGCTCAAATGATGCAAATGAAGAATGATCCGGTTATCGGGGCTTTACACTACTACGGATGCCCTGGATTTTTATTAATGAATGCTCAAAAACTCAACTTAACCGACCAACAAAAGCAAACCTTGACTAATTTAAAATTAGAATTCAAAAAGAAGGCTATCAAGACGCAGGCCGATATTAAAGTGGAAACTTTGAATATTAAAGAGGCCATGAATGCCGATAAACCCGATTTTAACAAGGTAAAAACGGCGGTTAAAAAGATCAATGCCTTACAGGAAAATTTACGCGCCCAGTTTTTAAATACGCTGATTAAGGGGCGTAAGGTATTAAATGCCCAACAATTGGCAGCTTTAAAAACCCTAGCTACTAATTGCAACGGCATGCATGGCAAGGGAATGATGATGCAACAGGGAATGATGAAATAAACCCGATTCTTAAACAATAGGGATAGGGTTTCGGCTCTATCCCTTTTTTAAAAATGGAGAAAGAAAAATGATGAACGGAATGTTTGGATGCGGCGGATGGTACGGTTCACTTTTCTCATTAATCGTTCTGGGACTGATCGTTTGGTTTGTAATTTATTTGATCGGTCATAATCGCGATCGGCATGAACGTTTGCCTGAAAGCAGCAGGCATAGTGAAACGGCCATAGAAATCTTAAAAAGAAGATACGCTAACGGAGAAATTTCCAAAGAAGAATTTGAACGCATGAAAAAGGAAATCCTTTAAAAAGGAATCCGAAGGCGGAAATTGGCAAAAACGATTGCAAATTTCCGTTTTCGCATTCGATTTCGTTTTTTAAATAAAGGACAAAATAAAATGAAAGAAAAAACAAACGATCACCACGACCATCACGATCACCATGGGCACCATGAGGATCATTCCAATCATGACCCCACAGGGCATGCGCACGAGCACGAGCATCACCACGAAATGAATCATAAGGAACAAGCGGAACCCGCACAAGCTACGAATGCACATGCACATCAACATGCGGGGCATGAAGACCATGCCGGGCACGAACATCAAGGCCATGATCACAATGGCCATCAGGGGCATAGCCATCACGATCACCATGCCATGATGGTGCGCGATTTTCGCAAGCGGTTCTGGATTTCTTTGATCTTAACCGTGCCCATCTTACTATTGTCGCCCATGATTCAACAGGTGCTTGGTCTGGGAGTACGGTTCCGTTTTACCGGCGATTTATTGCTCTCGTTTTTCTTCTCCAGCATCGTGTTTTTCTACGGCGGTTGGCCCTTTTTAAAAGGAATGGTTGACGAGCTAAGAAAGAAAACGCCGGGCATGATGACGCTGATCGCCCTGGCTGTAACCACGGCTTATGTGTACAGCACGGCCGTTGTTCTGGGCCTGGGCGGTAAAATTTTCTTTTGGGAATTGGCTACTTTAATCGATATCATGTTAGTGGGGCACTGGATCGAAATGAAATCGGTTATGGGTGCATCGCGGGCTCTGGAAGCTCTGGCGGAATTGATGCCTTCCGATGCCCATGTTATTAAACCCGACGGTTCGGTTCAGGATGTGCCTTTAAACGCTTTAAAACCGGGCGATCGTATTTTGGTAAAACCCGGCGAAAAGATTCCTGCCGACGGCATTGTGCAAGAAGGCCAATCTTCGGTGAACGAAGCCATGTTAACCGGAGAATCGAAACCCGTGGCTAAGAAAACAGGGGATCCTGTTATCGGCGGGGCCATAAACGGTGAAGGTTCGTTAACGATTGTAGTGGAGAAGACGGGGAAGGATTCCTTTCTTTCGCAGGTCATCGAATTGGTGCGTCAGGCTCAGGAGAGTAAATCGAAAACGCAAGATCTGGCCAATCGCGCCGCATTTTGGTTGACGCTCATCGCCATTGGCGCCGGAGCAATAACCATGTTTGTTTGGTTGGCCGTTATGCACCAAAGTTTGGCTTTTGCTCTGGAACGCACGGTGACCGTAATGGTTATTACCTGCCCCCATGCTTTAGGTCTGGCTGTTCCTCTGGTGGTTGCCGTCTCCACCGCTATTTCGGCGCGAAACGGTTTGTTGATCCGCGACCGCGCGGCCTTCGAGCAGGCGCGTAACCTGAAAGCGGTGATTTTTGACAAAACCGGTACGTTAACATTGGGTAGCTTCGGTGTAACCGATACCATTATTTTCGAAAATGGTCTTACGGAAGACGAATTACTAAAGAAAGCCGCCGCCGTGGAAGCCCATTCGGAACATCCTATCGCACAGGGAATTGTTAAATCGGTTCCCGAGTTTCCTCAGGTAAGTGAATTTTTAGCCATCCCCGGTAAAGGAGCCAAAGGTAAAGTTGACGGACAAGAAATTCTGGTAGTCAGTCCCGGATATTTACGCGAGCACAATTTAACCGTCAACGACGAGCGCATCGATTTACTTAGTGCGCAAGGCAAGACCGTTATTTTTGTTTTAATCGACGGGCAAATCGGCGGCGCCATCGCTTTGGCCGATATCATTCGACCCGAATCAAAAGAAGCCATTAAGCGCTTTAAGGAGATGGGCATTCGTACCATGATGCTGACCGGCGATAATAAAAAAGTGGCTCAATGGGTTTCGGACGAGCTGGGTTTGGACGAGTTTTTTGCGGAAGTATTGCCCCATGAAAAAGCCGAAAAAGTTAAAGAGGTGCAGGCGCGCGGATTAACGGTTGCCATGACCGGCGACGGTGTAAATGATGCGCCGGCTCTGGCTCAGGCAGATGTGGGCATTGCCATCGGTGCCGGAACGGATGTTGCCGTGGAAACGGCCGATATCGTTTTGGTGCGTAGTAATCCGCTGGACGTGGCCTCGGTTGTCGGTTTGGCCAAAGCCACCTATCGCAAAATGGTACAGAATTTAGCCTGGGCTACCGGCTACAACGCCTTTGCCATTCCTTTGGCCGCCGGTGTGTTGTACAGCTACGGCATCATTTTAAGTCCGGCCATGGGCGCCGTGCTCATGTCGCTTAGTACGGTCATCGTGGCAATTAATGCCAAGTTCTTGAAGGTTAAAAAATAATACCATTTTTCTTGCCTTGAAGGCTGGAAGGCTGGAAGGATTGTAAAGAATATTTTAACGCATATTTTACAAAGTTGGGCTTTTTAACGGGCCTATACCAGGGCGGGGCAAAAGATTTAAACGTTTTTTGTCCCGCCCGCCTAATTTAAAAGGAAAAAACCATGAGCCATATCCTAAACACTATCTTGGTGTTAGTGATTGTTTCTTTCATTCTCGGATTTATTGCATTTAAGTTAGTTAAATTTTTTATCTCTTTGGCGAAAAATAAAAAGATGTCCTGCCACGGAGACGGGGCGGAGACTTTTTGCCCGGATTGTGAGTCGTCTTCTCCACAAAAATCGTCTTAAACAAAGGTTGTTAGTTTTTAATTCTTTAAGAGAAGCGGATAAATTATCTTTACTATGGAAACCCGGCAATGATGATTTTTTTGTTCACTTATCTTTTGTAATCCTGCAAACGTCCCCCCTGCAGCACATTCCCGGCATCCGAATGCTGCCGAATCCGCCTTTCCGGTTTTCTTTCCATTAAAAAAATAATTTAAGATTGTACACTATTCTACAACTTAACGGCATTTTTGTTGAATATTCTTTAAAAAAATATTTCTCTCCGCATTGGCTAAAAATAACTAACACCATATAAAATAGTAAATTATGTGATGTTTTGGAATTGTGGCACGTCTCTTGCCTTATGTTACACTAAAGATAACACATTAAAATAAGGAGAAACAAAAATGATGACAGGAATGGGATTTGGATCCATCTTTTGGCTTTTAGCTTTATTGCTGATCGGTTGGGGAGCTTACACGATGTTCAGTAACGGGCGCAGCGGCCCAAATCGCTTTAACGAAGAAAACGGCTACCGTGGTGAAGACGATGCCTTGGGAATCCTAAAACAACGCTATGCTCGCGGTGAAATTTCCAAAGCGGAATACGAACGCATGAAAAAAGACCTTTTGAGTTAAGAGCGTAATAAAATTAAAGGGAAGACCATGAAAGAGATCAAAACTTTTTTTCGCACTTTTCAGGCCGAAAAAATAACGGATGCTTTGCAGGAAAACGGGGTAAGCGATTACACCATTTCCTTTGTCATGGGCATCGGTAAGCATTTGGCGGATGACGACGAAGCCAGTTTTTCCATCGAAATGGTGAAAAAGTATTCGAACATCGCCAAATTGGAATTGGTCTGCAAAGCCGAACAGGTCGATCGAATCATATCGGTATTGCGTAAAGCAGCCTATACCGGTGAACAGGGCGACGGTATTATTTACGTAACCCCTGTTGAAAAAGTCGTTAAAATCCGCACTGGCGCTATTAACGGCGATGCTTTGTAAATGAAAAAGTAAAACAAAATAAAGGAAATTTAAAATGACTTTAATACCCGAATGGATGTCAAATGTACATCCGCTAA
>CAZHIZ010000134.1:0-9694 GCA_964532875.1 uncultured Caldithrix sp. | reverse complement strand
TTCCTTGCCGATCGGTGAATTACGATCGATAAATCCAATAACAATGCGGCCACCCGTTTTGAGAATACGCCGGGTTTCCTTAAAAGCTGTCCGTACATCATTCAAAAAACAAACAGTGGTTACCATCAAGGCAAAGTCGAAGTACGCACTGCGCAAAGGGAGTTGTTCACCGATGCCGCGAATGACCTTAACGCCTCTTTTTCGAGCCAGGGCCGCCATTTTCGGCGAGGGCTCTATGCCGTAGGGAATACCTAACGGTTGAGCAAACAGGGCGCTGCCTACCCCGATTTCCACGCCTTTTTCTCCCGACGAGACAAAAGAACGAATGGCCGCCAACTCCGAACGATAGGCAAAATGATTACGCACAAACCATTGTTCATATTCCGGTAAATGCCGTTCAAACGGTGCGATACGCGGCATCATCATCACCCTTTGTTTTGTTCGGCTTTTTTACGCCGCTTTTCCAATAGCAATTGATGATGATAGCTGCCCTCACGCATCAACTTGGCGCCGCAATGAGGACAGCGTTGCTCCTGACAGGGAATGCCCCTTTGATGCGGAGCGCGATAGTCACATTTGGGACAAATACAATATCCGCCGCTACCCATGGCCTGGTTCCTCGGTACGCTCATTGCGATTCCTCCTTATTTTGCCTGACGATTCCTTAACTGTATTGGCTTCGAACGGTTTCATCGATCATTTCGGGTACTAAAATATCCTTCCACCTAACATTGAGCCAGGTACCCATTTTTTTATGGTTTTGATAATAACTTTCCGGAATAGGATGGGTTCCGATCACTACTTCCATTCCGTAGTTTGTCTCGATGAATTCTTTAAAATGGAACAGATAGGGACACGGAGGATAGCCCACAATCAGGCCGGTGGCAAGATGAATGATCGTAGCACCGTTCTTTTTCATTTCGGCCGGAGCATATTCCACATTCCCTCCGGGACAACCGCCGCAGGTAGTGTAACCGACCAATTCCACTTCCCGACCTTTGTAGCGCGCAAATGCGCCCTGTCGGTTCTGCAGGGCACGTAAACACTTGCCACCGGCACAATTCCGGTACCGATCGCAAATGATGATCCCTAATTTAATCGGATCATCGGATGCATTCATAGCGAACTCCCCTGTTTTAATTCAAATTTGGAAAAGCCGTTAAGATACGGCATTATTAGAAACCATTACATCT
The DNA here is from genome assembly GCA_964532875.1 of uncultured Caldithrix sp. Taxonomy (GTDB): domain Bacteria; phylum Calditrichota; class Calditrichia; order Calditrichales; family Calditrichaceae; genus Caldithrix. Next base: position 8,501 of record CAZHIZ010000134.1, on the reverse strand, counting down.
CGCGCACCATCAAAGTCCCGCATTTGGGACATTTGACCTGATTGCACGGTACACCCGGCGTTTTTTGAACTTTGTAACCGCATGAAGGACAAACGCAGTTCCCGGCCGGTCCTAAACCACCGCGATTTCCGGCATAACGGCCTCCGCGTCCCTGGCCGCGGCCAAATCCGCCGCCGCCCTGACCTCTTCCGCCAGCAATCATTTTTAACCTCCTTTTCTCATGTAAATTATAGACTTCTGCAAAATTACATTATTTGTCATTCTGAGCGAAGCGAAGAATCTCATAAGTTAAATAAAAACAGGGGATTCTTCGTCGTTTCGCTCCTCAGAATGACAGCCACAGGTTAATTTTGCAGAAGTTTACATGTAAATTAGAGTTCTGCAAAATGTAAAGTTTTGCGTCATTTCAAGGAGACCCGAAAATCGGGACAATGAGAAATCTATTGTTTTTTGAAATTAGAAGATTTCTCTTCCCGAAAATCGGGATTCGAAATGACCTGTTTGTGCATTTTGCAGAACTTTACAGGTTAATATTTTTGGACGTCCGCAAAATTTTACCGTAATTCCCTTTAGAGTAAAGCGATCAAAATTCCCTTTTAATTTTATGAAAAACCAAGGGAGAGGGGAAGCAGGAACTTGGAACTTGTCCGGCGGTGGCCGGATTCCGCCAAAGATGTAAGAGCTGGGAATTCCCTGTTACTACAGGAGAAAAATCTCCCGCTTCCCTCTCCCCGGGTTTTCCGCCAAGAGAATTTCAGTCCGTTGCGCTTACTCGTTTTCCGATTCTTCACTTCTGCTGGTCAAGGCACTGATCCGGTTTAGCAATCCTTCTACGGCCGACTTCAGACTGTTTAATTCGTTTTTCATGTCGGATAATTCCCGCTCGTTGACCGTCGAAGCCGCTGTTTGAGTTTGGCTTGTGTTTGCCGGTGCCGGTGGACTAGGCCAGTTCCAGGCGGCCCAACCACGGCCCCAACCATAAGCGCCGCGTCCCCAGCCCCAGGCTCCGCGCCCGAAGCCGAATCCACGGCCGTATCCGCGGCCAAATCCGGGACTGGTTACATAGCCGGGCTGATTGTAGCCGTTGCAGTAACCCAGTCCGCGTCCTGTTCTTGGTCCTAAACCGGCAGGACCGGTACGATCTCCCCAAGGCATGATTCAATCCTCCTTTTGATGGTTAAACGGTTAAACCATTTGTTGGTTAACGTTTTTAATATTCACTTTGTAATGGTTTATTTAAACAGCCTGCTCTTTTAATTTTCCCTGTTTAAAACGCTCATAGGCTTCCTTTAAAGTCGTGCCGCCTTCTACAGTGTACACTTTAATACCGGCTGCTTTTAAAACCGAGCCTGCTTTGGGTCCCACGGAACCGGTAACCAAAGCCTGTACTCCGCTGTTGATTACATTTTGCGCAGCACTGGTGCCCGCACCGTGAGCCGCTTCCAGATTCACCGTATTATCCAAATATTCCGTTTGTTCGGATTCGGTATCGACGATGAAAAAACCTTTGGCGCGGCCAAAACGAAGATCAACTTTTTCGTACCAACTGTTACCTTGTGCCGTAAATGCTACTTTCATTTTTCGTTTTCTCCTTGTGTTAAATGGGCATAAATCGTTTCTATTTTTTTCCGAATGTCCGGATACGGACTTTCAATTAAGGTTTTGCCCTGCTCCAGCGTTTCGTAAAATGCCGGATGAAAGGGAATGCGCGCAATAACCGGAATATCATGTTCCTTGCAAAATTCGCTAATAACCCGATCGCTTTCTTCGTTTAAATCGCTCTTGTTAATCACGCACGAAGCGGTCAATTTAAAATATTCGATTAACTCCACCAGACGACGCAAATCGTGCAATCCCGAGGCACTGGCCTCAGTCACGATCAAAATATGATCCGCATTACTCAGCGATGAGATGACCGGACATCCGACTCCGGGCGGGCCGTCCACAAAAATAAAGGGACGCTGTAATTCTTCGGCCAATTGTCGGGCTTCCTGTTTGACTTTTGTAACCAACTTTCCCGAATTTTCTTGCCCTAAACCCAAATGGGCAAACACAAAGGGATTACCAAAACGAGATTGAGCCCGATACCATTTTCCGGCCAAATTTTCTTCCATACGAATGGCCTCCACCGGGCACAAATGGAAACAAACCGCGCAACCTTCGCAGCTCACATCATCAATCACCACCCGCCCGTCTTGCCAGTGAATGGCTTCAAAGGCGCATTTTTCTTCACAAATACCGCAATCAGTGCACACATCGTAATCGATGATGGCCTTTTTGCCACTGTAAAAATCTTCTTCACTCTCGATTTGCGGTTGCAAAAGAAGATGCAAATTTGCCGCGTCCACATCACAATCGGCCATGACGGCTTCCGCTCCGGCCAGAGCAGCCAAAGCCGCTGTTACCGAGGTTTTTCCCGTTCCTCCTTTTCCGCTCATGACGACAATTTCTTTCATAGGGCAGCCTCGCGAACTTTTTGAGTCACCGTCTCCAATAGGTTTGCAAACAAATCGTGCATTTCGTTCGATACTTCCGTAATCAAAATACTTTTGGCATAATTTCCGGCAATATCACTGCGCAGCGGAATGCGGGCTAAAATCTCAAGCTCATGCTCGGAACAATAATCTTCCAAACGTGTATTACCGCCGACCGCTTTATTGATGACAACGCCGAAAGGTTTGTGCATTTCCTGTAACACCTGAGCCAGCAAATGCAAATCGTGCAGGCCGAACGGCGTGGGTTCACCGACCAAAAGCACGTAATCCACCTCTTTCACCGCTTCGATTACCGGGCAGGAGGTTCCGGGCGGCGCATCGTAAATATGAAGCGTACTTTCTTTTACGCTAACTTTCTTCGTATCACGAATCAAAGCCGTTGTGGCTGATTCCCCGACTTTTAACAACCCGCCGATAAGTTGTAAATTCCCCTGTGTTCCGTATTCGATAACCCCTATTTCTTTTTTACCTTCGGAAATGGCTTTACTGGGACACATTTCCAGACAACCGTAACAACTGTGACATAATTCTGGAAATACCAGCACCTGATCGGCCAATTGAATAATGGCATGGTACTCACAAACTTGACTGCACACGCCGTTTAATTCGCAAATGGTCTCATCCACCACTGGAATCATTTTCTCCACCGCCTGTTTTTGCATGTTAACGGATTTGAAAAAGAGATGATCGTTGGGTTCTTCCACATCCAGATCGTAAAGAGCAACATTCCCTTTTTTTAAGGCCACATTAGCCAAATTGGTGGCGATCAAGGTTTTGCCGGTACCTCCTTTACCGCTGGCTACTGCAATTTTCATCTTAACGCCCTTTCCTTCCGTAACCGTGTCTGCCTCGCCCTGAACGGGGTGGAATGTAACGCCCGCTCAAATCTTCAATATTTTCAGAACCGCAATCCGGGCAACGATTTAACGGTTGATTTCTTTCTAAAGGAAACGTTTCACCGCAATCATGGCATTGCCCCAGGGCATTAATAAAGTCCACGTTTCCTCCTTCAATAAGCAATGCCTTGCCTTCAACCAGCGCGTCGGCCACTTTATGTCGTGCCCTTTCGATTAAACGCGTAAAAGTCGGACGAGAAATGTGCATTTGCTCCGCCGCTGCCTGATGCTCCAGCCCCAAATAATCGGCCAAACGAATCGCTTCGTATTCGTCGACCTGAAGGATGACGGTTTCCAACGCCCGTTGCGGCACACCGCTGGGTTTAAAACTTTTAATGGGCGGCGGCTGCAGAATCATTCGTTTTCGGTACGGCCCGCGCATGGCTTCCTTTCCCTTATTTGAACTTATGTTCATTTCGTTAAACGCAATATAATGAACATAAGTTCATTTTGCAATAAATAAATTGGATTTTTTTTGAAATTGTGAAAGGCTAAAAAAGAAGGGCAAAAGAAAGTATTTAAAAAGTTTCGAATTAAATATCTGGCTGCGTACGGCCCGGAGGCCATTCCACCAAATCGGTACACGTTATTTGTTAAAAGTAAAGAGTCAAGGGCAACAGGCCGTATTTTTAACTCGTCAAAAACCAAATGACAGCAGAGGCGTAAGAATTTGAAACCGTAATTTTTTTACAAGCCTCCGTATCCTTTTTCTTTCCAACACCCGTTTAGTGAAGCACCTGATTGCCATTTTGCCTATTTTTATCATTAGCCGCAACTTTCGGAAACGCTTTCCTGTTATTTAATCAGCAAGATTTCACGCAGATCAGAGCAATATCCGGAGAGTCTGTCAATAATCAATATTCGGGCCTGGCCTACCGTGCAGGCCCGCTTAACTTTGCCCAGCCGCTGGCACCGCTACCCTTCACTTTCGACTCTTACCGAAAAACGGATCCAAAATTGGGCTACTGATGATAGTCATCGATTCTTCACAATCAACACCTTGGCACCACGGATTTTGCGTTCTTTTAATTCAATCAAGGCTTTATTGGCTTCTTCCAAAGGGAAAGTTTGAACTTCCGGTTTAATCGGTATTTCGGCGGCTAACTGTAAAAATTCCCGTACATCAATCAAAGCTACATTGGCCACGCTCTTGATTTCTTTTTCCATCCACAAATGCTCTTCGTACTGCAGCTTCAGTAAATATTCTTTATCCAGGTCTTCTTTACGAATGGCATTTATTACCAATCGCCCGCCGGGCAGTAAATTTTTCATGGCTTCCACCACGGGTTTCCAAACAGGTGTGGTATCAATGATGGCGTGTAATTTTTCAGGTGGTTCGTCCGTTGTGTCTCCAGCCCAAACGGCACCCAGTTCTTTGGCAAATTCCCGTTCACCGGCACTGCGGGCAAAAACATAAATTTTGGAATCGGGATATTTGTGTTTAACCATTTGCAGCACTAAATGTCCCGAAGCACCGAAGCCGGTCAGCCCCAGACGTTGACCGTTCTGCAAGTTCGTTAAACGTAAGGAACGATAGCCGACGGCACCGGCACACAACAAAGGCGCGGCTTCTTCGTCGCTGAAAATTTCCGGAATGGGATGGGCAAATCTTTCCTTCACCGTCATGTACTCTGCATATCCGCCAAAAGCATCGCGACCCGTAGCTTTGAATTCGGGACACAAGTTCTCTTCGCCACGTAAACAAAATTCACAATGGCCGCATGAGGCATAAAGCCACGGTACGCCCACACGATCGCCTATTTGCAAATTCTTTACCAAAGCTCCTTTTTCCACCACCCGGCCCACGACCTGATGTCCCAAAACCATGGGAAAGCGCGAAGGTGGCGTCCGGCCTTCGATTTCATCCAATTCGGTGTGACAAACGCCGCAGGTGGAAACTTCCAACAAAACTTCATCATCCGCCGGATGCGGCCGGGGTAAATCCACCAATTGCAAGGGTTCCTTATTAACACGTAAATCCGTAATTTGATTTAAGATCATCGCTTTCATGGTGCATTCCTCATTTAAATTGTTTTATTGATTCGATGCAAAAGATCGGACGATGTGTACATTTTTTTAGAAGATTAACCGAGCAAATCCTTCAAATAGAAGTAAGCGTTATTGGGTAAAAAGTATGCTAAGTGTTTGCCCTTTTTTTTTGTTATCCTTGATTTCAAGCACCATTTTTTGCGATCTTTAACAAGGCGCGCGCAAATCCAGCAGGTCACCGCAGAGTCTGTCAATAATCGGGCCACTTCCTTTACCCCTAACTTTCAACCAAAAACGGGTACTTTTTTCGGCTTTCGATGAATTCAAAATCCCGCTACTGCAGTGTTCTTTCCCATTTAACCATTTTTTCCATGCAACTAATTCTCCCCCCAAATGAAATCAAAAAGCATCCCGATCCAAACTGCGGTATTGAATGGCTTCGCTTAAATGGGCCGGTAAAATCGGTTCACTGCCTTCCAAATCGGCAATGGTTCGGGCTACTTTTAAAATCCGATCATAGGCCCGGGCCGATAAGCCCACCTGTTTTATGGCCATATTCAGCAATTGTTTGCCTTCTTCCGAAATGCGACAATACTTACGGATTTGTGCCGATTCCATGTGTGCATTGGAAAAAATGTGCTTTTCCCGGGCAAATCGTTTGAGCTGAATCTCACGAGCCCGCTGCACCCGTTCGCGCACCACGGCGGATGGCTCACCGGAACGTTCGGAAGTCAATTCCTTAAATTTCACGGCGGGTACTTCCACATGAATATCGATACGATCCAATAATGGTCCGGAAATACGGGAACGGTAGCGTTGGATTTGCGGAATGGTGCAAGAGCAAGCATGATTCGGGTCGCCATAATAGCCGCACGGGCAAGGATTCATGGCTGCCACCAGCATAAATTTAGCCGGAAAGGTAAGCGAAGACGAAGCACGGGCAATGGACACTTTGCCGTCTTCCATGGGCTGACGTAAAACTTCTAAAACATTCTTTTTGAATTCGGGCAATTCATCTAAAAACAACACACCGTGATGAGCCAAACTAACTTCACCCGGTCTTGGAAAACGGCCCCCACCGATTAAAGCCACATCGGAAATGGTGTGGTGCGGCGAACGGAAAGGGCGAACACCAACCAATCCGTGGTCCGGCGGTAACAATCCGGCGACGGAATGAATTTTGGTTGTTTCAATCGCTTCTTCCAAAGACATGAGTGGTAAAATCGTGGGAAAACGCCGCGCCAGCATGGTTTTGCCGGAACCCGGCGGACCGATCATGATCATGTTATGGCCCCCGGCGGCCGCCACTTCCATGGCCCGTTTCACATGTTCCTGCCCTTTGACATCGCTTAAATCCAATGGGGATTTACTCTCCTGAGCAAATATTTGATGAATGTCTACGGAAAAGGGTTCGATGGCGTTGGCATGGTTCAGGAAATTAACCACATCGGTCAGGTGGCCCATGGGATAAATGCGTGTCTTCGGACTACCCATGGCCGCTTCGCGCGCGTTTTCTTCCGGAAGAATCAATCCTTTCAGTTTCATCTCATTGGCTTTAATCGCAATGGACAGGCTGCCGTGAATGGGACGCAAGGAGCCGTCCAGAGCCAATTCCCCCAAAATCATAAATCCGTTCGTTGCCAGCGGGTCAATTTCTCCTGAAGCCGCCAGAATTCCGATAGCAATGGGCAGATCGTAGGCGGAGCCTTCTTTCTTGATATCGGCCGGAGCCAAATTCACAATAATCCGGCGTTGATAAACAAAGGGATAGCCGGAATTGCGGATGGCCGCCACAACCCGTTCCCGACTTTCCTTGACGGCATTATCCGGCAAGCCCACTATACTAAAATAAGGAGAACCACGCTCCATATTCGTTTCCACTTCCACGGGATAAGCATCGATGCCCATGAGTGCAGCCGAAAAGATTTTAGAAATCATTCCTTTTTTCTCCTAAAATCAAGGCGATTTTGTGTTCAGTAAATCTTGCAAAGCCGTTTCCAATTGCGTGAAGCGGAATTGAAAACCGTGCCGGGTTAAGGCGGCCGGCAGGGCATATTGCCCGTTCAAAAGAAGGCATTGCCCCATCTCACCCAAAACAATCCGAATCAGCCAGGCCGGTACGCGCCAAACCGAAGGCCGATGCAGTAAACGGGTTAGAGTTCGATGCCACTCCTTTTGACTTACCGGATTGGGAGAGGTAAAATTAAAAACGCCTTGCGCTTCTGTATCATCCAAAAGAAACTGAATGGCCCGCGCCACATCGTCGATGTGCATCCAGGAAAACCCCTGCTTGCCGTTCCCGATAAGGGCTCCTAAAAACCAACGATACGGTTTTACCATTTTAGGAAAAGCGCCTCCGTCGCGCCCCAAAACCAAACCGAAGCGCATCAGAATGCGCCGATTTCCCAATTGGGCAATGGGATCGGAAGCCTGTTCCCAATCGGCGGTTAATCGCGCTAAAAAATCGTTTCCTGCTCTCCCCTGTTCGTCAACGGGAACCTGCGTGTTGCCGTAATAACCCACGGCCGAGGCCTGCAGGTACGTAACGCTTTTAACATTTATCGTTTGTAGGGCTTTAAAAACGGTTTGCACGGATTCGATACGGCTGCGTTTTAATTTTTCACGGTAGGAAGCCGTCCAATAATGGCTACTGATATTTTCACCGATGAGATTGATCAGAGCATCCGCCACCAGTAGTTCTTCCGCCCAATTAGATGGATCGTTCATCATAAATGGTAAGCATTTCACCAGCGGTCCAAAAAGTTGGCGGGCTTTTTGCGCATCGCGCGTTACTGTGACAACGTGAAACTTTTGTGCCCTGAAGGTACGTACCAAATGGCGACCGATAAAGCCGGTTGCTCCCAGAATAACAATTTTTTTCACGGCAAATAACCGTCCTTTTTGAAGAAGGCTTAAACTACACGTTAAAATCCATTTGATCTGTTTTTAATCCATTAAGAGGTCTGAAATAAATTAACGAAAAGCAACAATAAAAAGCAAGATGACAGCGACATTTTGGGATGCTGTAGACAAAATTTGTTTTATTTTCTGAACAAAAATGGAACAGGAAAATGTGAGATGAAAGATTGGGGCCGTTTAATGGGAATTGGAAAATGATCCC
>CAZHIZ010000133.1:0-9742 GCA_964532875.1 uncultured Caldithrix sp. | reverse complement strand
TCAAATGCGTCTTCTAATTTAATCACTTCTTGCTATTATTGTCAAATGTTTTTTTAATGCTTTGACATCTTTTTTTTCAAACAACCAACCGCTTATTTTTCAGCAGGGCTGCTAATATAAATAAATAAGCATCTATAATACAAATTTTTTTTCTTTTAGTTCCATTTAATTGCAACTATTTAAAAATATTCAACATAGCTTATGCGTATCTCTCGACTTGATCCCTTTATCATCGAATTATTTTTTAAAATATTCTTCCACAGAAAATCGATTTGTAATTTTTTCTGAAAAGTCCATTTCACCGCTGCATTCAAGTATCCTTTACCATCCCCAATACTTCGCCCCGTATTATCATTCATTCCCAAATCATACTCGGCAAAAATACTCAATTCGTCGTTTAAACTTTTTTCCAGGCCGATAAATCCGTTAAGGTCCTTGTCGTTATCGGCTCGCTCAAAACTGTAATTTATGCCTCCGTGCACTGCCCATGGCCCTAAAAAAGTAAAACTTTTACTGGCCGTAACATACAGTCCCTTGGATTTTTCCACGTAACGTTTAAGCGAATCGAGATATGCACCATGCCCCTGGCCGTCATACCCTATGGCAATAGCCGGGAACGCCAGAGCCTCATCAATTACCCGATAACGGACATTAACCCCAACCACCGGATTCCAATCAATTGCTCCGCTTCCTATGATGTTTTTTCCACCGTACGAAATACCAAACATCATGCGGTTAGTTAAGCCGACTTCCAAATAACCCAACAATCCCCCTTCGCCATAAGCCTGTAAAATACCCATAAAGCTTCCGCGCTCCATAGTCGCGGCCGTTGGACAATCAATGATCGAAATCGACTTCAGTGCTTCAATATTTTGTGAATAGACCGATAACGGAAATAAGCTCAAGAGGAAGAGAATCATAAAGGTTCTGTGTTTCATAATGCACCACCTTTGTTTAATAAACTTGGAACAAAATGGAGTTTAGGTACATAAAATTTAATTGTCAAGGTCAGCTAAGCGGAAATATATTGAAGTGATGCGATGTTCAATTACTTGACAGTATGGCCTTGTTAAACTAAATTGAAAAATGTGTATGTCAATCTTAACATGTAGGGATGTAAATGAAGAACAATTTTACGAGCCGTGTCTCTAAAGTAATTCGTTTCTCAAAAGAAGAAGCAATGCGGCTTGGACATGACTATATAGGCACCGAGCACCTTTTACTCGGAATTATTAAAGAAGGGGAAGGCATCGCCGTAAAAATTTTAATTAACTTGGGCGTTGATCTTTCCAAATTAAAGAAAGCCATCGAAGATGCCACCGCTCCTTCCGGCGGCACGATGACTATCGGTAATTTGCCCCTTTCGAAACGGGCTGAAAAAGCCTTGAAAATGACTTACATCGAGGCCAAAAATTTTAAAAACGATGTGGTCGGTACGGAGCATCTGTTGCTCTCCATATTAAAAGAAAAAGACAGTTTGGCGGCACAAATTCTGTTAACTTTTAATGTGGACTATACGGCTTGCTACACGGAATTGGAAAACATCCTTTCCGGCAGGCCTTCCACACCGCTGCCCAAGCAGCCGCCGAAAAAGATTAAGACCCCGGCCCTGGATCACTTTGGACGTGATTTAACCCAGTTGGCTATTGAAGGCAAGCTGGACCCGATTATCGGGCGCGATCAGGAAATTCAACGCGTGGCGCAAATTCTGGCGCGTCGTAAAAAGAATAATCCGGTGCTCATCGGAGAACCGGGCGTTGGAAAAACGGCAATTGCCGAGGGCCTTAGCTTGCGCATTATTGAAAAGAAAGTGCCGCGGGTTCTGCACAACAAACGCGTGGTTGCCCTAGACATGGGTTCCATCGTAGCCGGAACCAAATACCGCGGCCAGTTTGAAGAGCGCATGAAGGCCATCATGACCGAGCTGGAGAAGGCCGATGACGTCATTCTTTTCATCGACGAGTTACACACCATCGTCGGTGCGGGCGGCGCTTCCGGCTCACTGGATGCTTCCAATATGTTCAAACCGGCCTTGGCCCGCGGTGAACTGCAATGCATCGGAGCGACGACTCTTGACGAATATCGCATGTACATAGAGAAAGACGGTGCATTGGAACGCCGTTTTCAAAAGGTAATGGTGGAACCGACCAGCCCGGAAGAAACGCTTGAAATTCTAAATTCGGTTAAAGATCGCTACGAAAAACATCACCATGTGGTGTACACCGACGAAGCGATTCAAGCCATCATTAAACTTTGTGAACGATACATTACCGATAAGTTCTTCCCGGACAAAGCTATTGACGTTTTGGATGAAGCCGGTTCGCGAGTGCATCTGGCCAATTTGGTTGTTCCGCAGGAAATTTTGGATCTGGAAGAAGAAATCGAACGCATTCGCGTGGAAAAAGAATCGCTGGCAAAACTGCAAGACTTCGAGCGGGCGGCCAAATTGCGAGACCTGGAACATACTTTGATTGATAAATTGGAACGGGCACGCATGGAATGGGAACAATCCGAAGACAATCGGGTTGCTACCGTAACCGAGCAGGACATCGCCGATGTTGTGTCCATGATGACCGGCATTCCCACACACCGCATCGCTTTGAGCGAATCAGAAAAGCTCATTAACATGGAAAAGGAACTGAAAAAACGCGTTGTCGGTCAAGACCCGGCCATCAAAACCATTACCAGAGCCATTCGTCGCGCCCGGGCCGGATTAAAAGATCCTAACCGTCCCATCGGTTCTTTCCTCTTTTTGGGACCGACAGGGGTTGGAAAAACCTATTTGGCCAAAGAATTGGCGCAATACCTGTTCGAAAGCCCCAATACGTTGATTCGCGTGGATATGAGTGAATATATGGAGAAATTTAATGTCTCGCGCTTAATCGGTTCTCCTCCGGGATATGTGGGTTACGAAGAAGGCGGCATTTTAACCGAACAAGTAAGGCGCCATCCGTATTCGGTCATTCTTTTTGACGAAATCGAAAAGGCACATCCGGATATTTTCAATATCCTTTTACAGGTCATGGATGACGGCATGCTGACCGATTCGCTAGGCCACAAAGTCGATTTCAAAAACACGATTATCATCATGACATCCAACATCGGTGTAAAGGATTTAAGGAACGCCAATCGATTCGGATTTGCCAATGAAGAAAACGATGATAACTTTGAACGGATCAAGACGAAAATCGAAGGCGAATTGAAACGCGCCTTTAATCCGGAATTTTTGAATCGCCTGGACGATATTGTTTATTTCCGGCAATTCTCGCAATCCGACGCCTTGAAAATCGTCGAGTTAGCTTTAAAAGATTTGGTGCGCAAACTGGACGAACGCAAGATCGAATTCCAACTTACCGAAGGCGCCAAAAAATTCATCGCCGAGCATGGTTTTGATCCCCTGTACGGAGCGCGGCCGTTGCGGCGGGCCATCCAAAAATACATCGAAGACCCCATTGCCGATGAACTGATTAAGGGAACTTTCAGCGACGGTAGTATTATTCAAATCAAAATGAAAAACAAACATGAACTTTCGTTTACAGAAATCGGCCGCAAAAAGGATGAGAAAGAGGATGTCGAACTAAAAGGATAATTGTTTGAAATTATTGAAATTACAATGCCCGGGTGATTTTTCACTTGGGCATTTTTATTTCTCACCGTATATTCAGGCTATTGGTAAGACTAAATTGACGAGGGTATCATGGCTATTGCTTTGGATTATTCGAATGTGGTTGCAGAAAACGTTGGAACACGGCACGGACTAACGATTTCGGAAATTGAAGCTTTAAAAGAAAAAGGACAAACGGTTCTGGAAGACTTGCGCCGCAAGGCCCAAGAAGAAGTTTTGGGCTTCTACCAGTTGCCCTTTCAAAAAGAGACGGTTTCCGAAATAAAAATATATGCTACAGGCGCGCGAAAACGTTTTGATTACTACGTGCACATCGGCATCGGCGGTTCCGCATTGGGCCCCATTGCTTTGCAAACCTCTTTACTGGATTCTTACTACAATTTTTCCCACACACCCAAAATGTTTTTCCCGGACAATGTAGATCCGGATTGGATTCATGACTTACTCAAACAGATTGACGTTTCCAAAACATTGTTTCATGTCGTTTCCAAATCGGGAGCCACAGCCGAAACGGCGGCCACCATGCTCTATTTCATGAAATATTTACAAAACGAACTCGGAGAAAATTTCTACAAGAACCTGTTGTTTACCACAGATCCCGTAAACGGATTATTGAATGAAATTGCGCGGCAATATCCCATTAAATGTTTTCGTATTCCACCCAATGTGGGGGGGCGTTTTTCTGTTCTTTCTCCCGTGGGATTGATTTCGGCGGCCATCGCCGGAATTGATATTGATGCTCTGTTAAAAGGTGCCCAACAAATGGCGCACATCTGCGATCGAGATGACCTGATGCAAAACCCGGCTTTTTTGTACGCCGCTATTCATTATCTCTACATGAAAAAGAATAAAAACATCAGCGTGATGATGCCCTACAGCAATAAATTGCGCGATCTGGCCGATTGGTACCGGCAACTCTGGGCCGAAAGCCTGGGCAAACGCACCAATCTTAAAGGAGAAATTGTCGAAGTGGGACAAACCCCGGTCAAAGCCCTGGGGGCTACCGACCAGCATTCCCAGGTTCAATTGTACATTGAAGGCCCTAACGACAAAGTTCTTACGTTTCTGGAGGTCGAACAATTCGAAAGCAACGAACCGCTGGAAAATCATTTCCCGCAAATCGAAGAATTTAATTATCTTTCCGGAAAAACTTTGGGCGAATTACTGCGTGCCGAAAAAAAAGCAACCGAACTGGCCCTAACCAACAACGAACGCCCCAATCTGACCATCCGGTTCGATCGAGTTTCGGCTGAAAACGTGGGAGCTTTTTTCTTTTTACTGGAAGCGGCTACCGCTTTTGCCGGAGGCCTGCTCGAAATTAATGCCTTTGATCAGCCCGGTGTGGAACAAGGAAAAATAGCCACTTATGCTCTGATGGGCCGTAAAGGCTATGAAAAAAAACGACAGGAAATATTGCAGCAATTGGAGCAAAAAAAGATTTTTACGGTTTGATCGGGAATAACCGCTCTGGGCGGAACGTTACATTTGCACAAATAAATTTCGAATAAAACAGGAGGAGCTATTTTGGCTTACGTTCAACCAGACCCCGCAAAAGATTACGCGCTCATTTTGGGCGCTTCCAGTGGATTTGGGGAAGCGACCGCTTTGGAGCTTTCCAAGGCCGGCTTTAACATAATCGGCATTCATCTGGATCGCGGTGAAGGACTGACCCGCGTTGAAGAAATTAAACGGCGTATTAGAGAAAACGGTGTGGAAGCCCTGTATTTTAACAAAAATGCGGCTTCAGAAAAAAATCGCATGCAGGTGATTGAAAGCGTAAAAGAACACTTCGGAGATAGCAACAAACGCATCAAAGTCGTGTTACATTCATTGGCTTTCGGTTCCCTTGCCCCCTACATTCACCATGATCCTGACAAGCGCCTTACTCAAAAACAAATGGAAATGACCTTAAATGTGATGGCCCACAGCCTGGTTTACTGGACTCAGGACTTATTCCATGCCGATCTTTTGGGACAGGGATGTAAAATTTTTGCCATGACCAGCTCCGGCTCGGTACGGGTTATTCCATATTACGGCGCGGTTTCCGCAGCCAAATCGGCTTTGGAATCGCATGTGCGTCAATTAGCCCTGGAATTGGCTCCGTTTAAAATGACCGTTAACGCCATTCGGGCCGGTGTAACCTTTACTCCGGCATTGCGCAAAATTCCGGGTCATGAAACCATGATCGATTTGGCTCTCAGTCAGATTCCTTTTAAACGACTTACCCAACCCCTTGATATTGCCAAGTTTATTTTGGCTCTGGTTACTTCCGACGAATTATGGGCTACGGGTAATATTTTCAACGTGGACGGAGGCGAAATGATCAGCGCCTACCATTCGCCGTTCCACCCCAAAAGCTAAAAAAAGGCCGGTAATATTCCGGCCTTTTTTGTTGATCGATCGTTAATTTTGGACTTCATCTTAATGCAGTAAAATCATTTTACGCATTTTGCTGAACTGCCCCGCATGAATTCTGTAAAAATAAATGCCACTGCTGACATTCCTTGCCTGCCAGCGAATTTTGTAGCGACCGGCCGCTTGATTCTTGTCAATTAGGGTTGCTATTTTCCGCCCCAGAATATCGAATATCTCCAATTTCACGTGGCAAGCCCGAGGCAGAGCATAAGCAATGATCGTACTCGGATTGAACGGGTTCGGGTAATTTTGTTTTAAAGCAAATTTTTTAGGCAAGGAACTTTGAGAGCCCAGACCCGTAACGGCCGTAACCGAAACCGGAGCGGAAAATTTGCTCTCCTTAAAATCCGTACTCACAGCGGTGTACATGTAAAAATAGGTTTTCCCGCCCTCTATCGTGGGATCATCGTAACAGGTATCGGCAATTAAGCTTTGGTTAACTTGAATGGTATCCGAATAAGTCGTATCGGTTAGCGCCTGGTAGCGGTACAAATTGTAACCCAGTAAGTCATCCAATTCGGGCGCCTCCCATTTTAGGGCAACGAATCCGTTTTTCGCTTCGGCGGAAAAGCCCAGCGAAGAGGCCTGCATAGCATTGATGACGAAAGAAAATCTACGGTCAGAGGGCATTTGCAAACCATCGCGATCTTTGGCATCCGATACTTTAATGTAATTGATTCCGTCTCCCGTCATCACGGTTACCTTAAAAATACCCTGCCAATGGAGCGAATCCGACCAGTCACCTTGAATTTTATGTTGGGTAAAAGGATCTGTCACACCAAAGGTGACCGTTGGCTTAACGGAAATATCCATTGGTTTGCTAAAAGTAAGATTAAAAGTTACCGTTTCGCTTCCCACCGGCGAAGCCGGGTCTAAGGTAACATTCTCCAAAAAGCCTGGGGCAGAACGCACCGGTTCTTGTTGCAAAGAATCACAATTGATCTTTCCCAAATCGAAATCATCGTAAAAATCCCAGACCCATTGAGCCACCGAATCCGGATTTGTTATTCCCCAGTAATTATTTGTAGCCAGAATATCATACGAAGGGGAGCCTGAAAATTCCACATGTTGTTGTGCTTGATAGGGCTTATTATGCAACAGATTATTAAAACGAATGCTTGGTTTGGAACCTTCGATACAAAGCCCTCCGTTATTGTTAATCACCGTATTATATTCAAACAGCGAGGCATCGTCATAGGCAAACCAGACAGCACCGAGGTGATTTTCGTTCTTATTTTGGGCAATCACATTATGGCGCACTTTCGCCGAAGATCCGGAGATAAGCAGAGCACCGCCTCCATCTAAGCTGGATGAGGAGTTTCCGCAGATCACATTGTATTCGATCGTGCCGTTTGTATAATCGATATAAATACCGCCGGCATAATCGCTCATATTGCCCTTAATCACATTGTACCGTGCCGTTCCGTGAAAACTGTGTAAGCGTAAACCGCCCGACCCAAAATTGTTCTGAATCGTATTGTATTCGACTAAAGAATGAGAGTTAATACAAACGATCCCGCCGAACAGGTTGTCGTGGACATAATTATGTGCCAGATAAGGAGAAGCGTCTTGTACGAAAATACCGCCTCCATCCCCACCATTCTCCGTTTCTCCGGCAAATTTTATTTCCGCGTATTGAATGGTTGATCCGGAAAGATACTTACCGGCCGCGTCATATTGGGCGTCAACGGCACTATCCGTAAATTTAATACCCTGATAATCTCCGGCTTGCGGAGCACTGGCATCGGACGTAAAAACAATGGGTTCTTTTTCCGTACCGATGGCTTTTAATTCACCGTCCACTCGGATGTAGGTATTACTGGCAAAGCGAATGGTCGTACCGGGCTCGATTAGCAATTGTGCACCTTCGGGGACCAAAATATTCGATTTCACAATATACAGATAATCTTTACTCCAAGTGGTTGCGCCAGAAAGGACCCCTCCTACTTCGATACCCTTTTGAACCGTAAGGTGAAAGGTACCTGTGAATTCATAACCGCCCTCGGCCGTCAGATGATAGTCAAAATAAACTTCCTGATTATTAGGCGTTTGGCTTTTAATGTGAATGAGGAAGGGATGGGTTTCGTTGTTAACATGAGCATAAGCGCTTAAGCTCCCCATTGAGGCGCTGGAATCTTCGATCGTTACAAATGCCGTGTCTTCAGATGAATGAGGACGAATGACGGCCTGAACATTATTGGCCGGGGCCAACGTATTTTCGATTTCCAGAATTAACTGAATCGTTTCTCCGGCATCGGCGATCCCGTCACCGTCATCTCCCGGTAGAGTATCCACCACCGTCGCCGAATAAAATTCAAGTTTAGGCTCAATAGTGTTTGCCAAAGCCTTATAAGCATTTACCCATTTCCCTCCGCTAAACGGTTCGGCCGTATTAATAATTTGCCCTTTAATCAATTCGTTCGACCAATCGGGATAGTACGATTTAAGAAGAACGGCAATACCACTGACCACAGGAGCGGCCATCGAAGTTCCGCTTAACTGATCGTACGTATGTCGTAAAGGATGAAACTTGGGGAACGTACTTAAAATATTAACACCCGGAGCGTACACATCGGCATTAACGCCGTAATTGGAAAACGAGGCACGGACTTCATGGAACGCACCGCCGTTATTACTGCGCACATCGCTCGCGCCGACACCCAGAACAAAATCGTATGCCGCCGGATAAAAGGGATGGCCGAAGTCATCGTATTCAATGCCGTCATTACCGGCAGCGGCTACAATTAAAGCTTGCCCGGCTGCCGTCTCCAAAGCATCTTTTAATAAATAGGAATCGGCATAGCTTCCCAAACTCAGGTTGATAATTTGCGCTCCGTGATTCGCAGCGTACAAAATGCCATTGGCAATATCGCTATAAGAACCCATGCCTTTGTAATTCATCACCTTAATCGGAAGAATCTTCGCATGCCAGGCAACTCCGGCAATGCCGATACCGTTATTTCCCACAGCGGCAATAATTCCGGCTACATGGGTTCCGTGGCCGTTATCATCCATGGGATCATTATCACCGTTAACAAAATCGTAACCGTCGTTCAGCATGTTCGCAGCCAAATCGGGATGCAAATAGTCCACACCGGTATCCAGCACCCCGACGACAATGCTCGTATCTCCGGTTTCCAGGTCCCAGGCTTCGGGTGCGTCAATATCGGCATCGGGCAAAAAATATTGGCCGGTATTGTTTAAATCCCATTGCTTGCCGAAGAGAGAATCATTGGGCTGCACACAAATTCGTGCCACATAGTTGGGTTCGGCGTAGACCACATCGGGATTGCTATTGAGTTTACGCACCATGGATTGGACATCCACATCCGTGTTAAAGTGCAGACGATAAATATTCTGCAACCGCTTCGGAACCCCGTTTGTTACGGAATTTTTGTTCAGAGCCTGGGCACGAACTTTAAAAACGGCCTGGATGTTACTGGGCTGCGTCTGTACCCCGCT
Organism: uncultured Caldithrix sp.; assembly: GCA_964532875.1. Lineage (GTDB taxonomy): Bacteria > Calditrichota > Calditrichia > Calditrichales > Calditrichaceae > Caldithrix. The sequence continues at coordinate 240 of CAZHIZ010000133.1, read as the reverse complement.
CTGGTCTAAAACGAACTTGATTTGTGCCGTAACGCTAAGGGCCTTGCTAAAGGTTTGGGGATTTTGTTTGATTTTAAGAATGACTTCATGGGCCAGATACTCTGTTCCGTTCGTTCCGCGAACAATACGTTCAGCGGAAAAAGACAGAGCCGAGCCAATGAAGAACATGGCAAGCAAAAACCCCCACTTAAGTGCTTTGACGGAATGCTTCATTTTAAATACTCCTTTTAGTAAAATCAT
>CAZHIZ010000132.1:0-9777 GCA_964532875.1 uncultured Caldithrix sp. | reverse complement strand
CATCTATTTTTTGTTTAGTCAAAAAATTGCTTAATTTCTAGCCAACGGTGATCTTATTTTGTGCAAAGACAAAGAGATGGCCAAACGGCTTTTTATGAAAGCGAAATGGCTTCAGGAATCGACTATTTTAAAATGAGTTGAAGCAATTAACAGATCAGGTAAAAAATGAAATATTTATTTTTGATTGTTGTGTTTTTCCCGTTTCAAATGCTTTGGGCGCAAAACCATTTACGTATTTTGGTACAAAGCGCTGAAGATCGCCAACCTTTGGCCGGAGCTAATGTGTATTTTGACTCTCTGCAAATCGGTGCTTCAACCGATACCCGGGGCATGGCCGAGATAAAAAATATTCCCAATGGGCGCCACATTCTTATTATTTCCTACGTAGGCTACGAGAGCAAAAAAATTCCTTTGTCTTTCCCCTTGAAACGTAAAACCAGCCCTCTGGTTGTTTTATTGGAATCGACGCCCTATTCTACCGACCAGATTGTAGTAACTTCCACACGAAACAACAGTGTTTTAGCCGAAACGCCAATTCGTATCCAGGTTTTGGGTAAAGAAGAAGTGAATGAAGAAATCGCCATCAAGCCCGGTGACATTTCCAAATTTTTAGGCGAATCCAGCAGCATCATTACCAGGCAAACATCGGCCATCAGCGGAGCCATTCGTTTCCGCCTGCAAGGATTACCCGCACGCTACACGCAAATATTGAAAGACGGATTTCCGGATTTCAGCGGTCTGATCTCCGGTTTAAGTCCGCTGCAAATTCCTCCGCTGGATTTACAACAAGTGGAAATAACGCGCGGCTCTTACTCCACACTCTTTGCCAACGGAGCCATTGCCGGAATCATCAATTTAATATCCCGGCGTCCCACTTTAAAGCCGCACTGGGACTTCATTTTGAATCAAACCAGCCGCAAAAAGAATGACATCGGAGCTTTTTACACAGCCAAATTTGCCAAAGCAGGGCTCACCTTTTTAGTCAGTCAAAGTTTGCAGTCGGCCGTTGATGTGAACCATGACGGTTTTAGCGATATTCCCCAATACAGACAGGCAACCGTGAATCCGCGCTTTTTTTACGATTTCAATTCGACAACTTCATTAATGATCGGCTTGAATTCCTTTTTTGAGAATCGGCAAGGGGGCGACATGCAGGCACTTGCGAAGGGGAAAAGCGCCCGGCATTTTTACAATGAATCTTATTTTACAAAACGCCTTGGAATAAACGCGTTATTCCAAAAGCAATTTGCCGACAGTAGTTCGTTGGCCCTTAAAACCATGGCCCAGAATTTCAGACAAACCGTAAGCTTCCCCAACAGCTATTTTAACGGATTGCAATCTTACCTTTTCGCTGAAGGCAGCTATTTCCGTCCATGGAAAAAGCACAAATGGGTTGCCGGTCTTTCCTTGCAGCACCGCCGGTTCAAACAAGAAAAACAGACATTTAAGTCCATGTACGATTACCGCTTTACCACACTAAGCGGCTTTGTGCAGGACGATTGGAATTGCACCACAGCCTGGATTTTACACGGCGGCCTACGCTGGGATTATCGTTGGGACGAACAATCTTTTCTGTTACCCAACGTCTCGCTACTTTTTAACGCTGACAAAAATTTTAAATTACGCTTATCCGCGGGGCTCGGATATAGCTTACCGGTCTTAAGCGATATTGCGCCCGATGATATCTATTACACCTACCGCATTACAACTCCGCTTAAAATGCAAGCTGAAAAATCACGCGATGTTTCGTTTGACCTGACCTATCGTTATTTAATACATGATTGGGCGTTCAGTTTAAACCAGGCCTTCTATGCCACGCGGGTTGAAGGGGCCCAATTTTTACAAAAGGATTCCAATCCGACCAGCGCTTTATTGCGCACTCCTATTTTGGCCAAAGGCGCGGAAACGCATCTACTTATCAATGCCAGGGAATTGGAAATTTTTGTCGATTACAACTATGTGGATACCAGGCGCATTTTAGCGCAGAAGCAAGAAAACCTTCCCAATACGCCGAAGCACAAATTAAATGTAACGGTCGCTTACGAAGAAGAAGGACACTGGCGAACCGGCATTGAAGGTTTTTACACGGGAAATCAATATTTACAAGACGGAAAACGTACCCGCCCCTATTTCATCTTCGGGCTTATGTTTGAAAAGATATTTAAGAAATGCTCTTTAATTTTTAATATTGAAAATGCTTTGGACGAGCGGCAAAGTAGGTTTGAAAAGATGGTGGAACTCAAAAACGGCTTGCCCCATTTTAAGGAAATTTACATGCCCATTGACGGCCGTGTCATGAATATCGCACTATGGATTAAATTGTAATCCGCATGTCCTTCGAAAACTCTGAAAGATCTAGCGATTTATCCGCCCGTAAATCCCTACTTGAACCCGAATCCGAAAGACCTAAACCGCCGCGGGAATGTGCAATTCGAATGTATCCTTACCCGTACGCTGGAATCCGATTTTTTGCAAATATCGTTGATGGGCCGGCACACGGCTGTAAGCAATCATCTTTTTTACCCCGCGTTCCAGCAAAAATTTGGACTGGGCGTAAATTAAAAACTTGCCGTTTTTGTGGTCCCGATAGTGCGGAATGGCATAATCCAATTTAATGACAATTTCGTCCTGCGGCGTACGTTCGTAAATAAAAATCCCCACCGGCATCATGTTGCGTAAAATGAAAAAACATTTTAATCCTTCTAAATTCTTAAAATCGAATTCGGGAAAATATTTTTTAATATCCTTGCGATAGTATTCCAAAAACCTGGTTAAATAGGGATGCGTGGCATCCAATACAGGCATCAGACTAAAACTCTCTTTTTCACGATTCATGTGCCAAAGATAATACACATCAACAAGCGCAATGAAACCGTTCAATAATACGACCGGGTAGGCAGAAACCAGATATCCGTAAAAAGCAAACGTGGCCGCTCCCACCAGATTAATACGTCGTAAATGGTAAATATTTTTCATCATCAGAGAAACGGCCACCAATACCGAGCCTGTGTAGCCGATCCATTCGTAATAATTCAAGACATGCATCCTTTCCATCTTTTTTCATTCGTTCTGATCTTAAATACGGCCAATTGTAAAATGACCGTCTGGGTAAATTACAAAAAATTGGCCAATGAATAAATTCTTAAAGAGACGAAAATCTACTTGTACCTTTGCTTCTCTTTTTATAATTTGCCGTACGGTACGAACCAAAAAAAGGAAAGCAAAGATGTTCATACGACCTTTTGTAAAATACGTCCTTTTCGCGTTAATTCTCGGTTTTATTATCACTTCCTGTAAAAACAAAAGCACGGAAGTGAAAGTGATCGATTACAATAAAATTTCCATCGTCATGGACAAAGCCATTTACGCACCCGGCGATAAGGCCCAACTTACCATTCACAACGATACCGAGATGGATTTAATCCTTGACAATTGCGGCCCTGAACCGGGCTTCGATTTTCAAAAGCAAATCGGCGGTAAATGGAATACGGTTTTAACTTTGGATTGCATGGGTGACGGCCAGCCATTCCCCATACCGGCCGGAGCGCGCTTTAAGCATGAGCTCACCATCCCGCAAATCATCGGTAACGGCTCTCATGAAGGTAAATATCGCTTGCTTTTTTGGCTAAAGAAGAAACAAGGAGGCGATTTATTGGACAAAGACCAGCGGGCTTCGGATCCGTTTTACATTAAATAGCAAGGGCAACACAGCAGGAATCTCATTAAAAAATACTGTGGAAGTTTTCAGCGATTGAACGTTGCCCCCCGCTTTAATCACCGATGGAAATATCATCGGACAATTCATTAACATCATCTTTCTGGTGCGGGAAATAGGCCTTTAATTTTTCTCCGATCATGGAAATCCCTTTTACCAATCCCGCCGTATGTTCGTTCTTCTTAAAATATTCGGCCATGACTTCCTTGACATCCTGCCAAAAATTTTCCGGTACTTTTTCATTGATTCCTTTATCGCCCCAAATGGCAAACTTGCGATCGTCAATGGCCAGATAAATGATAACCCCATTGCGTAAGTCCGTTCGGTGCATTTTCAGCTTTTTAAAAACCTGAATGGCCCGCTTTAAAGGGTCTCCTTTACATTTGGATTCTATGTGTAAACGAATTTCTCCGCTCGTCTCGTTTTCGGCTTCTTTAATCGCTTCCACGATTTGTTTTTTCTGTTCATCCGTAAAAAACTTTGCCGGATTCATTGCTCCCCCTGTTTCATTCGTCGATCCGATTTTGCAACCGTCCGCTCGTCTTGCTGCTCTGCCGGATCACGGTGGTAAAGTAAAATAATTTGGTACGTCGCCTTCCGGCGGTTGCCCATTTCATTGCCGATTTACCAACTTCCGCTGGCGCCGCCACCGCCGGAAAGTCCGCCGAACCCTCCGCCAAAGCCACCGCCGCCAAAACCGCCGAAGCCGCTGTCACCGCCGCCTCCGAATCCTCCTCCGAAGCCGCCGATAAAAAAGGGCCAAAAGCCCATGCCTCTGCGGCGCGTTCCGATACCGGTTGAACGACGACGCCCGAAAATGCCAAAGAAGAAAATGAAGGCCAGAATCATCAACAAATAGTCCACGGCATCCGAACCGTTGTTTTTCTTTTTATTTTTGACGGGAATTTTGTATTTGCCCTCCACGGCCGGAATGAGAATTTTCAATCCTTGAACCAGGCCGCCGAAATAATCGCCCTTTTTAAAATAGGGAATCATTTCATTGTACAGCACATGGCGTGCCTGTACATCCGTAATGACATCTTCCAAACCGTACCCCACTTCAATTCGGGCTTTGTGGTCTTCGGTAAAAATGGTGATTAACAAACCGTTGTTCTTATCGGGCAAACCCGGCCGCCATTTTTCGAACAGACGATTAGTAAAATCTTCCAAATAGGAATCTTCCGGAATCCGTTTGAAAATAGCGATAAAAATTTGATTGGAAGTTCGTTTTTCCAAATCGTCTAAAACCGCATTCAATTGATGTTTTTGCTGCTCGGTAAGTACCCCGGCGTAATCGGTAACCCAGGCCCGGGGTTTTTCCGGCAATTTTAAAGCGGCAACAGCCGTTGAAACCGTCAACAAAAAGATAAAAAAAAGTAAGGAAATTCGTTTCATTGTATTAACTCTCAATTCCTAATGCATGTATTCTCAGCTCACTCCCGTCCGAGCCGACGAGAGGCCGGCATTAAAATTTAACTTTGGGGACTTTCTCGCTGCCCGCTTGTGCCTTAAAATAGGGTTTTTCTCTAAATCCGAACATTCCGGCAATAATATTGCCCGGAAATTTACGAATAGCCGTATTGTAAGCCTGTACCGCCTGGTTAAAACGACGTCTCTCGACCGCAATTCGGTTCTCCGTTCCTTCCAACTGGGCTTGCAAATCCAAAAAATTCTGATTCGCTTTTAAGTCGGGATAGCGTTCCACCACAACCATCAAGCGTTGCAGGGCAGAAGTCAGGGCGTCCTGCGCTTGCTGAAAACGGGCAAACGCCTGAGGATCGTTTAACACTTTTGCACCAACTTTAATTTGGCCGCCCACTTTGGACCGTGCTTCCACAACGGCTTGCAAAGTTTCGCGTTCGTGTTTGGCATAGCCTTTAACCACTTCCACCAAATTGGGAATGAGATCGGCGCGTCTTTGGTAAACGTTTTCCACCTGTGCCCAGGCCTGATTCACATTCTCTTCGAGAGTAACGAATGTATTGTAATAATTCTTAACGGTCACGAAGGCCGATAAGGCAATAACGAGAATGATTCCGAGACCGACCAATAGCCAAACAAGGCAACCTTTTTTCATGCGTCCTCCAACAAAATTTTGAACTAACAGACCTCACTTAACGCCGAAACAGAACAAATGTTTCAGCGAATTACTTTGATCCGTACGTAGCGTCCTAATTCCAATTTTCCCCTTTACCGGTAAATCATAGCCGCCAAATACCCGACGACCTGAGAGCGTTCATCGGTGACATCCCCCGAATTGCGGTAAAGAATCACCTTCGATTTATCGGCGCCCAAATTCCGACAGGCTTTCATCATGGCAATAACCGGCCCGCCGCCGCACATTTCGCAAACACCGCTGGTTAAATCGTCGTACAAATTGTCTTCCGTAAAATTATTGATGTGTTCGATCACAATCGAATCCATGCGGACGGCAACATCGTAAGGATGATAATGAGAAAGATCGGAGCTGGCCACAATCAAAGCCTTCTGCCCGTGTAAAACTTTACTTAAGGCATCGGACAAAGACAAAATATTTTCATAGCTTTGATTTCCCATCACAATGGGCACCAAACGAAAATCCTCCAAAACGTGTTGCAGAAAAGGCAGTTGCACTTCCAGCGCGTGTTCCTGCCCCTCGTGCCCGATGGACGAATAAATGATCTGCTCATCGGCTTCGGCCAGTAGAAGAGCAAGCTCTTTATCTACCGGAATTAATCCTAAGGGCGTTTCGTAGTAATCGCCGTTGTAAACGGAAATTTTCTCAAAATAAACATGGTGGCTGGGAGAGATAACGACCACCACATCGTAATGGCGGTCCATAATTTGACGATAGGCCCTGGCAGCCACTCCGCCGGAATACATGTAACCGGCATGGGGCGCCACAAGTCCGAATATTTCGTGCACATTGGCTTCGGGATGGGCGCTTTCCAGAAAGACGGCCACTTCCCGTTCCAGCGTTTCGGGATTACCCGAGTAAAACATCCCGGCCACTGCGGGTCTTCTTATTTTTTCTTCAATCATTGTTCTTTCCCTATGTTTAATTTTAAGGTCAAACTTTGGAATCCCCGAATATCCGCAATCAATTTAAGCATAATTTAGAGCACGAACAATAAATTTCGTTCCGCTGCACATTGTTAAAAATAACGAATTGTTTAACTTTATGCGCTAATGTAATTGGTAAATACTTTCATTCGTTTTCATTTACTTTAGAAGAAACAGCGCTTTAAAAGGGACAGCGCATTTATGATTATGCAAGCCGTTGCTTGATTTTCTTAGGCCAATTTAGTATTTTCGACGTGTATTTCAAAACGGTATTATTATTTTCGACAGGACTTTTCTTCATGAGTTTGACGTCCGTTTATCAACGCCTTTTAGAAATCATGAAAAAACGCGGTGCCGGTTTTTTAATGTTAATCGATCCGGATAAAACCGCACCCGAACATCTACCCTCTTTAATCGAAAAAGCCTCTCAGGCCGGAGTGGACGCATTTTTGGTTGGAGGCAGTTTGTTGCTCACCCCGGATTTCGACCGCTACATCCAAACATTTAAGCAATATTCTCAAGACAAACCGGTCATTATTTTTCCGGGCGGTGTACATCAAATTTCGGCCCATGCCGATGCGATTTTATTTCTTTCTTTAATCAGCGGACGGAATGCCGACCATTTGGTGGGCACACAGGTTCAGGCCTCGCCCATTATTCATTCCCTAAAATTGGAACCCATTTCCACGGCCTATTTATTGATCGAATCCGGACAGGTTACCTCTGCGGAATTTATGAGCGGAACCCGCCCTTTACCCAGACACAAGCCGGAAATTGCCGTGGCCCATGCCTTAACGGCCCAGTACTTCGGTTTTAAATTAATTTATTTGGAAGGCGGCAGCGGTGCTAAATTTTCCGTGCCCCCCACTTTGATCAAAGCCATTTCATCAACGGTCGAAATCCCCATAATCGTGGGCGGGGGCATTCGTACGCCGGAAGAAGCCGCGGAAAAGGTAGAAGCCGGCGCCTCTTTCGTGGTTACCGGCACCATTCTGGAGGCACAAAACGATTCGGCATTCATTAGAGAATTTGCATCTGCCATTCACCAAAAGGAAAACGATTAATGGATTATTCCCGTGCCATAGCCCGACATTTGCAAGAAAGTGCCGCCTTAAAGCAACAAATTGTACAAACATGCAGCCCAGGCATTGAACGGGCCGTCGTGCTGATTGCTCAAGCCTTACGGCAGGGGCACCAATTATTACTTTGCGGAAACGGCGGTAGTGCGGCCGATGCACAGCACATTGCCGCCGAATTCGTCATCCGTCTCTCGCATCACCTGCAGCGTCCGGCTCTTCCTGCCCTGGCTCTCACCACAGACAGCTCCATCTTAACAGCCGGGGCCAATGATATCGGCTACGAAAATATTTTTGCCCGTCAGGTAGAAGCCTTCGGCCGGCAGGGAGATGTTTTGCTCGGCATTTCGACCAGCGGCAACTCCCCTAATGTGCTGAAAGCCTTCGAACTTGCCCGAAAGAACGAACTTATGACCATAGGCCTGCTGGGTAATGACGGAGGGAAAGGCCGGGCTTTGACGGATTTGGCCATTATTGTGCCCTCGCACAACACACAATACATTCAAGAGGCCCATATTACCATCGGACATATTATCGTGGAATTGGTAGAGCAAACGCTTTACGGAGCGTCATCCGCCCTGTGATTCCCAAAAAAGTTGGTTTTTAATTACCAATTCAAATAATCTATCGATATCTTTAACAAAGGCATTCAGATTTAAAAAAATATTCCGATTGAAAGAAATTAGGCACAAACGATTTCGATTAAATTACAAAAATTGACATCGGTCAAACAAATGAACAAATTCATCAAAACAATATTTAATTTTCCGGAGGCAAAGGAATGAGTGAAGTCTATTTAATTACCGGCGGTGCCGGCTTCATCGGATCGAATTTAGCGGAAGCATTGGTGGAACAAGGCGCAACCGTTAAAATTCTGGATAATTTTTCAACAGGCAAGATGGAGAACATTGCCCATTTGAAAGATAAAGTGGAAATTATTACGGGGGATGTGCGCTATCTGAACACCCTTCTGGAAATCACCAAAGACGTGGATTACATTTTACATCAAGCCGCTTTGCCATCGGTGCCGCGCTCCATTCAAACGCCCATCGAAAGCAACGACAACAATTTAAACGGGACATTGAACGTGCTTTACGCAGCCAAAGAAAACGGCGTAAAACGCGTGGTGTATGCCGCTTCGTCTTCGGCTTACGGTGATACGCCCACTTTGCCCAAAGTGGAAACCATGAAACCCAATCCTCTTTCTCCGTATGCCGTCAATAAATTAGCAGCGGAAAATTACTGTGCGGTTTTTTACAAAGTGTACGGTCTGGAAACCGTAGCTTTGCGTTATTTTAACATTTTCGGTCGTCGTCAGGATCCGAACTCCTATTATTCGGCGGTAATTCCCAAATTCATCAAAGCGTTTTTCAAAAACGAATCGCCCGTTATTTACGGAGATGGGGAGCAAAGCCGCGATTTCACTTACATCGACAACGTGATTCAGGCCAATCTTTTAGCCTGCAAAGCCCCGGAAGCTCCGGGCAAGGTTTTTAATATTGCCTGTGGCGAACGGATTACCCTAAACGAACTGGCGGCTCAGCTTAAAAAACTAACCGGAGCTACGGTTGATGCACGCCACGGCGATCCGCGTCCCGGCGACATCAAACACTCTTTAGCGGATATTACTGCCGCCAAAAAATATTTGGGTTACAAAGTTCTGGTACCGGTTAACGAAGGCCTAAAACGTACCGTAGAATGGTTTGATAAACACCGTGACGCATTATTATAAATAAAAAACTTAAATATTTTCTTAGTAAAAATATTGACACGAACAGAAAGAGTTTTTATATTTGGCACTCGTTGAGCGATAAATTGAAATTGAGCACTAATCCGGCGCAGCTCAATGGGTAACCACTAGGTTGCCAAACGTTAGTTCTTTACAATTATCATTGGAATTCCGGCGTAGCTCAATTGGCAGAGTCCGGCGATTGCCGGATTAAC
>CAZHIZ010000131.1:0-9793 GCA_964532875.1 uncultured Caldithrix sp. | reverse complement strand
TTTCCTACGGAATCCATGGGAAGTGGGCCGCGGGATTCCAGCCCTGAGCCCGTCAAATATCCGCGTTGGTGCGCTTGAAAGACCTCCCAGTTCCCAATTCCCAGTTCCCAATTCCCAGTTCCCAGTTCCTAATTCCCAATTAACCATTTCCCTACTTAATCAATCCTCACGTTTAAACAAAACCAAGGTCAGGTCGTCGTGCAAATCGCGATGACCCGTAAAGCGCAGTACATCGTCGATGATGGTTTGTTTCAACACATCCAACGGCTTGTTGAAATTTTGCTGCAGCACGCGGGCCAAACGTTCTTCTCCGTATTCTTCGTTTTTGTTATTCATGGCTTCCGACAGCCCGTCGGTGTACAACACAAAAATATCGCCTATCTGGACATCGAGTTCATATTCCTGTAAAAGGCTGTCGAAAACGGCGCCGCGATCTAAACCGACGGCAATGCCCGGCGGTTGCAAAAAGCGTACTTTTTTTTCTTGCGCTTTGTAATACAAAACGGGACAATGGCCGGCGCGCGCAAAGCGCATGCGATGCTTCCGGACATCAATGTGAGCGACCAACAGGGTAATAAATGCCTTTTTTTCCAAAGATTCGCTTAAAACCCGATTGGCATGAGCTAATATTTTTAAAGGAGAATGGTAGTATTGAGAAAAGGATTGAATAATGCCTTTGGTCTCGGCCATGTAAAAAGCAGCCGAGGTACCTTTACCGCTCACATCGCCGATAACGATACCCAGGTGATTTTCATCCTTTGAAATGAAATCGTAATAGTCGCCGCCCACTTCGTACGCGGTAAGGGTCAGCGTTTCCACGGCGTAATGGGCGACCTGCGGTTTGTTCTGGGGCAGTAAACGCAACTGTACTTCACGCGCAATTTGCAGTTCGCGTTCCAGACGTTCGCGCTCCAACGATTTTTGCAACAGACGGGCATTTTCCAGCGCAATGGCCACTTGGTTGGCAAAAGCTTCCAACAGGCTTACGTCATCCGGATCAAATCCGAAGGCGGATGATTTGGCTGCGTAAAGAATGCCGAAAAATTGTTCGTTGATGCCGATGATGGGAATGCCGACTAATGAGGCGATGGTTACATGCAGTCCGAAAAAATATTTTTGCCCCAATTGTTTGCTCAATTCATTAAGAGCAAGAGACTGGCGATTTTGCAAAATTTTTGTCTCGAATTGATTGAGAATACCGTTTTCCAGTTTTTGAATATCGCGCAGTGACAGATTTTTGGCTGCGGCAACTTTCAGGTTTTGGCCCGTTTCGTCGAATAGTTCGATCCAGGCATAGTTGGAACCGGTTACCTGTAGAATCAATTCGGTGGTCAGTTTGGCTAATTTGTCCGCATTTAACTCGACGGATATGGCCCGGCTTAAATTTTGCAGGCTGGCCACTTCGCGCATTTTGCGTTCGAAAATGCGGGCCGTGGGTAATTGCAACAAAAAATTGAACGAGGCCAAAATGGAATAAAAAAGTAAAAAGAACCAGGTGGCATTCACAAAAACCGCCAGGGCTAAACTGTGGTACGATACGGGAAAATCGTAAGCATAATCGAACAAATAGGAAACGCCGATGAGAAAAATAAACGAAGCAAAGAGATAATAGTATTTTTCTTTGCGGGTTAAGTAGGTAATCCAGCTGTTGCGGGTGCTTAATAAGAAAATAAAGATCAGGGCCAGGCTGAATACCACGTTGTTGTACACCCCATTCCCGCTAAACGATAAATCCAGCGGCTCTTTGAAGAAAACCGTCAGAATAGCCGTCAAAATAATTAAACCCACACTAATCTTAAAATACAAATGCGTGCGTTTTTTGTACTTGTACAAAATCAAATTGCGCAGGGACAAGATAAAGGCCACCATGGAAAACGAACCGACGAAAGATACGATGTTGGCATACACAATGGTTGAAAATCGGTTGGTAGTCGGCGGAAAGTCGGAAACAATAAAGATGGGCTTAAAAATGCTTTTCAAGATGAAAATCAAGACGTACACCCCGGCCAAATTAATCGCCAGATATGTAAGATTGCGTTTTACCCCGCGTTCGGAGAAAATACGAAATCGGCGCAGATACAAATAGATGAAAATAACATTAAGCGATACCAGACTTTCGTGAATATATTCCAGACTATTAAAATAGCCCAGGTCTTTTAAATGTAAATAATCGAAGACAAAGGTAATCAGGGCAATGGGTAAAATGCCCAGAAGGAACAGGTGTTGCTTAATTATTTTCAGACGCAAGCGCTTCATTCGATGTAAACCTTAAATGGATAAGGAGCTTTATCGAACCTGCCGATTAGGCGGCCGGTTTTAGTTAAATGGACAACCCGGTGGGCCGTGCGGTCGGCCACAACCAAATTCCCGTTTAGGGGATTAATGGCAAAATCCGTGATAGACATAAATCCGTTTAATGTATTCAAACGTAAGCCTGTGGGCGAAAGTTGCATAATTTTTGCCGTATTATTTCCGTTAACGGCAATCCAAAGCGAACGATCAAGCGGGCTTTCTCGTACGGCAGCCATACCCTGTTGGGCCAAAAGCAGGGTTAAACTGTCGTTCAATGTGGAAATTCGATAAAGCACATCCGTCGTATCGCGACGTTCGATCAGATAAAAACAGGATCGTTGAAAATTGGCAGTAAGAAAAATCAATTGCTTAAAACGTCGTCCGTTGAAACCCGTAATTTCCGCGCGCCGCGTGCCATCGGCATGGTACAAAATCAAGGCGTGCATCTTACGATCCATTACAATGGCCCTGCCCTGCGCATCGAAGGCAATTGCAAGGGGACGTAATAAACGCCCGTCCAAAAGCTGCAAACCGCTTTGCATATTGTAACGGTACAAGGCCCCGGCAGTGTCGGAAATCCAGAATTCTTGATTTTTAGGATTGAACGAGCAGGCATACGGGTAACGAATTCCGGTGATTTCCGCGCGAAGCGATCCGTAAAAAGGATCGAGTACTTCGGCGTAGTGATACAAAGGGTAAGTAATGATGGCCACAGAATTCTCCGTATTAAAAGACAGGGCCTGCGGAATCCAGATGGCATAGTGAGTGAGCAAGGTATGGCGCATATCGTACGAAAATTTTAAAATGTATTCATTCCAGCGATCAAGAATCCAAATGGTTCCCGGCCCGGGAACGGTTTTCAGAACCGGTGTCGGCGGCGATTCATTGGAGGTCCCGATCAATGTTAAATAATAGGCATACGGTGTGTCGTATTGAACCAGCGAATCGTGGTATTCGTTTTGCGTAGGCGCCAAAATCGCAAGGCTGGAAAAACGGGAATCGTTTCCTACCTTGCGATAGAGATGAAAGCCTTTGATCCGTACTTGAAAATGCGGCGACCAGGTAAGTACGATAACCGAATCGGCACGACGCAATTCCAGCTTCATATTAAGCGTATCGATGCCGCTTTTCGGATCGAAAATGTTATTGTGCTTTCTAACCGAGCATTGGTAACCCGTGACCAACACGCCGAAAAGCAATAAAACAATAGACCCGAGTCTTAATTTGTCTCGCATAAATCGCCAACTTTTACTTGCAGGTCATTGCACTTTAAAAGTTTGCCGGACAATGGTATCGATTTCACGGAATACTTCATCCACGCTCTTGTTACCGTCAACGGAAACGAATCGATGCATTTGGCGATAGTACTCACGTACGGGTGCGGTTTGTTCATGGTAAACGCGTAAACGCTGGTGAATGGTTTCGGGATTATCATCCGGACGTTTGACGATGCGTCCGCCACACTTGGGGCAAATGTTGTCCGGAGGTGCCGGATTGGTAACGGGATCGAAAATAGCGCCGCATTTTTCACAGATACGTCGGGAAGTAAGACGCTTAACGATCACATCTTCCGGGACGACAATTTCGATACACAGGGGCAACGGCAGATTTTTCTTTTGAAATAATTTGGTTAAACCGTCGGCCTGCGCCTGGGTTCTGGGAAATCCGTCCAGGATAAACCCGTTCCGGCAATCATCTTCCGAAATTCGGTGCTCGATTAGGCCCAGCATGATGTCATCCGGTACAAGTTCACCTTTCGAGATAATGTCTTCGGCCTTTTTGCCCAATTCGGTTTTTCGGCGAATGGCTTCCCGTAGCATATCGCCAGTAGAAATGTGAGGAATTTGGTATTTTCGGCTGAGGTTTTTAGCCTGCGTGCCTTTGCCGACACCCGGTGCTCCGAACAAGATCAAGTACATGGGGAATACTCCTACTCAATTTCACATGCGCTTAATTGCAAAAATGGTTTCCGTTTAATGAATTACTACAAAATCGGATGCGTTCTTATTCCTTTCCAAAGCATTTTTGCTGCCTAACTTGCAACGCCCAAAAGCCGGAAAGGGAATTTTGTTACTCGTTAACCGTCAGTACTCTTTTTTGAAAGCTGACAAGGGCCCCTTTATGCCTTTCTGTTATCAATCGGTTTTTAGTTGTACTGGGCAGGATTGCGCCGCACCATCGTTACCTAAAATAAATAATTTTATTTCAACCGTTAGTGAAATTTAACACTTTTTTGCATGGAAGTCTTTTTTATTTTTATCAGGCTATCCAATTGTGAAAAGGAGTAATCCATTATCGGGTATTTTTTCCAATTTTTCAAATTGTAATGCCACCATTCGGTACGAATGGGCACAAAACCGTGTTTCTCCATTACCGTGCGTAAAATCCAGCGATTTTGGCGCACTTTGGCCGGGAGGTGCTGGAAATTTTGGTGGGCTCGCTCGGAGAAACTGTCAAACGGAGTAGGCATTTGTAATTCATGCCCGGTCGAATCCACCAGCGTTACATCGACAGCCGAGCCCCGGTTATGGCGCGAACCGTGCTTAGGATTGGCCACATATCCCGGATCGGGCATAATGGACCACATTTTCTTTTGCACGCTTAAGGGACGGTAGCCGTCAAACACTTTCAGGCCCAGCCCGATGCTTTGTAATTCTTTTTGTACCGCGTTTAACCGTTCGGCTGCTTCTTTAACCAAAAAACAGCGCGCTTGTTTGTACACGGGCTGATGCAAAAAATTATGGGAGGTTGCGTAACGAATGTCCAGAATAATGGACGGATTCATTTTGTGAATATCCACCATTTCGGGAAGTTTAGGTGCATTTTGGGCGTTGAGAAAAACTACAAATAGTAACAGAGCGGCTAAAAACCGTTTCATACGAGCCCTCCTTTTGGGAAGTGAAAAACAAACGCATACGTTGCAAAATGTATCAATAACAAATATAAAAAATATTTGTAATTTTTTTAAATAAATAATATTTTGATATTGAAAAAATGTTAATTTAAGGCGGCGTTTGCCGGTGGGAAAAAACATAAGCCCGGGTACTGTCGGGAAAAGCTATTTTTTTACTTAGTCGTGTGGGTAGGAAACGGGCTTAGAAAAGGATACATTAAAAAAAACAGGATTGCAGGAGGTCTAGTATGGAAAGAGCCAATCTTGATTGGTCAAATTTGACTTTTCAATATGTGAAGACGGATTATCATCTGGAATATTATTTTAAAGACGGGCAGTGGTCCGAGGCGAAAGTAGTGGAAAGCGACACCATTCAATTAAATATGGCGGCTACGGCTCTGCATTACGGTCAGGAGTGTTTTGAGGGGCTTAAGGCCTTTGAACAAGCGGACGGCACTATTAGCATATTCAGGCCAGATGAAAACGCCAAGCGCATGATCAATTCCGCAAAGAAAATTTTAATGGAGCCTTTCCCCGAAGAAAAGTTTTTGGAAGCAGTTGAGCAAATTGTGCGTTTAAATCGTCGTTTTATTCCGCCGTACGGATCGGGGGCTTCGCTGTACATACGGCCGCTGCTTTTAGGTACGTCCGGCATCGTCGGGGTAAAACCCTCGCATGAATATCTGTTTTTGGTTTTCGTTACGCCGGTGGGGCCCTATTTTAAAGGCGGTTTAAAACCCATTAATTTATTGGTGATTGAAGATATCGATCGTGCCGCTCCTTTTGGAACGGGTGATGTGAAGGTCGGCGGCAATTACGCAGCCGGAATGCGCGCCAGTAAAAAAGCCAAAGATTTAGGCTATGACGAGGTGCTTTATCTGGACGCTCGACACAAAAAATACATTGACGAATCCGGCCCGGCTAATTTCTTCGGCATTACGAAGGATAATACCTACGTAACGCCCAAGTCTTCTTCCATTTTACCCAGTATTACCAATAAAAGTTTGCAGGTTATCGCCAAAGATTTGGGAATGAACGTGGAACAACGGCCGGTGGATGTTGAAGAAATTTATGATTTTAAGGAAGCCGGATGTTGCGGCACCGCTGCGGTTATCTCTCCGGTTAAGAGCATTACTTACCGCGATCGGAAGGTCGCTTATCTGGAAGATGATGAAGTGGGGGCGGTTTGCCGCAAGTTGTACGACCACTTGCGGGGCATTCAGTTGGGCACCGTGGAAGATAAATACGGATGGAACTTTAAAGTAAAAATGGATTGACACAATCATCCATATTTAAAAATAAAGGGGGAATAGGATGTGCTATTTCCCCTTTTTCGTTTGCGGACGGTAAAAAAGCTTATTCATTATTTGAATCAGGGTACCGATTACCTGTGCGATATTTTGCAACGGTTCTTTAATCTCTTTGGAAATGGTGTATTCCAGCTGAGCGACATCCTCAACGGTTTTTTCGGCCGTATCGACCATTCCGTCCACGCGTTGCGCGATATTTTTTACGTTTTTCAATATTTCCGGTAAATCTTCATTTACCGCATCAAGTGTCTTATTCACGCGACCCAGGGTTTCCCTAAAGCGCAACACTACCGGAATAAGCAAATAGGTTAACACCGTTAAGGATAATAAAAAGATCACGAAAGCAATTTCCCAAACCATTGATGAATCCTCGTTTGTTTCTTAATGAATCGATCTCAGAATTGTTCGAAATTCAGTTCGATTTAATAATTACCATTTTAATTAAAATCCCGAAAGTTACGACAGACCGGACGCTGTGTTTTTGAAGCATGTTTTGCCGTGTGAAAAATAAACGGAGTGTCCTTCGTAAACACTCCGTTGGATTAGCGGTCTCTTTAAATATTACGCCTCTTTTTTAGTCCGTTTACCTTTTGAGGCTTGTGGTTTCTCTTCTTCTTCGCCCTTTATTTTTTCTTCGAAATCCCGTTCTTCCTGCACCAGATCATCATCTTTAAAAGCGGATTTGCCTTTTTCCAGCGTCTCGGAAACCTTTTGACGCAAGTTGTCTAATTCTTGTTTTAGGCGATTGAGTTCGTCTTTGGCCTTATCGTACAATTCTTCGCTTTCATCGCGAAGATTATCGCGAACGTCTTTGCCGGGCTTGGGAGCAAAAAGCAATCCTACCGCAGCACCGATAAACCCGCCAATCAAAAAACCCGTTAAAAAATTGCTTCCGCCATTGCCGTTATTTTCCATGGTACCCTCCATTATTATTTATTTGTTCCTGTCAAGTTAACTAAAAATCGCAGGTATTTCAATAATCGTTTGTTTTTTTATTTAGATGAGCAAAAAAAGAGGCGGAGACAGGAAAGAACAGGATCCAAATCGATGCGCCGCCGGGATCAGGGAGAAGAAAAGATCAATGACCGTATCCCATTCCCAAGACGATGGTTGTAATCGATAAATAAATTAGAATACCCAAAATGTCATTGGCTGTAGAAATAAAGGGGGCGGCGGCCAGAGCAGGATCGATTTTTAAGCGCTTGAAGGTAAGCGGCACCAGAGCCCCGATAATGGCGGCATTGTTAATGACCACGAAAATGGAGACGGCTAAAATCCCGGCAAAAAACGGTGTGTCCCACATATAAACAATAATGAAAATCAATAAGGCAAAAAACAGGCTGTTGAAAAAAGAGATGCGAAATTCTTTAATCAAACGTTTTGCCGTATCCCGCGTCGTTAAATCACCGGTGGCCAGACCGCGAATAACGATCACACTGGCCTGTTGAGCCGTTGAACCGCCCATGGCCATGACGATGGGAATGAAGAAAGCGATCATTACTTTTTGTTGCAAGGTAGCATTAAACTGATTGAGCAATAAGGCGGAAATGGTTTCTCCGAAGAAAGCCACCAACAGCCAGGGCAGGCGGGCACGGGCCAATTTAAAAGTCGATTCTTCGGTAATTTCTTCATCCGGAGCACCGGCAATGTAGGCCATGTCCTCCGCGCCTTCCTCCTCCAAAACGTCAACGATGTCGTCAACCGTGATGCGACCGACCAAATGATTTTCCTTATCCACAACCGGCATACTGACCAGGTCGTATTTACTGAAAATATTGGCCACTTCCTCCTGATCCATATCGGTACTCACGGTGGGAATATCGCTTTCCATGATGTCTTTCAAACGCGTATTGCCGTCCGCTAAAACCAAATCGGTCATGGAAACAGTTCCCAATAGGTGGTTTTTATCATCCACCACGTAAACCGAATAAACGTGAGAAATTTCCTGTCTGGCCCGTAAGCGCCGGATCTCTTCGATGGCTTCGTTTACCGTGGCGTCTGCCGGCAGCGCCACATATTCCAAAGCCATAATACCGCCGGCTGTGTCCTCCTCGTAATGCAGCAGTTCTTTGATCTCTTCCGCTTCCTGACGCGGGATGCGCGTTAAGATTTTGGGCAGTATTTCTTCCGGTAAGGCAGAGACAAAGTCGGCCGCGTCGTCGGAATCCATTTCACTGACGATGGAGGCCAGCTTATCGACACCCAATCCTTCGGTCAGTTCTTCGATGAGCGGCGGGTCTAATTCAGCCAAAACCTGACTAGCCAACTGTGTGGGCATAATTGTGAACAAATAGGCCCGTTCGTCTTTATTTAAATGGGAAAAAATCTGGGCAATATCGGCCGGGTGCAGATCGATGAGAATATTCTGCAATGCCCCTTTGTTTTCTTTTTTAATCAATTCCTGAATATCGGGAAGTATGGTATCAACGGCTATGGGAATCATGGAAATAACCTTGTTTAAAAATTTTGCACAATTTTTTGAAGTCTTCGACTGTTAATTGTTCAGGGCGCTTCGCCAGTATTGTGCTATCCAAAGAATATACGAATGCTTTGTCAAAAATTCTACTTAAACTGTTTCTCAAAGTTTTGCGCCGATAATTAAAAGTGCCGCGTACAATTTTTCGCAACAATGCCAATTCCGAATCGTCCAGATCGGGAATTTCCCTGAAAAAATTCAAGGCAAGCACGGCAGAGTCCACATTTGGAGCCGGGAAAAAGTTACCGCGTTTTATTTCGAAGAGGTATTCCACCCTGGCGTAAACGCGGCTAATAACCGAAAGGATTCCGTAATCCTTTCCGCCGGGTTCGGCGCTTATTCGTCTGGCCACTTCTTTTTGAGTCATCAAAACGGCACGCTCGATGGAACGATGGGCATCGATTAAATGGAAAAGAATGGGGCTGGTAATGTGGTAGGGTAAATTACCGATCACTTTAATACGCCGCTCATCATCACTCAAAGAAGTCAAATCGGTTTCCAATATGTCCGCATGAATAATTTCAACGGCCGCTCCGAATGTGTCCTTTAAAAGCCGGACCCAGCGTTCATCGATTTCTACAACGATCAAACGACGCGGTTTCGCAGCCAGTAAATGTTTGGTTAATGCACCCTGCCCCGGCCCGATTTCCACAACAACATCGTCCGGGGCGATTTGTAATTGCTTAACGATTTCCTGCTGGTAGTACACGTTGGTTAGAAAATTCTGCGAAAATTTTTTTAACGGATGTTTGTTGGATCTATCGGTCACAGATGCATTTCTCGTTTAGCTTGTTTTTTCTTTAAAAGGTAAAAAAAGTTTGC
>CAZHIZ010000130.1:7773-9905 GCA_964532875.1 uncultured Caldithrix sp. | reverse complement strand
ATCCTGATAAACCATTCCCTATTATTCGGCAATGGTTTCAAATCCCCGTTTGTTCAAATCGACGTAAATAATCCATCCGGCCAAAATACCGACGAGTAAAATAAGCGTTCCGCGCAAATATTCGGTAAACAAAATGTCGCCTAATCCGAACAAAAAGGAATAGATCAATACGATGCCCAAAATCCAATCCATGAACATGTGCCCGAAACCCGTATCACCTTTAACATCCGGGGTTAATTTTTCGATATGGCGCCAGCCCAAACCACCGGGATGCGTTTTGCGGTAAAAAGCTTTCAAGTGATCCAATGGTTCCGGTTTGGTTAAATAGGTGACAATTAGCCAAACAATGGTTGTGCCCAAAACCGTGGGGTACAAAGTAATAGGGGAGTGCAGTCCCATGACGTAACGGGCAAAGGGGTAAATGATCAAGGGAGCGATCATGGCCGAAATTTCGGACCAGGCATTAATGCGCCACCAAAACCAGCGTAAAATCAAAACGGCTCCCATACCGGCACTGGCGTTGATGATGAATTCCCAGGCACCAGAAATGGTGGTCAAAAAATATTTGGTGACAATAAGGGAGAAAACAGTCATTAAAATAATCGACCAGCGCGAGATCAGCACATAGTGCCGTTCGGGCGCTTTTTGCTTTACAAAACGTCGGTAAAAGTCGTTAATTAAGTAGGATGTGCCCCAATTAAGTTGCGAAGCGATGGTGGACATGTACGCTGCCAAAAAAACGGCAATCAACAATCCTAAAAGACCGGGGGGTAAATAGCGTAACATGAGCTTGGGATACATGATGCCCGGATCAATGGTATTCTCGTAAGTTTCGTACATTTTTTTGAATTCCGGCGAATGATACACCGGATCATTCGATTGCAGCAAGGCATGATTGTGGTAAGCGGCTTCCACCTTGGCAAACAAAGCGGGATTTTGCTTTTCGATCATTTGGGGATTTTGCTGGCGCGGTAACAAAACCAGCGCGGCCAGGGCAACGATAATCCAGGGCCAGGGGCGCACCGTGTAATGGGCAATGGTAAACCACAAAGTGGCAAACAAACTGTGTTTTTCATTTTTAGCAGACATCATACGCTGGGCAATGTAGCCGCCGCCGCCCGGATCGGCTCCGGGATACCAGGTAGCCCACCATTGTAATCCGATATGAGCCACGAAAGCCCCCACCGTTAAAGCCAGCGCGCCTCCCGTTATGCCGGAAGCGGACACCTTGCCGATTCTGGGGAAGAACTCCAGAAGTTGCGGAGCCAGTTTGGCTTTTAATCCGCCCATGCCGCCGACTTGAGGCAGTTGCACCACAATAACGGCTAAGATAATGCAGCCGGTAATGGCAAAAAGAAATTGGAAGCTATCGGTTCGGGCCGTACCCAATAAACCGGAGGCCGAAGCGTAAACGGCGATAATAGACGCTGAGATGACAACCAATAAAAAGGCATTGAATTCGGGTAAGACTACGGAGAAAATTTTTTGCATGGCTTTATTGACCCAACCCATGACAATAGCGTTCATGAACAACCCGAGATACAAAGCCCTGAAACCGCGAAGCGCCGCCGCAGCCTTTCCTTTGTAGCGCAGTTCCACGAATTCCACATCGGTCATAATTCCGGCCCGGCGCCACAAACGGGCAAAGAAGAAGACCGTTAGTGTTCCGCCGATAGCCAGATTCCACCATAACCAGTTCCCGGCAATACCGTTTTTAGCCACCAGTTCCGTTACGGCCAGTGGCGTGTCGGCCGCAAAAGTCGTTGCCACCATAGCCGTACCGGCCAAATACCAGGGCAAGTTGCGTCCGGAAAGAAAAAAGTTACCGGTATTTTCGCCGGCTTTACGTGTGTAATAGGCGGCAATGCCGAAAATAATTAAGAAGAAAGCAACGATTACCGTAAAATCGGCCCAGTTAAGATGCTGCATTGATGATCCTTCCCCGATTAGTCCACATTCATAAAACCTTAGACTTCAGTAAAATTAAGCTGATACCGGCATTCTGAGAAGTGAATTGATTAAGCATTCCCTAATTATTGGTGAACTTATGGGGACTTCTTCGCTTCATTCAAAATGACAAATAATGCAATTATACTGAAGTCTAATAAAATCTACAAATTTCTTCCCTAAAT
>CAZHIZ010000130.1:0-7673 GCA_964532875.1 uncultured Caldithrix sp. | reverse complement strand
AATTAAAGCTGAAGATAAAAAAAATCCGGAGTTATCACAAACGCCTGATAACTCCGGATGGAGGTGCTATTTATTTCAACAGTAGCATTTTCCGTACCAAACGTCGTCCGTTCTGTTCCAGAACCAGAAAATAGGTTCCGCTGGTAAAGCGGGACATATTGAACGTAATTTTGTAGGTGTTGGCTGCCTGATAAACATTATTTACCAATGTCATTACCTGTTGACCCAAAATATTGTAAACTTTAAGGCTGGTCCGTCCCGCTCTGTCTAAGGTGTATCGAACCGAAGCATTAGGATTGAACGGATTGGGATAAACATCACTCAACGTAAAAGCCGTGGGAATCTCTTTACCGGCATATTCTTCGATGGCCGTAATATAAGACGATTCGGGTAAAGGCCAGGCAGGAGTCCAGTCGGCGTTAGCTCCGACTTGCGTAATGCCATATCCCCAGATGTCCGTTTCCGCTTTGCCAGTACGAATTTCGACAAAGTAATTTAGTAAACCGATATCATTTCCCGTGGTACCATGTAAAATATCCTTATCCATTTCGCTCATAAAGCCGGGGTCCTTATTAACATTGTTCTCTGCGACCAGATTGGGATAATCGGTTTTGTCGTTAAACATGGCCACGGTGCGATCGTTCATCCAATTGGGGATAAAAATCTTATTGGATGCCGTATCGTTCCAGGCAGTCCAAAAATCGACTAATTCTTGCGGCCAAAAATAGGTGTTGTTTTTAACTTCAATACGACGCATACTTTCGGCCTTGGAGGTATCCGCAGGGTTAAACATTTCTTTGTTGTCATCACTTAAGGGTTGCAAGGCAATAATTCCGTAAGAAGAATCGGGATACCAAAGGTTGTCCCACCAGGGGTTTTCCGTTTGATCTACGCCGCCGGCATAATTCCCGTAAAAAATATTGCCGTTGATTTTTCCGTCGGTCAAGTTAAAAATGAAGAAAGGATTTTTAAAGGTGTAAAGGACTTTGTTGTCTGTGAATTCAAAATACTTGGTGTACCATTTGGTAACAGGGCATGCCGCATAGCCGTTAATAGCTAACATCGTGTTGCCGACAAAAACCATGGAGTCCGTGTAAGCTTCGCCGGGCCATTCATTACGAATGACTTCTCCGATGTACCATTGGTTCGGATGTACCAAATTGCGAAAAGTGGAATTGGTTACGAAGAAATCATCCCACTGTCCGTTGTAGCCAATAGCGAATGTCTGCCAGCCGTCGAAAACGCAGTTGTCAACGGTCAATTTCACTTTATCGGCCGATACCTGAACGGCAATACCGCCGCCGTTAGAAGTGTTGTTGGTGGCCTTGGACAGAATGTAGAGATTTTTTAAATTAACTTTAATGTTCGCTCCGCTAATGGTAAAAGGTGTAGGAGGAATGCTTCCGTCCTGCAGAACGGCAGGCTGGATGCAGGGAGGCCGTCCCGTAGAAGGATCAACTACACCTTCAATGGTAACATTACTTTTAATAGTGATGGGGCCCGTGAACTTGTAAGTGGTATCTAACGTTACCAGTTGATACACACTGTGGGCCAGCGATCCGTCCGAAAGCGTGTCTTGCATAATGATTTCGTTAAGATTGCCCTGATTGGCATGGATGACCATGGTTTGGGCAAATAGGCCGGTCGTTGCCA
Source organism: uncultured Caldithrix sp. (assembly GCA_964532875.1). Lineage (GTDB taxonomy): Bacteria > Calditrichota > Calditrichia > Calditrichales > Calditrichaceae > Caldithrix. The sequence continues at coordinate 6,020 of CAZHIZ010000130.1, read as the reverse complement.
AAAAAACGGCCATAACCGCAAAAGTTAACAGTTTCTTCATCGTACTTCTCCTTTAAATGATTTTAAGGACTGACAATCCGTTGAATTGTAAAACTTCCTTGAAACACAAATTTAAGAGTTTTTGTTAATTTTTGAATCCGCACCTCCTTTCTAACTTTATTTCTTCCAATTTAAAAACCTCCTTCCTATTGTGATTAAAATTTATACAGTTCAATTTTATAAATGCCAGCGAAGCCCCAGTTCCGCCGTCATCCCGTATTCTTCAATCGATTCGGGAATGCGGGGATATTTTTGCAAGACATTCCGGTCACGTGCATTGTTCAGGTTCGTAACATTGCCAAACAGTTCGAAGCCCAACCAGGGCAATTTCTGCTTAACGGTAATATCCAAACGTTTGTAAGCAGCCGTGTTCGAGCGAAGTTGCGGCCATTGATTGACCACTTTGAAAACATTGTCCTGGTAGAGCATGGCCATACGAATGGAAAAACCCTTGTAATCGTATCCTAAGGTTACATTCAAAATATGATCGGGTTGATTGATAAGCCGATCGGTAAACGATGTGTCGATATTCGATAGACTGGTCGCGCCGGCAATTACATAGGGATATTGGGCTCTGGAAAAGATGTGGGTGTAATTCAAATCTAATACCAAACCTTTTAAGGGGTTGGGCAGGTACCAAAAGTGTGTTTGCCAGTCGAATTCCAAACCGTAATCGTTGACGGTAAATGGGTTATTGATGTATGTGCTAATTCGGTAGGTCAAATGTTCCGCCGGGTTTTTATTGGTCAAATAATACGGTTTGGCTTCTAAGCCCGCTTTGTAAAAGACCCAGGGATAAATCAAGTTATTGATCTGTTTTAAAAAGCCCCCCACAGTCAACAAACCGATGGTATTGTTGGAAAACGTAAAATAGATATCGTAGTTTCTTGAGTGCAGCGGTTTCAGTTTGTAATTGTTCCAGGCTAAGGCTGCTCCCGTCGTGACGTCGATTCTGGGAATGATAGCCCGGTAATCCGGATAAGATAATGTTGTGGAATAGGAAAGTCTGACATTGAACCACGGAAAAACCTTGTATTTCAAATTAATATCCGGCAACCAGTACGGGTGATTCACCGTTACGGTTGTGTCTGTGGAATGGTCGTATTTGTAATAGGAAAGGGCCGTTTGCTGGCCGCGCGTACCGGAATACGTCGTGCGCAAGTTTTGATATCGTATACCGGGAATAATGGTTAAATTGGGCCCGATGTTAATTGTAGCCATAAGATAACCAGCGGTCAAAATTTCCGTTCCGGCGTAATTATTGGTTACGGAGAGGTAATTGTTGCGGGCATAAGCTTCCTTGGCACCGTTCTTGGCAAATTTATCCACGTTGTCCTGGCAGAATTGGATCAATTCTTTGGCTAAAGCAAAATTGATCGGATTATGCATTTCAAACTCACCGTTGAGCATTTTTCCGTAATTGTACGTGGTATCGACGAAAAACGATAAGGGAATCGATGTGTAATCGTGGGTTTTAATACCGAAATGTTTAACGATTAAATAAGTGGCACCGCGAGCACTTGGGGATACCAGAGAGGCATTGGTGCCGTAAACCTCCGAGTTATAGGATCGTTTTTTACGACGGAATTTACCTCCAAACTTAATAACCGAGGTGATTTTTTTACCGATATTCACCGGAATTTCGAAATCCATTGAGCCCATGTAGCTACGCTCCATGGCATAGTTGTTATTCGTTGAAACGGTGTTTAATTTCGTTTTATTCGGATTGGAAAGAACCGAATCGGCAACTACATGGGGGTCTAAATTCGATTCGTTTTGGAATTCGCTGATGTTCGCCGGAGATTGATAAAAAGTGACGGCCCAATCGGACGGGCTTTTGGTTTCGGAAAAGTTATGAGAAAATTTCAAATAGGCATGTAAAAATGAAAATTGCTGATCATAATTTAACGTGTTGTAAATCATGTTTAACTGATGATTCTGAAAGGCCAATGTGTACAAATGCTGATTGGAATTAATATTAATGGTCTCGGAACGATCTGTGATCTTAGTTGTGCTGGAGCCTAAAAAATTGGACAAGCTGATTTTGCCGTTGGGCAATTTGTAATCCAAAACAAGGGCCCCGTCTATGCGTTTGCGATCCCTTGGAATGTTGTGAATACCGATAGATTGGGTTACGTAGTGGATTTCATCATTGGTGGCATTGGAATAGGAGGCATTAAATTCATTGGAAGTTAAATTGCGACGTTCAAAACTGGCCTGCGCAAAAATTCCCAATTTGTTATTAAAAAAGCGGCTTTCGATGCTGGGTACAAATTTGTAATTATTGTATTTGTTGTAGGCGTTGGAAAGTCCCGTGTAACCGCCCTGTGCTAATAAATGAAATCCAAAATGCTCTTTGGCCTCTTTCATTTTGAAGTTGACAATACCGCCCAACACATCCGCGTCCTGATCGGCCGTGACGGTTTTGGAAACCTGAATTTCCTGTAACATGCTGGAAGAGATTAAACTCAAATCCGTTCCGCGATCATTCGGATTTGAAGAGGCAATCCGTACCCCATCGATGGAAATGGCGTTGTATTTGGGTGAAAGTCCTCGGATAACTACCTGATTCCCTTCGCCATTAGAACGAATAATGGAGACTCCCGGAATTCTACTGATCGCCTCTGCAGCTGTGGCGTCCGGATGTTCCTGAATTTGCTCCGAAGAAACGACATTAACAATCGATTTGGCGGAAAGCTGCTGGTTAATAGCAGCTTTTTGTCCACTGGCCTGAGAAGTGACCACGATTTCTTCCCCTTGCAGCGCCTGCGCATGCAATTTAATTTCTTTGGTAATAACCTGGCCGCTCTTAATTTTAATGGGAATGTCCAATGGTTTGTAACCGATGTAAACAGTGCGCAGCGTATATGAACCCGGAGGTACGTTATTAATGGAAAAGAAACCGTCCAGATCTGTTGAACTTCCGAAACCCGTACCATTTAAAAAGACGTTGGCCCCAGGCAGTGGAGCGCCGGTCTGAGCATCGGTGACCAATCCTTTTATCGTGCCGTTTTGGGCGGCAAACGTTTGCCCTGAAATAATAGAAATCACGAATAAAAGGACGGTAAAAATACGGTTGTACTGTTGCATTTGCTTTTGCCTCCCTATTTTGAGCTATTGTTTTGCAAAAATTAATTAGCTTAATTCAAACGCTTCATCATCAATGCCGCCGTTCCCAAAACCGCAAAATTTTTCTGCGTATCGGAAATGTGTATTTCAAATGAATTTCGGTGAATTTCCAAAAGATTTTCTTCCATGGCCTTTTTCATAGGGTCGAAAAGAAAATGGCCGGCGTTGGTTAATCCTCCGGAAAAAATAATGGCTTCAGGATTGAGCAGTGCGATCAAGTCGGCAAGTTTGCTACCTAAAATGCGTCCTGTAACGGCAAATGTTTTAATGGCAAGTGCATCGCCTTGATTTGCCAATTCAAATATTATTTTGGGCGTCAGATTTTCAAAAGCGTATTTCGTAAGCAAACTGTCGGTCGCCTCACGACTGATCAATTCGAAGGCCGTGCGGCAAATACCTTTGGCGGAAACATAGGTTTCGAGGCAACCGCGTTTTCCGCAGGAACAAAGTCGATCACCAAATTCGATTTTCGTATGCCCGAATTCGCCGGCAAAACCGTCGTGCCCGCTAACCAATTGCCTGTTTACAATGATGCTGCCGCCTAAGCCTGTTCCCAAGGTAATATGTACAAAATTATTCAAATGCCGACCATGGCCAAAATAGAGCTCGCCTAAGGCGGCGGCATCAGCATCGTTGATGATTTTTACCGGGCGTTTAAAGTGATGTTCCAGCATTTGCGAAAGATGAATGCGTCCCCATTTAAAATTTTTCGGGTTTTCCAGATATCCCGATTTACTATTAACGCTCGGGGCACCGATACCGATCCCTGCAATTTTATCGGCATCGGAGTTTGTCAATTGCCGGATTGTCTGCGTTAAGTTGTTAAAAAAGACCGTAATCGGGGCTTGGGCCTGAGTAGAGAAGCGAGCCTGTTTTAAGAGAGTTCCTTTAGCATCTACCAAACCGACGACCGTATTGGTACCTCCGACATCAATACCGATAAAAAGCGATTCCGTTTTCATTTTCATTCTTCGTTTCCTTAAAAATGGTTGAAACAACCAACTAATAAATAGTTAAAAAATAGTTAAATCGTGATTTTGTAATCATGAAAAAAATGTTCGATTACCAGCGTTGCCGCTCCGATCAAACGCGGCCTTTCCTTTAAAGAGGAAGGCAATATCTTGATCTGTTTCTCAAGCCCGAAAAAACTGTGTTCTTCCAGCCCTTTTAAAATCTCTTCGTAAATCATATCCCAGACCTGTAAAATATGTCCGCCGATGACAATGGCCTGTGGATCTAAGGCCCGGATAATCATGGAAATTCCGATGCCTAAATAATTACCAGTCTCTTTAAGGGTTTTAATGGCCAGGGTATCGCCTTGTTTAGCTTTCTTAATGACATCCTTTACTAAAATAGGGCGTGTCGGGTCGGGTTCGATTTTTTGGGCAGCCAAGTATCTTTTAACGGTAGCCCTATCTGAAGCATAAGCTTCCCAGCAACCTTTGTTCCCGCAAATACAGGAGATGCCGTTTTCGAAAATAGGGATATGTCCGAATTCTCCAGATGCATTGGATACGCCTTCTACGACTTTACGATTGATGACTACTCCCGTTCCCAGCCCGGCGCCGACAGACACGAAGACAAAATTGGAAAAATCTTTAATAGGTCCCTGTCCATACCACAATTCGGCTAAAGCGGATGCTTTGGCATCGTTAAAAAAACGCAAAAGCGGGATATCCGCATCCCGTTCAAAAAAAAGACGGCTAAGGGGCACCTCTTTCCAGCCCAGGTTAGGCGCTACCAGTACGTGCCCGTCGTCGGGATCGATCAAACCGGCAATTGTAACACCAATGCCCTCCAATTCGGAAATGCCCAGACGTTGTTTAAGTGAATGCAAATCTTTTAGGGCTTTGTCCACATATTCTTCCGGCGCCGTATTGCGGGGGACACTTTCTTTTTTTGAAACGAGATTGCCCCCGATATCGAATAGGGCCGTGCGGATGATTTTGGTGTCGAAGTTAATGGCGCCCACATGAAAACGTCCCACATTCAAGCGTAGTTGCAACGGGTTGCGCCCAACTTTACTATCCGGAACCAATTCTTCGACTAAATATTCGTCTTGCAATAATTCGGCCACAATACTGGAGACGGTACTTTTATTTAATTTGGTAATGTGCGAAATATCGATCCGCGAAATGGGCTGCCGTTCGCGGATTAAATTTAAAATAGCGGCGCGATTAATATTCCGTACCAGCTTGGCATTACCGCCGATTATTTTATGTTTCTTACCGTCCAATTCAACATCCTATAATAATTGGTTTGTCAAACAAACTAATACAATATAATGGTTTTAGAAAGAAAAGTAAATAGCAAAAGCAAAAAAAATAAGCGGGGTTGCGTAAAGGCATAGCCTGTCATTCCTAGCGTAGCGAAGGATCCCCTCAAAGCAACCGGGGGGGCTTCGTTCCTTCCCGTTGCCCGGGACTCCACTCGTAACCAGCAGACGCTATTCATGCGCAATGTTGATCTGCGGGAAGTCGATCAGTCAGGACGGCTCAAAAAAAACAAAGGCTGCAGGGCGGGGTAAGGGCGAAGCATTTTTTTCAATACTGTTTCCGCTAATAATTTTTTGGTGTTCATAATGAGTTGTTTTTTGGTAAAATTCTGGTAAAAATGCTTCGCCCTTACGGATTCGAGTTGTCATTCTCCTCTCGCCGAGGCCGGAGCGGGGACTCCCATCCAAACACTCAGGGGATTCTTCATCCCGATGAATCGGGATGAAGAATGACAGCCACACACACATGTCATCCTGAGCGTAGCGAAGGATCCCTTCCAAACTTTGCAGGAGTAGCACCTAAAATAACAAAGGGATTCCCTTTCGGCCCAATGACAAAATCCCCCAAAAACCTTAC
>CAZHIZ010000129.1:0-9935 GCA_964532875.1 uncultured Caldithrix sp. | reverse complement strand
TCGGACAAAAATCTGGAACATCGCAGATGTTCCATTATTGTAGAGATAGCGTTGTTCACAACTCAATCCGATTTCCCTTTTTCTTCCTATTCTTACCTTTCATCTTTAATGCATCTCGGATCGATCGGAAAATTTTTCCGTACGCAAATAATACTTTTTTCCCAACCTTTGCCAAACCAGTTCCCGCCCCGTTACAGCCTTCGATTCGTTAAAACCCCATATCTCCCTGTTTCGCACACTTTTAGCCTACTAAATTTAATGAAAAGAACTAAATGGCATGGAATTTGTCAATAATTCGGTGGCAGGAAAAACACGGTTTTAAGAAAAGGTAAAAAACAACGATGAAATTACAAAGGAAACACATCTGGATTTTAACACTGATTCTCATAGCGGCTCTACCCATCCTGGCCTCGGCACAATCGGCGCTACCCAAAGTTTCCATTGGTCTGGAAAGCAGTAAAGATCCCAATTCGTTAGTCCCTACGCTGCAGATACTCTTCTTGATTACCATTTTGAGCTTGGCACCATCCATTATTATTATGATGACTTCGTTTACCCGACTCATCGTCGTCTTTCATTTTTTGCGTCAAAGCCTTTCGACGCAGACCGTGCCTTCCAACCAAATATTGGTCGGTCTTTCTTTATTTCTGACCTTTTTTATCATGAAACCGGTTATTTCCCAAATCAATAAAACGGCATTACGTCCGTACCTGGACAAAAAAATCAGTCAGCAGGAAATGTTGACCCGTGCTTCGAAGCCTATAAAAAAATTTATGTTAAAACAAACCAATGAAAAAGACTTGCGTCTATTTATCGATTTGCAAGACGGTAAAAAGCCCAGCTCCCCGGAGGAAGTGACCCTTTCCACGCTTATTCCGGCTTTTATAATCAGCGAATTGACCACGGCCTTCAAAATCGGTTTTTTACTTTACCTGCCCATGCTTCTCATCGATGTGGTCGTGGGTAGTATTTTGCTTTCCATGGGCATGATGATGTTACCGCCCATCATGATTTCCATGCCTTTTAAAATATTGCTGTTTGTTTTAGTAGACGGATGGTATTTGTTAGTAGAATCGCTTGTTAAAGGATTTTAAAATGACCATTGAATTTGTACTGTACATCAGTCGGCAGGCCTTAACCACAGCCTTTTACATTTTGCTGCCCATCTTAGGTGTGGGTATGATTCTTGGCTTAGCCATCGGTATTTTCCAGGCTGCAACGCAAATTAATGAAATGACTTTGACCTTTGTGCCCAAAATCGTAATTATGTTCTTAGTAATTTTTCTGCTTTTGCCCTGGTTTTTAAATTTAATGATGGATTTTACCAGAGAAATTTTTCATTACATAATCATGGTGGCCCATTAAAATGTTTGGCTTTATCGACAAATTGGCACAACAAACTCCTTTGTATCTGCTGGTGTTTGCCCGCATCTCGGCTATGGCGATCGTCATGCCGGTGATCGGTTTTAGTTCTGTTGCCGTGCGGGTTCGCGTGCTGTTTGCTTTTATTCTTACACTCATTATTGCACCCATGCTCGCCCCGCAGGTGCATTACATACCCACACAACTTGTGCAACTTTTTGTCGATGTAAGCCGCGAAGTCCTAATCGGATTAATGATAGGTTACGGCGCCCAAATAATTTTTGAAGCCATTATGATCGCCGGTTTGTATGTGGGTTATCAATTGGGGCTGGCCATTGTGAATGCCATCGATCCCACCAGTCAAGATCAGATGCCCATTATCGGTAACTTTTGGATGCTTGTGGTTTTGATGTTCTTTATTATCAGTCACGGGCATTATTTTCTGATCGAAACCATGTTCATGAATTTTAAAATCATCCATCCGGCAATGGCCCAATTCAGCGGAAGCACGGGGCAGGCCATCATACGTAGCGGCAGTTTGATGTACAGTTTGGCTGTTCATTTTGCCGCCCCTATCATGATTTTTATTTTGGTTTTCGATGTGGCCACGGCCTTCATTGCGCGGGTGATGCCACAAATGAATATCTTTTTTATCAGTTTGCCCTTAAAGATAATTTTCGGGCTTTTCTTACTCATTGCATCATTGAATATTTTCCAAAGCATGTTCGGATATATTCTGGATCAAATGCAAGGCATTGTAGGACAGATTATTCAAGGAATTTAATATGGCGGAAACAGCACAGGAAAAAACCGAAAAACCGACCCAGCGAAGACGAGACGAAGCTAAAGACAAAGGCAATGTTGCCAAGAGTACGGAGCTGAATTCGGTGGTAGTTTTATTTACCGGTGTTTTTAGCCTGAAGCTTACCTTAAGCGCATTCGGCGGTTCATTCGGCGAATTTTTGGTAATGATCTATCATGATTCCTGCAGCATAGAACTAACTCCGCAAGCATTGCCTTTGCTGATTATGGCCGTTGTTAAAATTTCGGTATTGTTGCTTTTACCGGTTCTCATTAGCGTAATGGTTGCCGGTGCTGCAGCCAATTTTGCGCAAGTAGGTCCTTTATATGCTAAAAAAGCCTTAGCACCGGATTTCAAAAAGCTCAATCCCTTCAGCGGGATCAAGGGCATGATTTCACCCATGGCCCTCGTCGAGATACTAAAAGGAATTATTAAAATCATCATTTTAGCCTGGGTTTCCTATTCGGTTATTGGCAAATATATTGATGATTTGGCTAACTGGTCCTATGTCTCCATTGGTGAAATTTTCACAATTATCGTTTCTATTTTATGGGAATTGAGTATGAAAGCAGGATTGGCCTTATTCATAATGGCCGCTGCCGATTTCGGCTACCAAAAATATCAGCACGAGAAAAAGTTAAAAATGTCCAAAGAAGAAATAAAGGAAGAAGCCAAACAATATGAGGGCAATCCGGTTATTAAAGGCGCTATTAAAAGCAAACAAAAACAATTGGCCCGCATGCGCATGATGAAGGCCGTACCGGAAGCCACCGTCGTGGTGACTAACCCGACGCATATTGCTATTGCCCTTAAATATGAACCGAGCAGCAAGTCTGATGCACCTAAAGTGATTGCCAAAGGCAAGCGGAAAGTGGCCGAACGCATTAAGCAAATCGCCCGTGAAAACGGCATACCGATTATCGAAAACAAACCATTGGCCCGCGGATTGTTTCAGGCCTGCGAAGTGGGCATGGAAATTCCGGTGGCTTTTTATCAGGCTGTAGCTGAAGTTCTAACACAAGTTTACAAAATGAACAAAGACAAGTTGCCGCAATTGGCTCAATAAAATGCCAAAAATTAAAACAAAAACAATGGAGAACGCATGGCGGACGAGCAAAACTCCTTTTTAATGAAAATCGCAACCAACACAAATTTGATGCTTACGGCGGGCATCGTGCTTATTTTGGCGGTCATGGTGTTGCCCATGCCCAGTTTTTTACTGGACATTTTGTTGGTCATGAACATTTCCGCCGCTCTGTTGGTGCTTTTCGTTACTCTGTTCATTTTAAGGCCCATGGATTTTTCCGTATTTCCCGGCCTGTTGCTTATTTTAACTTTGTTCCGCCTTTCCCTGAATATCGCTTCGACCCGTCTTATTTTAAGTCAGGGTTATGCCGGTGAAATTATTGCCTCCTTCGGTTCCTTTGTGGTTCAGGGGAATTTCGTCGTCGGTATGGTCATCTTTTTGATTCTGGTGGTCATCAACTTTGTGGTCATCACCAAAGGCGCCAACCGCGTGGCCGAAGTTTCCGCACGATTCACTCTGGACGCCATGCCCGGTAAACAAATGGCCATCGATGCCGACTTGAATGCCGGTTTAATTGATGATGTGGAAGCCCAGAAACGTCGGGAGGAGATTGCCAAGGAAGCCGACTTTTACGGCGCCATGGACGGTGCCAGTAAATTCGTACGCGGCGATGCCATTGCCGGTTTGCTTATTACCCTCATTAACCTTATCGGTGGTTTATTAATCGGTGTGGCTCAGCGCGGTCTTTCCTTGAGCGATGCCGCTACCACTTACACTTTGTTAACCATTGGCGACGGCCTGGTGGCTCAAATTCCGGCCCTGCTCATTTCCGTAGCTTCCGGTATCGTTATTACCCGCGCCTCGTCCAATGCCAATATGGGCGACCAATTGGCCGCCCAGTTGGTGGCCCAGCCCAAGGCTATTTATTCGGCTTCCATGGTGGCTTTTCTTTTGGGCATCATGCCCGGCATGCCGCTTTTGCCCTTCTCGACCATCGCTATCATAATGGCCTTAATCGCCCGACAAATTCAGAAAATCGAAAAGCAGGAATTGCACGAAAAAGAATTGGAGGAAGAAGGCGAGCCGGTCGAGGCAACCGAACGCATCGAAGAATTTCTCCATCCCGATCCCTTCGAAATCGAATTGGGCTACGGCTTAATTCCTCTGGTCGACGTAAATCAGGGAGGCAATTTACTAAAACGCATCAGTACCATTCGCAAGAGTATTGCCATCGAAATGGGTGTGCTGGTTCCGCCCATTCGTATTCGGGACAATATTCAACTGAATGCCAATGAATATGTATTCAAAATTTACGGCGTAAAGGTAGCCGGCGGTCAGGTCATGCTCGACCGCTACATGGTGGTCAATCCGGACAAATCGCTGCAACTCAAAGGCATTGAAATGCAGGAACCGACCTTTGGTTTACCGGCGCTCTGGGTTACCGAATCGGAACGCGAACGGGCCGAAATTTCTGGGAATACCGTAGTCGAAGCACCGGCGGTCATTGCCACGCATTTGATGGAAGTTTTGAAGAACAACGCCTACAAATTGCTGGATCGCCAGGAAACGCAGCGCATGCTGGATCATTTGAAAGAAACACACGCCGCTTTGGTGGACGGATTGGTTCCGGAAGTGGTTTCTCTGGGCACCATTCGTTCCGTACTGAAAAATCTCTTACGGGAACACATCCCCATTCGCAATTTGGTAACCATTCTGGAGACCATTGCGGACTACGCACCTTTTACTAAAGATGCCGATGTGCTCACCGAATATGCCAGAGCGGCTTTGGCAGAAACTATTACGGAAATTCTAAAAGTTGACGAGGGTTATGTAGCGGTGGCCATGCTGGAGCCCAAATTGGAAGACCACATTCTGTCGGTCATTCGCGAAGGCGGTTCCGCCTTGCAAAATTTGGGCTTTTCGCCTCAGCAAGTAAACGATTTGTTTGAAGATATTGCGGAGAAAATTGAAGAGATGTCCAATTTAGGCGTTCCGCCTTCGTTACTGGTTTCTCCGCAAATTCGGAGGGCCGTACGCAAATTTACGGAAACCATCTTTTCCAATCTGTTTGTGGTGGCCTATTCCGAATTAACATCCGATACCGAAGTTAAGTCAGTAGGAACAGTGAGATATCCAAATGAACGTTAAGTATTACACAGGAAGAAGTTTGGCCGAAGCCATCGGGCGCGCCAAACGGGATTACGGCAGCGATATCATTCTTCTGGATTCCAAAGAAATCCGGAACGAAATGGACGGCAGCAAATTGGTTCAGGTTTCCGTTTCCGTTGACGGCAAAAAAGAGCGGGTCAAAAACTGGCGTCCGCCCACGGTGGACAAACACCCGCGCAACGAACCTGCCCGCAAAGAAGTGGAAGGCCAGGAAGATTTCAATCAGGTTATTTCCAACATCCTGGCACGTCGCCCGAAAACGGTGAATCAGGAAAAACAGATTCTCGAAGAATTGGCCGCTCTCAAGGAGCAATTGAACCAATTGGCGCTTAAAGCAACGGATGAAGGGCAAAAATTACCGGAGCATTTTGAACGTATCCGACAATCCTTAATTAAAAGGGGATTTAAACCGTCCGTGGCCGAAGGGCTGGTCAAAAAAGCCTATTATTTCTCTCCCGGCGGTGCGCAAGCAAGCGAGGCCGAAATTATTCATGCCATTAAAAATGAATTGCGTTCCAAAATCAAATGGTACGATCTGGATCAAATTACGGAAACTTCCGAACGTCAGGTCATTATGTTGGTCGGGCCCACCGGTGTGGGCAAAACCACTATGGTCATGAAGTTGGCCGCACATCCCAAACTTTTGGCCCAAAAAGAAGTGGCCATTATTTCCACCGATCCCTATGGCCCGTCCGAAGCCTTAAAGGCTTTTTCCAAAATGAGCGGTGTCCCGGTAATCGAAAAAAAGCGGGAAGACGAACTTTCGGAAGTCATGCAACGCTTGAACGGCTACGAAGTGGTGCTGGTCGATGTGGCCGGTTCCAGCCCCTTTGCACCGAATTTTCTGAAAAAAATGGAAGATTACGTCAAAATCGTAAAGCCCAGCCAGATTTTTTTGGTGGCCGCCATGAACACGGATGTGGACGATTTTTTTGCTTCGGCTTCTTTGTACCTGTTGCTTAAACCTTCGGGACTCATTTTAACCAAGTTCGACGAAACTAATCGCTGGGGTAAATTTTTTACCCTGATGGATGAATTGGAACTACCCGTTGTCGCTTTCGGCGAGGGCAAACGTATTTTCATCGATATCGTGTTGCCCGACGAAAACTACATATTCAAAAAACTTTTTGAGGATCGGGAATGATCAGCAAACTGCAAAACGGAATTATCGCTCATGCTACGAAAACGGCTAAAAATACGTGTGAAATTATTGCCATTACCAGCGGCAAGGGAGGCGTAGGTAAAACCACGGTCAGCGTTAATCAGGCCATCGATTTGAGCAAGTTGCACAAAAAAGTTCTCCTGATCGATGCCGATTTGCACCTGGGCAATGCCGATTTGTTACTGGGCCTTCGGGCCGGTTACACCATTGCCGATGTGGTCAAAAACAACATTCCCTTGAGCGAGGCCATCGTGGCCACGGAAAACCGCATCGATCTTTTGCCGGCTTCCATGGCTTCGCTGGATTTAATCGAAAGCGAAGACGAGGTGTTACGAAAACTGGCCAATGCTTTTAAGAGTTTTGAACATACGTACGATTACATTATTATTGATACGGGTGCCGGAATTGCCATGAATGTGCTTTCTTTCTTATTGGGTGCCGATAAAATTTCGGTAATCATTACACCGGATCCGGCCTCGATTACCGACGCTTACGCGGTTATTAAAGTGGTCAAAAGCGTCGATAAGCAAATCCCAGTCTTTTTAACGGCCAATATGGTTAATCATCCGGAAGAAGGTGAAGTATTGTACAAAAAGATGAATTTGATGGCCCATAAGTTCTTAAACAGTCACGTACTGTTCGGCGGCGCTATTGTGCGGGACGATCTCATTGCGCGCTCGGTTAAAGAGCAAAGACCGTTCATAAGTGCTCATCCCAATTCGGCAGCGGCTAATGCCATCCGGGCCATGAATCGCAGATTACTGCAAACATCCGGCATCAATCCTTTAGCGGAAAATAATTTATTCGAACGTGTAATACAAACTAAAAAGACGGCGATAGAATGGAACCATTAAAAAAATTCATTTTGCGCATTGCCTTACTGGCGGCGGTAATCACATTTTTGACGTGCATGTTAAACGGTATTTCCATAGCCACTAGCATCGTGCGTAGTGTGGTGGTTTACCTTTTGGCGCTGCTTCTGGAAGTAATTGCCCTGAATTTGTTACGTTGGGGTGTTTGGGCGACCGCTCCCACCCAAAACGTACCGATGCAACAAACATCGCAAAATAAGAATGAAGACAAGCAAGAGAAAAATAGCTAATGGAAACGGTTGCTAAACTTAAAGAAACGGGCGAAGCCTTGGTGAAGGAGTATTTATTGACTCAAAATCCCCGTCTCAAAGGGAAAATCGTAGAACACTTCGCCCCGCTCATTAAAAATATTGTCGGTCGCTTTAACGTGCAATATTCCACGACCCTGAGCAAGGAAGACTTGTACCAGAACGGTATTTTAGGATTGCTCAAAGCGCTGGAACGGTACAAACCCAACGGTGTTCCTTTTTCCGCCTTTGCCTACAAACGTATTTACGGGGAGGTAGTGGATTCTTTGCGTCGCGAAGGCATGTTGGGTCGCGATAAATACGAAAAAGTACGTAACCTTGAGAAAACGATCCAATCCTTAACCGCTTCTCTCGGCCGCGAACCGTCGGTTGACGAAGTATGCGAAGCCATGGGGATTAGCGAAAAAAATTATTACGATCTATTAAATACCTCATTACTCATTTACACCACTTCTCTGAATACCAAAATTTCCGACGACGAAGGCGATTTTATTTACCGCATTGACAAATTAACGGATGAAAACGCCCGTAATCCCGAAGAAGAACTAATAAATCAGGATTTAAAAAAACGTTTGAAAGAAATTATTACCAATGAATTGAGCGATCGGCAAAAAATTATTTTAGCCCTTTATTTTTACGAAGAGCTGACTCTGTCCGATATCCGCAAGGTGGTTGACTTAACCGAAGCGCGCATTTCTCAAATTTTAAACGAAACGTTACTTAAAATCCGGGTAAAATTATTGAAATAAAAAAGTACGTTTTAATCAATCAAAGACAAAGCATCCTTTTAACAAGGCATTGGACTAATGAGACCGATTGTGATCGTAGAAAAAGATTTAAGTCCCTTTTTAAAACGCTTACAAAAGGGCGAAATTGTAAAAGGACGCATTGTCCTTGTGCTTTCCAAACAGCACTATTTACTGCGCATTCTGGGACACAATTTGGTCATGAAATCCAACATAACTTTCAAACGTTCTCAGGAAGTTCTGTTCAAAATTCAGGAAACCGAGCCCAAACTGAAATTACATCGTATCGATTCACATCGCGATTTGCTTGAGAGCCAACCGCGATCGACCGTGATGAATCTGCTCATTGAATGAAACAGGAAACCGCTATGGAAGAGCTTATGACAGAGAAGGAAAACGTCCATAAAATCCGTGATTACCAGACAACCGTTACAATTTTAGAGCATCTGTCCGATGCCGTTTTTATTTTAAGCCCCCAAGGCCATATTCAATATGCCAATCGGGTGGCAACCGATCTGCTGGGGCAACCGTTTAATGCCGTATTGGGTAAGAATTTAAACGATTATCTCAGTCAACCGTTTGAATCCCATTCCGAAAAAGAGGCCAAGGGTCAGGGCTTTTTAAACGATATTTACCGGCAGGGCCTGAAAGAAATTGAAAATGCTTTCACCACAAAAGGATATCAAATTCCGGTATTACTTAGCTTCGGCATTATCCGTAACCGAGATGAACGGGTGCAATACATCATTGCCAGTGCCAAAGACGTGAGCCTGCGCAAAAATCTGGAAAAGGAACGGCTTCAGAAGCAGTTGTTAGCCCAGTCCAGAGATCGTTATCGGGAATTGGGTGAACTGGCCATCAATATCGTTCATCGCCTCAGTCAGCCCATTACTTCCATACAATTGCTCAATGAAATGACCCGCAAAGCTCTGCAAAATCCTGAGTTTGATCTTCAACGGATTCAGGAAAATCTTGGGCAAATTTCCGAAATGCTCAACGAAATGAGCGAAGTCATTAACAACGTCCGTAATTTCGCTTTTTTAACCGAAGAAGAAACACTTAAGCCGGTTCGGCTGGAAACAGTGATTGAAGAGGCCATCCGACAACTGCATTACGAATTAACCGAAGCCAATCTTTCCATAAACATTCAATTACCGGATTCCCTGCCTTCTGTCATGGCCAATGCCCTGCATTTGCAACAAGTTTTTATGACTATTCTTCGTCTTTTCATCGAAACGGGTGGAAAAGACAAAAACCCACCAGGTTTAAATATTCGTTTGCAAAATATCAGAAATCAACATGTTGAAATTGCCCTTTTCCAAAAAGATTTGCAGCACATATCCCGTGGAGACAAAACCGGCAAACCGAATGCGTTGATCGATGAAAATATCAACCTGACGATTATTCAATTAATCATGACTTCTTTCGGAGGCGATTTCAATTACCGGAACACCGAAGGAAACGGCCCTGTGTTTGTGTTGCGCTTACCGGCCGATCAGCAAAACGAACGTGACATGCTGCTTAATTTAATCGATTTGATGAAGTAG
>CAZHIZ010000128.1:0-9963 GCA_964532875.1 uncultured Caldithrix sp. | reverse complement strand
GGGTTTTTGTGCACATTCACAATCCCCATTCAACGATTCAACCAATTTCTATTCAACCAACCCATCAGGGTAAATTCTCGCGCAGATCGCGCAGATTCACACAGAAGAAAAAAGGTCACGAATGTGCCGATTAAATACGAACGAGTTTAAAAAAAATCAGTGCCCATCTGTGTGAATCAGTGGCTAAACAATTCGCACGCTGACCCCGCTGGATTATGACCCATTCACCTATTCAACGATTTAACTATTTTCCATTTTAACCTTTTCTCACTCAATCATTCTCATCATTTACTTTCTCCAATTTACCAAACGCACCCTGCGGCCATCACTTTCAAACACCAAGGCCCCCAGACGATCGGTTCGTAATACTGGTATTCCCAATGCCTGTAAGGTATGAAGCGTTTTATTTGAAGGATGATGAAATTTATTGTGTTTGCCCACCGAGATTACGGCAAAATCCGGCTGTATTAGATTTAAAAATTCGGGCGTGCTGGAAGTGGAACTACCGTGATGGCCCACCTTAAGCACATGGCTTTTTAAAAACGAGCCGAAACTATTCATCACCTTTTCTGCTTCCTTTTGCGCATCGCCGCTCAAAAGAAAAGCATTCTTCCCGTAACACACACGCAGAACGATGGAACTGTTGTTGATCTCTCTTCCGTTGTGCCATTTTACTTTTTCAAAACGAGCCACCGGTGAAAGAATGTAAGCACGTGCATTTTCACCAAAGTTTAAAGTTTGCCCACGTTCTCTTTTTACAATCGGAATGTTACGCCGCTTTGCCTCCTGCAATAAACGACGATAGCCTTTCGTTGAATCCGCGTACGGGCTAATTACCAGCGTATCCACGCGCAAGGTACGTAAAACCGTTAACATGCCGCCGTAATGATCCGAATGGGGGTGTGTAACTACGGCGTACCGTAAACGCTTAACCCCGTAATAGCGGCACACCGGCACGACACTGCGCTGTCCGTAGTCTCGCCAGCGGTTACGATCGCCGCTATCGACCAAAACGTTAAGATCTGGCGGGATCTGAATCAGACAGGCGTCTCCCTGCCCCACATCCAGAAATGTGAGGCGCAAGTGTTTCGGCCCACTGTTGTGCCACAGCAAAAGCAGCAGCAACAAACAAAATGCCGCACTATGTAAGGCCCGCCGCTGATGAATTCGAAACAAAAAAAGAATAAACAATCCTAATAAAAAAACAATCGCTAACGAAGGATGGGCCACGTGAATTTGCACCCAATCGAAATGGCTGAAAAAGGTGATCAATTTTAAAATGGCAGCGGTAAGCCCGGAAATCAAAAAAGCAAAGCCGGCCAAAAACGGAAAGACGAATAAGGAGAAAATGGCAAATAACAATGCGCCGATTACCAGCAAACCGATAAGCGGGATAATGATCAGATTAATGAAAACCGCACCTATTTGAATCGTTCCGAAATAGTAATAGGTTAAGGGAAGCGTAGCCAATACTGCACTCAACGAAATTAGACCCGGTTGCCAAATCCAATGATTCATTTTTACGCTTAGGCGAGTATTACCGAATGGAAAAGGCAACATCGCTTTTAAATGGGGATAACCGTAAACAATGCCTCCCACAGCGGCAAAGGAAAATTGAAAACCGGCTTGTAAAATTTGTGCCGGATCGAACAGAAGAATGAGCAAACCGGCCGCGGCCAAAACATTGAGCGCCGAGGCCTTGCGTTGACTTAACGGAACGGCAAAATAGAAAAACGCCATCAACGAAGCGCGTACCACCGGTGCCTTAAAACGAACCAGGGCCACAAAAAAGGTCAGGGCGGCAAATGTAAGTGCGTAGCGTACTTTGTAAGAGAAGGGGAATAGGCCGAAAAAAATGAGAAAAATCAAAAGGATAAATCCCACATGCAAACCGGAAATGGCCAGCACGTGCACCACACCAACTTTTTGGAACCGTTGCACAAGAGCCCCGTCCAGATTCTGCCGTTCGCCCAGGATCAAAGCTTTTAAAATATTCGACGTTGTGGAAGGAAAATACCGGTCGAAAGCTTGACGAACGGCACGGCGCACCGCAAGTAAAAAATATTCGGGGGCAAAATTCCCATGTTTACCTTTTAAAAGGCGCAGCGCATCCGGCCCGGCGACCATCTCGAAAAAGATTCCTTTTAAATTTAAATATCGCCGATAGTTGAATTGTCCCGGATTGGAAGGCAACGGAGGAAAGTCCAATTTGCCATTTACCTGCACGCGATCTCCGTAATGCAATTCCGGTGAGCCCCGTTTGGTGATCAGTAATATTTTACCCTGTGCCGACTGCCATCGATTGTGCCGACGCACCTGCCGGCAGCGCAGCACGTAGCGTTGTTTAGCGGAATTTCGAATCGTTGCTTCGGATATCCATCCTTGAACGGCCTGAATTTCCCGAGGATTAAACCGTAAAAGATGATTGGGATGTATGTGCGCAAAGCGCGTGTAACCGTAAATCAAACCGATGAGCAAAAAGAAAAGTCCCGTAAGCAAGAGAAAGCTGCGTGTCGAACGACGGCCAAAAACAACAAGCAAAGCGGCCACCAAAGCCAAAACCGCCCAGACGAACAGTGGCTGGAACAGGGTAATAAAAACAAAACTTAAAACAATACCGCAGGCAAAAAAGAATCCGGCCCACAGAGCGGGATTACGCCGCATGAAGGAGATCATTTTTCTCTTTCGTTATTTACAAAAGACTTTTTCTCCTTCCTTGTTTTACAACAATCATGGAATCTCCCTTTTCCAGACAAAATTAGTTTTAAAAGGCCCACTAAAACCGATCAAACTTGTACGCGTAGAAAATCCCTGCCAATGGTAATCGGCCCGCTAAAATAGGCAGCCACCCGTTCGTGCAAGTCCGGTGTATCGTTTTCCGGGTAGATGTGGGTGACAATCAAGCGTTTCACTCCGGCCTTTTGCGCCAGGGTGCCCGTTTCCTTCGGAGTCAGATGTCCCTTCTGTTTTAGATTGTCCGGTAAAGAACATTCCCAAAAGGCCACATCCGTACCGGCGGCCAACGGGATTAATTCATCCTGCCAATCGGTATCACCGCTAAAAAAGACGGCATGCCCGTTGCGCTCCAGGCGATAGGCCACACTGTTTTCCGTATGTTCCGTTTTTTGGGCGCGAATCCACCAGCCGTCCGTTGAAAAAGGAGTGCCGTTCCATTCTATTAAACGTGGCAAATGCTCATTAAGCCATCGCCCCTCCCACCGGGCCTGGCTCTCAAATCGTTCCTTGAGACCTAAAGGGCCCACAATCGTTAGTTGGCGATTGACATCGTTTTGCATCAAAAAACGCGCCATTAATAAAGGCACAAGATCCGCATAATGATCCGGATGAAAGTGGGTAATAAGGATTGTTGAAATACGCGTTAAAGGAAAAGGTAAAACACTCAATTGGCGAATAATACCCGGCCCCACATCCAAAAGCAAAGCGGATTCGTTCTCAAGCAATAAATAACCGGCAGGATTACGATCGGGAAGCGAAGTCATGGTTCCCGAACCTAAAACAATAATTTTCATGGCAGCCCTTTGTATTTTATAAATTTTTTCTTATTTTTATGTACGTATAAAAAGTTTTAATCAACCATGCGGGGGTCCTATGAAATTCGTTAAGTATTCATTGGTCTTTTTAATCGTTTTAAGCCTGTTTGTACAATGCGGAAAAAATTTGGAAGCCGAAGGCGATAATGCTTATGCGCGTGGTAAATACAACCAGGCTTTGGCTTTGTACCTTAAAGTTAAGAAGAATCAACCTAACAATGCAAGACTGGATGAAAAAATCGCCTTAACCTACATGCAACGGGGACGGCGACTTTATGAACTGCGTAAAAATGTGGATGCTTTTCAATTGAATTACGAGAAAAGCAAGCAGTTCATTCCCAAAGATTCGCTTTCCGCTTCTTTCAAAAAGGAATACAGTAAATTGCTGTACGATTTGGCTATGGCCTATTATCAGGCTAAGCCCCAGAATGATATTCAAAAAGAAAAGTTTTTTAATTTGACTTTGGATTATCTGGAAAAAGCACTCGATTACGACTACAACAACACGCAAGCCGACGCCAAATTAGCCGAAATTCGTACGGCCAATTTTCAGAAATATTTTAACAAAGGGAAAGAATATTATCAGAGAGCACTTAAGGATCCGCGCAACACCAATTTGTTTTTAAGCGCCGAGGCCTACCTGTTGCAGGCCGTACGTATGAGCGAAGACAATCAGCAAGCCCGCAAACTTTTAAGTAAGGTACGTAAAAAAACTTTGGCCATTCTCGATATCAGTCAGGATTTACCACTTGCTTTGGCCGTGGGCAGCTACAAATATCAATCCGGCAATCTGGCCCTTTCCATTACCGTGTTTAACAATACCATCGATCCTTACACCATCGAACCGCAACGATTTCATTTGTACGATCGGGATGAGAACGAATACGGGGTCAATTTGCAGGCTACGGACGCCTATGCCAAAGGATTAACCAAGGCGCAAAGCATTCCGCCCAAAAAGGACGGGAATTGGGTTATTGTTTTTACGATGAAAAAATCGGCCCACCCGGATCGCCTGATTTATGAAACCACGGACGGTTTACAGATCAGCAAGTATTTTCCCTGAGATAGTGACTATTTTTAACGGAAGAAGCCGGAGTTTCATAGCCCCGGCTTTTTTCTTTAAAGGATTACCAAACGATTTAATTTGAAATATCGGTGTATTCCTCAATGCGTAAACGCGGCTTTTTGGTTGCCAACTCCGAATGCATGACCGAGATGAACACCTTCACCAATTCCGGATCGAATTGCGTACCGGCCGAACGCGCCAGCTCATTAAGTGCTTCTTCAGGTGATTTGGACTTACTGTACACCCGTTCGGATACAATGGACTCGTAAGCATCCACGATGGCCAGAATACGAGCCAAACGCGGAATAACCTCACCCACCAAACCGTCGGGGTAACCGGAACCGTCGTAACGTTCGTGATGATGCCGAATAATGGCCGCCACCTCTTTTAATTCGTCGATTTTGCCCACGATGTTGCTGCCGATGACCGGATGTTCTTTGGCAATGCGGTATTCCAGCTCGTGTAAATGCGAGGCTTTTTTCAGAATATTGTCCGGCATGCCGATTTTGCCAATGTCGTGCAAAATAGCCGCCAGTTCCAGTGTAAATTGTTCCTCGTCATTCAAATCCAAAGCAATAGCCATTAAACGGGCATGGCGGGCTACCCGCAAAGAATGGCCGGAGGTGTAAGGGTCTTTGGCCTCCAATGCGGCGATCAGCGCTTTTATTGTTTTTAAAAGTACAATAGCTTTTTGTGGAGAGTTTTTCTTTTTCTCCAGACGCTTGCGTTCCAGATTGCGCTCGATAATAGCGGGCAGATTCTTTAAATTAAAGGGCTTGTTTAAAAAATCCGTGGCTCCCTTTTCCAGAGCATCGTGAATAATCTCTTTGTCTTCCATGGCCGTAATGACCACAAAGGGCATGTCGAAGCGAAAACGGCGCACTTCCTGTAAAAGTTCGATGCTGTTACCGTCTGGCAGCATATAATCGGCCAATACCAGGTCAAAGGGTATTTTTTTTATGGCGGCCATGGCGTCTTTTAGATTTTCTGCGCCGTAACATTTGTAACCGTAAAATTGCAACGTTTCCGAAATAGTCTGGTAAGCAATTCGGTCGTCTTCTACTAGTAAAATGGAGATTGTTTTCATCGAA
Source organism: uncultured Caldithrix sp. (assembly GCA_964532875.1). GTDB lineage: Bacteria > Calditrichota > Calditrichia > Calditrichales > Calditrichaceae > Caldithrix. The sequence goes on along the minus strand of CAZHIZ010000128.1, from coordinate 4,255 downwards.
ACGCACCTATTCCTGTTATGGATTCTCCCACTATTAACGTGTGAATATCATGTGTACCTTCATACGTAAAAACCGATTCTAAGTTCAACATGTGCCGGATGGTTTGATATTCATCCGTAATGCCGTTGGCTGCCAAAATGGAGCGCGCCGAACGGGCGATTTGCAAGGCCTGATACACATTATTTCGTTTGGCCATCGAGATGTGGTAAAAACGCGCTTTACCTTGATCCTTCAAACGTCCCACCTGAAAATTAAGCAACGTCCCTTTGGTGATTTCGCTTATCATTTCCACCAGTTTATATTGTACCAATTGGAATCCGGCAATGGGTTTTCCGAATTGCTGCCGATTTTTTGCGTAATCCAATGCTTCTTCGTAGCAGGCCATGGCTGCACCCATGGCCCCCCAGGCAATGCCGTATCGGGCTTCATTCAAACAGCTTAGCGGGGCGCGCAATCCCTTTGCCAAAGGCAGCCGGTTTTCTTCGGGAATTTCACAATCGTCGAACACCAACTCCGCCGTGTCGGATGCCCGTAAGGAAAATTTCCCTTTAACTTTATTGGCGCTAAATCCGCGTGTTCCTTTTTCCACTAAAAATCCGCGAATCCCTTCTTCCGTTTTGGCCCAAACCACAGCCACGTCGGCAATGGTTCCGTTGGTGATCCACATTTTGCTGCCGTTTAAACGCCATCCGCCGTCAATTTTCTCGGCCTTTGTTTCCATCCCGCCGGGATCGGAACCGTGGTCGGGTTCGGTTAAACCGTAACAACCTATTTTTTTGCCCGAGGCCAGAAGGGGAAGCCATTTTTTCTTTTGCTCTTCCGAGCCATAGGTGTAGATTGGGTACATTACCAGGCTGTTTTGAACCGAAGCCATGGAACGCAAACCGCTGTCGCCCCGTTCCAATTCCTGCATGGCCAGGCCGTAAATAAAATAACTCATGCCAGCGCCGCCGTATTCCTCCGGAATGGTAATGCCGAACAGACCCAATTCGGCCATCGCTTTTACGAATTGCAAAGGGAAAGCCCCTTTGGCATGGTATTCCCGAATCACCGGTAAAAATTGCTCGCGCACAAAATCGCGCACGGTTTGTAATACCAGTTTTTCTTCTTCCTGTAGTGTATCGAATAAATAGAGAAAATCACTTTCCGCGTACATTGTCTCTCCCGAGGGTTTATTGCTTTTCCGTTTGTCCGGCAAAGTAACAGTTCAATTCACAAACTTCACAAGATTCCACCTGTCCGCATTCAAAAGAGAAATTCTTGAAAGCTTCCCGAAATTGTCCGGCAATTTCCGAATCGGAAAGGAAAAAGCCCAAAAAGCTCATCAAACGTTGTCCGGTCGCTTCTTCCAGCAAATGTTCGATTTTGCAGGCTTCGGCTTCGGCCTTTTCCGAAGTAAGTTGCAAAACTTTTTCAAAAAACAACTGAATAATGTAACGTTTACTCAGTACGTTGTTAATTAATTCTTTACCCTTTTCCGTAAAATGGTAAAATTTATTTTCGTCTTCTTTAATATAACCCTTTTTAATCAACTTGTGTATGGTGATGGACACACTGCTGCGGCTTATTTTCAGATATTTGGCAATATCCACACCGCGCACATAGCCGTTCTGTTTTAAGAGTTCATGCATGGCCATTAAATGGTGCACACTGCTGTGCGTTAGTTCGACTTCGTCGAATTTTTTCCACGTAAGTTTGGACATTTTTACCTCAGAACATTTGTTAAGTTAACCTAACAACGGAATATACTTGCAAATGCCGTACGTGTCAATTTTTAAGACCGAAAATTTTTATTGCACCAGACCGGCGTCATACACAATTTTTTTGCTTGCTTTTGCGAAAAGTTCAAAACACCCACATTACTCTCAAATTTGTCCGAATTACCGCAACCAGCTCATTTTTTGAACGAAGGTTCCGATAATATTTTCAAACGGTCCGTTTAATCGATTGCGAGATTTTCTTTCTTTTTCTCCGATGAAAGCACAAAACGGGAAATAGACTTTTTACATATTTGACGATTAACATAAGGAGGAAAAATATGAGACGCTTTGTAATCACGGCCATGCTGTTGGTAGGTGCTGTGCAATTTGTATTTGCCACCACCTATTTTAAAAATTGGGTAAACGGAAGCGTGGCCGACACAATGACTCAGGGCGACTTTTACGCCTGGGAATATGATGTTTCCGCTCCGGGAGGGAGTGCGCATATTCAATTGTACCTGGATGTGAATCACAACCGTACGTTGGATTCTACGGATGTGCTGTTGGTCGAATTCGATCAGACCGACGGGTCAAGTGACGGGCAAGAGGGGCCGCCGCCCGATTCCAGCAGCACACCGGACGGCATCGTTTACACCCAATTGGGGCCTTTTGGTTTTGCACCAACGGATTACCTTTTTCATGTGGAAGACCTGGGCGACCATTCCACCGTCGTCGGAACGCTGCACATCAACCCTCCGGCACAGGTGAATGTTTGGGTGAGCGGTCATTTGAGCATCGAAGGAATTCAGGCGCCGGATGATCGTCTGGCCAACTTCATGATTGAAGCCACCGTCGAGGATCAAGATGAGATCGGCTGGTCGGGCATAACCGATCGCAACGGCGATTTTACCATCAATCTTCCGGATTCCGCCGTGGGTAAATCCTACAAAATCAGTTTTTCCTTTGAATCGCAATTAGGGACATACCTGCCCGAGACGGAGGCCTACCACAATGTAATAATCAACAACGGTGAAAACAGCGGGTACGATTTTTCCTTACTGATGCCGCACACTTGGGTGTATGGTTCTGTTCTCGATGAAGGCGGACAGTTGGTGCCGGTTCAGGGATGGGGTTCTCTGGTTAATACCCGTAATAATCTGGAAGCCGAATTTCAAACGGACAATGGCCAGTACAAAGTCGGCGCCATTTTTGGGGAGAACGATTCGTCCAATGTTCCCTTTCATCTCAATTACTGGTCTGATGCTCTGATTCCCGATTATTTGATTCCCAATACCTGGGATAATCCTTATTACGATTTTCAATTAAGCCGCGGTGATAGTGTTGAAAAAAATATCATCGTTTATTCCAGCAATGCGGTCATTTACGTCATCGCCCGCCAGGACAGCCAACCCTTGAGCGGCAGTTACCGAGTTAACGCCAACAACGAACAATACGGACAAACCTACACGATGTGTAACGGCGATTTGATCTCCCGGCTTCATGTCCACAGCGATGCCGTATCGGCAACCATGTACAACGTGGGCTTGAGCAATGCGGAAGACGGGAATTTGCACTTACCGCCGGGCTATTATGTGGTACCGCAAAATTGGCAGCAGGCCTTCCCGGGCGATACCGTCAAATTCTTTATTAAAAGATCTCCGAATTTATTGAAAGGCCATATTCACTTTGCCCCGGGAGATGTTGTAGGAGATTTGCAGAATTGCATCGTAGAAGCCTTTACCACCAATTGGGAACATTACATTCAGGCGCCCATCGACCCGGATTCACTGTCCTTTCTGTTTGGTGTACCCAGTGATACGTTTACCGTTCGGGTCAATTGTTGGAGCGGGGACTATCTGGTGAATCCCGTTGAATACGACAACATTATTGTGCAAAACGACACCATCGAAGGATTGGATTTTACCTTGAATTACGCCCACGCCAATCTGGTGGTCAAACTGAAAAATGCTCCGGTTAATACCAATGATTTCTACTGGCTGCATATTGCCACGGAAGGTGAGTTCCCCAATATCTACCAGACCGATGCTCAAATACAACCGGACACGACTTTTCAATTTCGTGTCTGTGACGGCCGTTGGGATATCGTAGCTCCGTATTTTAACGAACAATACGTGGCCGATCCGCCCATGCAAACGGTTGACGTTTCCAACGACAGCTCCAATTACTATGTGGAATTCAATTACGTAACCACCGGTATTGAAGATCGGGAACCGATTCCCAAATCGTTCTACGTAAAACAAAACTACCCCAATCCCTTCAATCCCAGCACAACGCTTGAATTCGGTTTGCCGCAACAGCAGCAGGTAACGGTTAGTATTTACAACTTGGCCGGACAAAAGGTGAGCACCCTATTCAACGGTACGATGAGTGCGGGCGTCCATCGTTTGAAATGGCAGGCTAACGATCTGGCTTCCGGCATGTACTTCTACAAAATTCAAACCCCGAAAAAGACGGTGATCAAACGCATGTTGCTTATTAAATAAGGCATACCCCCTAAAATCAATAAAAGCCGTTCCGTTTTACGGGACGGCTTT
>CAZHIZ010000127.1:7110-9993 GCA_964532875.1 uncultured Caldithrix sp. | reverse complement strand
GATGCCGCCATCCGGTTGCCGAGTGCTTCGCCGCAGGCGGAGCGTATCGAGGCAACGGTACTACGATTTCCCCCCACTCTGTCGGGGAGACCCGAGAACCGGTTTGCGCCGTTTCTATCGCTGCACCAGTTAATTTTTCCCTGCAAGAAAAAAGCCACAAAAAAGGGCGCCAAATGCGCCCCTTATCCTTAATATTGATTATTATCTCCGTTATTCATAAATCCCGACTGCTTTTCAATTAGTTGTCGCCAGTTGGGATTCTGCAATTCTTTGCGATAGGTGGAATGGATTAATTCATATTCTCCAAAGCCGCGCAGATCGGCAAAAATAAATTCGGATCCGCCTTCCAAATTATGGTAGTACCAGATTTCGTACGGTAACAAATCCATGGAACTCGGATAACGTTCGATTTCGTCAGGTTCGCCGTATTTTAAGAGAATACGTCCACGGTCGGTTTGCCAGCCTTCTTTACCCATGGCCCTGAATTTTTGATTAGCTTCCTGCACGCGTCTTAAAAATTCACGGCGATTGGTTCCTAACGGCGATCCGGTTAATTTGTCCCGTCGATACCAGAATTGAGTCAAAAATTCGCGCATGCCGTTGGGATCCTGAATGTTCTTAAAGATTTTTTCTTCTTGCCGTGTCGCAATGTAACGGGCCATTTCAAATTCTTTTTTAAGCTCCTTTTTGGAGAGCAGGGCAATGGCCGGATCAATTTTGGGCGTATTGGCAGCCATGGCCGAACCGTTGGCAGCCTGCTGCTGCGGCTGTCGTTTTTTGGGTTTGTACACATAAAACGGTTTTTTCACGGTTACCACTTCGCCGGTTTGCGGATTTTGCACCTTAATATTTAAAATGTAATTATTTTGGGGTAAAGACATGACATTGAATCCGCCTACTTCCACTAACGACGGGGCAACAATACGTTTAACGGCCGGTGCCACTTTTTTCACCGTATCGCCATTGGTCGTTGTGACGCAATAGGAAAAATTGAAGTGTTTTTCTTTGCCGGCTTCAAAAGGCAGATTGTTCAATTCCACGTAAAAATAGAGCATGGGCTCCAGAATATCGAAGACCCCGCGCGGATTCGGCACCACTCGCAATCCGTTTTTGTAAAAGCGGTCATTTTGGTCCTGGCTTTTTTTGATGTCCTGACAAAATTCGAGATCCGATAAATAGATGCCCGGTTTGGTGCGGATGGTATTCAAGTCAAACACGTATTCGCCTTTTTGATTGGAAATTTTGTCCACCGTTTGTACGCGAGCTTTGTAATTGCCGTAGGGCAAATAAAAAGCAAAAATATCTACCAATTGATTAAACTGATTCAAGCCGCTCGTGTCCTTGGCCGTATTGTGATAAGCATGTGCAAAACGGTTAATCAATTTGCCGTGGGCATCGGTTATTTTCAGGGAATTGATGAAGGTGGCCTGATAACTGCCGTCATCCTGGTGCGAATAGGTTAAATTACCCTGAAAAACGGATATGTACACTTCCACGTAAGCCGTGGAATCCGTGTGATGAAACGAAGCGTAATCTACGCTAATGGGAATAAAGTTAATTTGGGCAAAGGCAAAAACGGGTAAAATGACAGCGAATAAAATCGCTTTAAAAATGGGTTTCATACAACACCACCGTTTAGTTAAATTTTACAGATACGATTTTTGAAACGCCTTCTTCTTCCATGGTTACCCCGTACAGGGTCGAGGCGGCTTCCATGGTTCGTTTGTTGTGCGTTACCACAATGAATTGCGTATTGGCCGAAAATTCTTTGAGCGCTTCCGTAAAGCGACCGATATTCATATCATCCAAAGGCGCATCCACTTCGTCCAAAATACAAAACGGGCTGGGCTTTACCAGATAAATGGAAAACATCAGCGAAATGGCCGTGAGCGTTTTCTCGCCCGAAGAAAGCAAGCTGAGTGTCTGCAATCGTTTTCCTTTGGTACGCACCTTGATATGGATATCGGCCTCCAAGGGATCGGCTTCCGCATCCAGTTCAATGGTCCCTTCACCGTTTTCGAAAAACGATTTGAAAACTTTCTCGAAATTTTGTTTAATTTGATTAAACGTGGTCAAGAATTGTTCACGTGCCGTTTTGTTGATTTTGTCGATCGTATCGATCAATGATTTTTCGGCATTGAGCAAATCATCGCGCTGTTGCGTAAGGAAATCCAGACGCTTTTTTTCTTCGTCGTATTCCTGCACGGCTAACGGATTGACCGGCCCCATGTTTTTAATACGCAAGCGTAACATTTCGATACGTTCTTCGGCCGCCTTTTCGTCGAAATCCTGAAAAGGGATGGCCACTTCCACATCTTCGGAGTACTCTTTTAAGGCGTATTCCCGAATACTCTCTGCTTTATAATGACTTTCGTTTATTTTTAGTTCCAATTGCCGACTTCTTTCCAGAGTGGAATCGTGTTTTCGGCGATATTCTTTGGTTTTCTCTTCAAGTTCATTGATTTTATCGCGTAATTCCTGAAAAGCCTGCATCATTTCCTGCTTTTGACTTTCCAGTTTGTCGCGGCTTTCCCAAAGCGCCAGGCGGTCATGTTCGCGCTTTTCATTCTGCTCGTCGATATCGATTAGAGTTTGGTTAATCTTTTTGATCTCAAGTCGCTTTCGTTCGATTTCGCTGCTCAAATCCTGAATGGCCCGTTCCGTTCGCTGGATATCGGCTTGACGATTCGCGAATCGGTTGCGCAAATTATTGGCTTGCAAACGCGCTTTTTGCACTTCTTCCAAAAGATATTCCATGGATTCGCTTTTTTGCTCGTAAGCACCGGTGCGCTGAATTGTTTCCGCCTCCAGTTCGTTCAGGCTTTCTTGCATCTCGTCGAGCGTTACCTGCATGGATTCCAGTTCTTTTTGCAGGTGATGCGT
>CAZHIZ010000127.1:0-7010 GCA_964532875.1 uncultured Caldithrix sp. | reverse complement strand
GCACGTTCCTTTGTTTCGCCGCTGGAGATTTCCCGATTGAAATTGACCATTTCACCCTGTCGGGAGACAAAACGAAAATGCGGATATTTTTCGGAAAGAGCTATGGCTTCTTCCAAAGAAGAAACAATGACCACATCACCCAATAAAATTTCAATCAACCGGCGATATTGGTCGGAAACCTGAAGTGTATCTTTAAGAAACTTCAAGGATTCGTTGGGTTTTGTGGAAGAAGGGGCCAAGCGCTGAATGCGGTCCATGGGAATCAGGGTAATCCGTCCTTTTTTTTCTCTTTTAACGAAAGCGATGATCTCACGTGCCGCCGGTACATCATCTACAATCACGTAATTCAAGGCATCGCCCAAAAGCGATTCCAGCAAACGGGAATAGGTCTCTTCGGTAGAAATAATGTCCGACAGAGTTCCGTGGATGCCTGGCAGGGAATCTTTGTGGGTCATAACAAATTGCGTGCTTTTCCAAAAGCCTTCGTAACTGCTCATGATCTGGCGGAAAAATTTTTGCCTGGAACGGGCTTGTTCCAGACGCCCCAGCAGTCCGTTTTTTTGTTGGATTAGTTGTGCGCGCTCCTGTTGCAAGGTACGTTCCCGATCTTTCAATTTTGCCAGAGCATTTTTTAAATCGTCCTGTTGACGAATCATTTCCGTCTGCTCTTTTTTATTACCGGCCAGGCCGGTTTCCAGATGCTGGATGGCCTGCTCATATTCCACCAATTTTTGCTCCAGCTCCTGGAGCTGTTCCTGTAAAAATTGCCGTTGGTATTCTTTCTGGGAAAGGCGATCTTTAAAAGCGGCCACTTCTTGAAAGCGTTGTTTAAATTCCGCGTTCAGGTTGTCGATCTCTTGTTTTTCGGCCTGCAAAACTTCCAATTCGCTTTGCCGCCGGGCTTCGATTTGAGAAAGCGTTTGTTCCGCTTCTTCTTTTTCGGCATTCAAGGTTTCGATTTCAGTTTGGTAGGTTTTGAGATTTTCTTTGAGCACCTTGATTTTATGCTCCGCAGCCTCAATTTCTTCAAAAAAGCGTTCTTTGTTTTGTTTCAGTTGGTCGGCTTTGGTTTCGGCCACGGCCATGTCTTGATTAATCTGTGCAATCTGCTGATCCAGCTCACTGATTTGCAGGCTGATTTTTTGCAATTGCTGTTCGCGTTGTACTTGCTCCCGTTTGTATTCTTCCAGCAAGGCTTCTTCGATGGTTATCTGGTGGTGGCTTTCTTCTTTTATTTTGCTGATTTCCTGCAATTGGGCCTGTAGGGGGCGTATTTCATCGAGAAGAGCATGGTAACGAAAGCGACACAAATCGATATCCGTTTTTCGCAACTCTTCGCTATATTGTAAGTAGCGCCTGGCTTTGCCCACCTGACGAGACAGGGAATTGACCTTCTTTTCCACTTCGCTAATAATGTCGTTAATGCGTACCAAATCGTTGCGTGTGGCATCCAGTTTATTCAGGGCGGATTTGCGGCGAATTTTGTATTTGACAATGCCTGCGGCTTCCTCGAAAAGTTGGCGCCGTTCGTTTTTGTTTTCGCTTAAAATACTTTCCACCATTTTGAGCTCGATAACGGAATAAGAATTGGGGCCCAAACCGGTGTCCATGAATAAATTGAGAACGTCTTTTAAGCGAACGGGTACGTTATTGATCAAATATTCGCTTTCTCCGGAACGGTACAAACGGCGTGTGATGACCACTTCGTCGAATTCCGTATTGAGAATTTTTTTATTATTTTGAATGGTCATGGAAACTTCGGCCATTCCCATGGGTTTGCGGTGGCGAGTGCCGTTAAAAATGACGCTTTGCATTTTGTCGCTGCGCAGGGCCGTGGTACGCTGTTCACCCAAAACCCAACGCACGGCATCTACAATATTGGATTTGCCCGAACCGTTGGGGCCGATAATACAGGAAACGCCTTCGTTAAAGTCTAATTTTACTTTTTGTGCAAACGACTTAAAACCGAATAATTGTAATCGCGATAAATACATTCTTCTCCTTAAAACAAAGCTTGCGCATTCATTAACAATTTTAAATAATCAAACCAGTAACTCGGTGGATTGAAAAGAGCCCAAAAGATAAGCAAAGGAACAGAATAACACAAGAGTAAGACGATAAAAATCGTAGAGGTGCCGGCATTGAACAAAATGTGCAAGCCTTTTACCAAACGAAAATGAATCCACAAAAAGAAAAGAGCCAAAATGATCCAAAACAATTCGGCGCTTTTACCGTAAAATATCCAATGATACGATACTAAACTGACGGGAAAAAACCAGAGCAATGGAGCACCGGACCAGTACATGACCGCCACACCTTGCCGCAACCGTACGCGGGCCCGGCCGAATAAAGAAAATAATTTTACGCCAATTGCTCCCGCAAAAGGTAATAAAAAGAAAATTAAAAATAAAACCGCCGTTAGTAACCAGTACGATTGGCTGATTTTGAGATAATACGCAAAGAGCCTTAAAGGGATCAGGAAAACGGCCATCACTTCTTGCAGCCAGTAAGAACCGTGGTAAAAATAAATTTGCGAACTGATAAAAGCGGCTACGATGATGGAAAAGAAGATGCCCACGGTAATGGAGTTGAGCAAGGGAATGATGCGTCGCTCACGCATATCCACAAAAAAGCCGTACGAATGACGCAAAGAGCGACGTAAATTTTCACGTAAACGCGGTAAGCGGCGGTAGAGACTGAAAAAGAGAAGAACGAAAAAGGTAATTAAAATGGAATAAAAATTGGTCGGTCGTTCCTTTTTTAAATTGATCTGGATGGCCGTGCTCCGGTCGATCTCCCATGGTTTGTGTAATAATTTTGTCCACGGTTTCGGTTCGCCGTCCACACGATATAAGCCCTGAGGAATGATGTAGGAAGCTTGTGCTTTTTTGCTGACCAGAGAAGGGTAGGGCACAAACCAATCCTGATAGCTTTCAATAAACCCTCCGGCCGTTTTCAACAAAAATAATGCTTTACCGATTTCTTCTTTTAAAAATAATCCGCGGTTGATTTCATGGGCTTCCAGTTGCCGCTCCTGGCGAAACAAATCGACGCTTAAAACCCCGATTTTGCCGATTAGAGATGTCGATTTGGCGAAAGCCGCATCGTGTAAAACATTTAAGGGGCGGTACAAATCGAACATGTAAAAATCGGCCACTTTTTCCGGTGGTAACGGATGACCGGGAATGGGAGAAACATAAGTAACTACCGGTAATAAGGTTTTGATTTTGCCATTGAGAATAAACAAGAATTTTTGGGTAACCGGGTAATCGACGGGAAGTTCCTGCCCCAGACCGAAAGCAACTAAAGAGGGGTGCGAACGATAAAAAGGAGCCGATTGCAAACAGACGTTTTTGGCCGTTTCCAAAAGAAAATTATCTTCAAAAAACGATTGGGGATAGCGCCATAGGGGTAATTCGGCGAACACCAGCAATCCCAGCGAATCACACACGTCTAAAAATCGGGGCGTCGGTAAAACATGGTTTAAGCGTACGGCATTTATTCCCAGCGACTTAATGTGTTGCAAATCGTTTTTAATGGTATTGTAGTAGCTTGCACCCCTAAAGCGTGTGAGGTTTTGATGCCAGGTAATACCCTTGATGGCAATGGGTGCACCGTTCAAATAAAACTGCCCTTTATGCCAGCGAAAGGTGCGGGCTCCGAAGGAGTAATTCCGTTTGATTATTTGGGAGTGTTTACCGCTAAAGGTTGCTTTTATTCGTAGGGTTATTTTTTGCGGGTCATTTAAATTCCAGATGTCTTTGGGTGACAAAGGAAACGTGCCCTTGATATTCAGGGTTTTGTTGCCCAATTCCTTGGCAAAACGCAATTTGCGGAAAAGTATCTTCCCGTCAGATTGTCTCTGAAAACGTTCGGCTATTTGCAGGCGTTTGTACGCGCCACGTATGTGCACGCGATAGGCATATTGCAATTCGAAGGTATTACCTTTGGCTACTAACCGCTGCTCGAAATCCGTGATACCGGGCGGCGACTGCGAAACAAGCATCATGGGGGCCGAAAGGCCGATGGCATGGGATTCGGAATAGGTGTAGGGTATTATGGGAAAACCTTCGCGCGTATTTTGCGGTTGTTTGATTTTTAATCGCAAAATTTGTCGGCTGTCTTTCGTAAAGAATTCTGCCGGCAATGGGATTTTAAAGGGCTGACCGCCATTGGCCACAAAAGAGATCAAATGATTGTTTAAATAAACGGTGGCTGAACCCTTAATGCCCTGGGCAAGCAAAAACAGATTTTGTGATTTATTCTCGGAATTTACAACAAAGGTGGTTTGTGCGGTTAATTCATTCGTAAAAGAAACCACAAAGGGCCCCGTTACATTTTGACTTTGTCCGGCCAGTTGTATTTGCCAATTATCAAGGGGAATCAGTAGGGAATCGTTGGCCGGCAGGTCGTGGTTTTTGGGGGATGTTCCCCACTGATAGGTGTAAACTTTTTGTGCCGGAATTTGAAAAGCACTTAATAAGATCAGTAGTAAAAATCCGAATTTCATGTCAATAGCCTTTTTCAGTCCAACTCGTTAAATCAGTGCAACCAAATCGCGAACCGCTTGCTCAATACCAATGGCCAGGCTTTTGGCGAACAAAGGCTTACCCACTACAATATCTTCGATGTATTCCATTTTAACGATGTCGCGCATATTGTCATACCCGATGCCACCGCTAATATTAACACCCATGCCCAATTTATTGGCTGCCAGGGCTAAATTATCGAGTTCTTCCAAAAAGGCTACCTCGCTATCCATATCTTCCGCTTCGGCTAAACCTCGGGCATCCAGTTCCACGTAGTCGAATCCCAATTTACCGGCCAATTTCAACTGATTCATATCGGGGGATACCAGAACGGAAGTTAGAATTTCATTGGTGTGTAATTCCACGATATGTCCTTGCAATTGGGCCGTGTACAAATCCAGGTCCAAAGGAGCCGGCTCGAGACTTTTCAGGTCACCGGGCGCCACGAAGGTTACCATGTCCGGTTTAATCCGTAACAGTTTGCGGATGTTTTCTTCGGTTAGATTGCAGCGGATATTCAAATAACTGTTTACGATATGTTTAAGCAAGACCAGATCCGTTTCTTTTATCGTACGCTGGTCGTCCTGAAAATAGGCAACAATGCTTTCTGCGCCGCCCAATTCGGCCAATACCACGGCTTGAATGGGATCCGGATAGCGATCGTTAAATTGATTACGAATAAAAGCAATGGGGTCAATATCCACGGCTAAACGATGCATGGCGGTCTTCCTCCTTAAAGTTTAGAAACTGGAAAGGTCTTCCCAGCGCACAATTCTCCAAATCCCGGTGGTATCATGAGCCGATAACGGCTTCTTTTTGAAAACGAAAAGAGCCTCCCCTTTAATGGTCGGAATTTCTCGGCCACCGTCGATGGTTAAACTAAAAACTTTTTTAATTTCTTTCAATGTCCGTTCTTCATTAAGAAAATGGGAAAATACCGTGCCTTCCCAAATTAAATTCAGGGTTTGGAAATGCCGGAACAATCCCATGGTCGTTTTGATATCCACATCGCGTCCCCAGGTGAGATCGGTTGGGGGATCGGTCAGAAAATTCTTGGAAATAAACAGGAAACTGCTGTCCAAAAGATCGGCGTAAACCAGAGAATCCTTAAAATTGTAAGCATATTTAAAATTGATTAAAACGTCTTCCGGCGTATGCTGATCGGTTACGATTTGGGCCTGGTTGTTGACAAAATTTTTAAGCCCGGGCGCAAACGGATTTTGGCAAGCCGGCATTAAAACGATAAGTACCAGAGAAAGAATAAATAGAAAAAATCGTCTCATGGGTGCAATGCCTTTTTACGATACAACAATTTCAAAGCGGTCCAGGTTTGATCGTACCGGTTGTTGATGGCATTATCCTGCCAATAGTAAATGTACCAGATTTCGGGCGGTACGGCGGATTTAAATAATCGAAACTGTAAAACACCGGAATACACTTTTACCGAATCAACCGAATAGATAATGGTTAGTTGGTATTTCACACTATTGGTTTCCAGAGAATCGTTAATGGAAGTGGCCGTAATGGGATTCAAGGTGATGGCTCGTCCTTCGTTAAGACTTAATTCCATTTTTGGATAGGTGTTCTTTTGCGATTGACTGAGTTGGATGAAGTAATTACGCTCATCGCCAAGTGTCCACGGCTGACGGGCGAATTCGTTGATGAAATGTTGTTCCGGGACGAAATCAAAGGAATGCGTCGTTCCGTTTTGTGTTTCGGGTATGAAGCATTTCATATATTCATCAATATTTTTTTCCTTAATCGCTTTGCCCAAATTGGTAAAAACAATATCGGGATTCACGGCGGGATCGTACACCGTACTGCCGCCCGGGGTGCCCACAACCGGTTTCTCCACCTGATTTTCCCGCGTGGTAAAAGGATTGGTACAGGATACAGCCCAAAAGGCTACTGTGCAAAAAATAATAATTCTAACTTTTTGAATCATAATGTGTTACATTCCTTATTAATTTTAAAAAATACGGATAAATGCGGGTAAAATCAAATATCTTGTTTCATTTTCATTCATATTTAAGGGCGTCGACATGCGGATTCAAAATGCGGCACAAATCGATTCTTGAGTGTTCTCCGTCTGAGCCGGAACGTATCGAAAGAACCGTGCCCTGTTGCCTCGATACGCTCCGCCTGTGGCGAAGCACTCGGCAACCGTTTGGCGGCATCTATTTAGAAATCAGTAAATATTCCGGCAGGAGCCGAATGTTTGAACCATTGGTAGAGTGAGAGCATACCGGTTCTCGAGTGTTCCGACGAAGGAGGAACGTATCGAGAGAACCGTGCCCGCGTTGCCTCGATACGCTTCCCGCCCATGGCGGGACCCACTCGGCAACCGTTTGGCGGCATCTATTTAGAAATCAGTAATTATTCCAGCAGTAGACGAATGTTTAAGCTATTGGTAGAGCACGAGGATACCGGTTCTCGAGTGTTCCGACGAAGGAGGAACGTATCGAGAGAACCGTGCCCGCG
>CAZHIZ010000126.1:0-10191 GCA_964532875.1 uncultured Caldithrix sp. | reverse complement strand
GTAATTTATTAAAAACGTTACCTAAAAATCGGTGCCAAATATGGAAACTAAAAAGCCTTATTACTCAATCGGCCAGGTTGCGGAATTTCTGGAATTACCCCAATCCGTTTTGCGCTATTGGGAAACCGTCTTCGATGCCCTGCAACCGGCCAAATCACCTAAGGGAAGTCGGCGTTACAGTGATCAGGATCTGAAAATTCTTCACGATATTAAACGTCTTCTTTACGATCGGGGCTTTACCATTCGCGGTGCCAATAAAATTCTCAATCAAAAATATCATATTAAACCTCCCGAAAATGAACATCCGTCTGAGACTAAACATCGACCGTTAAACGCTTCGCAAGCACAGAGTTCGCTTCCAGAAAAAAGCGATTCGGTTAAACCGACTAACGAAAAACAGCGCGAAGTTTTGCAGCGCATTATCCGGGAACTAAAGGATATTGTCCGCGTATTAGATCAATAATTCGCTTGTGAAGGCTAAGTTAAATAAAAAAATGCACAAGGTTTTGAAATGCATTGCATGTTTTCTTATATTGTGGAGGCCATTTAACTAAAGGGAGGCAATAAAGATGAGTGATGTTTATAAATTGATCGAGGTCGTGGGTACATCGACCAAAAGTTACGAAGATGCTATTCAGAATGCCGTAACCAAAGCTTCGGAAACCATTAAGGCGATAAGCTGGTTTCAGGTGGTCGAGCAGCGGGGTGCGGTTAAAGACGGAAAGGTCAGCGAATATCAGGTGATTTTGAAAATCGGGTTCAAACTCGTCGATTAATAAAATAAGTTCAATTCACAAAATTAAGAGGAGTAACCAAATGGCATTGTATATCACTGAAGATTGTATTGCTTGCGATGCTTGCTTGCCTGAATGCCCTAACGAGGCAATTAGCGAAGGCGATCCCATTTATGTCATCAATCCGGATCTCTGTACGGAATGTGTCGGTTTCTATGATGAGCCGCAGTGTGCCGCCGTCTGTCCGACGGACGCATGCCAACCGGATCCCAATCATCAGGAAACCCATGAAGAATTGATGGAAAAATACAAAAAACTGCATCCGGACGGATAATAGAATCTTTTTCAGAATTGTAAAGAGCCGCCTTTTGGGCGGCTTCTTTGTTTCAGGCCAAAGGAGTGCATGTTAATTTTTTCCGCTCTTTTTCATTATTCCTTCCCAATCCGCTGAAAAACAGGGGAAGGGAAGTCGTCCTAAAAATCCGCTTCCTGTCTTTTTCCATTTTTTGTTAAGTTTTACAGAATACCCACGAATTCGTTCTATTACAGTCAAGAAGTTTTAGCAATCCCGAAATCAGGTGTGAATATTTATTTGTAGTACAAAGTAAATTTTTGTTAAATTACTGTGTATTTAAAAATTAATGAAGTTAATATTTGCGCCGATGTATGGCAAAAGTGGTTAAACTTGAAAATAAAAAAAGAACATTGATTAAAAAATCGGCGCGTAAGAGAAATGAACCTATCGCTTTACGCGTTCATATAAATAAAAAACACACGAACGAAACAGTTTAAACAAGCGAAGAAAAAGAGGGAAACTATGGCAATACATTACGACCCGACTCTAATCACATTGGTTTTTGCGGGCTTTGTTATCGGGCTGGCGCTGGGAGCGCTTATTTACAATTTGTTTTTACGTAGCAAAAAACAACTGGCTGCACAAATTATCGAGCAGGCAAAAAAGGAAGCGGAGAAAGTACGCCGTGACAGTCATTTTAAATTAAAAACGGAATTGCAAAAGAAACGCAATCAATTCTTAAGAGAGATTAAACAAAAAGAAGAAAAAGCGGCGCGCATCGAGAATGAGAACATTCGAAAAGAAAAAGCCCTACGCCGCGATGAAAATCAATTGCGCATCCGGGAAGTGCGGCTGGAAAACAAAGAGAAAAAGATCAATGAACTGGAACAATTGCTTTACGAGAAACACAAGAAAGTGGACAATCTTATTGAAGCACAGAACAAGCGATTGGAAAAGATTGCCAATCTGAGTTCGGAAGAGGCAAAAAAGGAATTGCTGAAAAACTTGGAAGGTCAGGCCAAGCTGGAAGCCGTACAGTTGGCAAATGAAATCAAGGAAGAAGCCAAGGAAAAAGCCCAGCGTGAAGCCAAAGAAATTATTGCTACGGCCATTGAAAATTTGGCTTACGAATTTACCATGGAATCCACTCTTTCCACCGTTGAGTTGCCCAATGAACGATACAAGGGCATGATTATCGGACGGGAAGGGCGGAATATTCGTGCATTTGAAGAGGCGACCGGGGTTAAAGTGATTGTGGACGATACACCCGAATTGATCGTCCTTTCGGGATATGATCCCGTAGCCCGGGAAATTGCGCGCATTGCCATGGAATATCTGATCAAAAACAAAAGCATCAATGTCAATTCCATCCACCAAATGGTGCGAAGGGCCACGAAGGAAGTCAATCGTTCCATTCAAAAGGCCGCGGAAGAAACGTTGCAAGAATTGAAAATCACCGATGTGCATCCCAAAATGCGCGAAGCATTGGGACGTCTGAAATATCGTTACAGCTACGGCCAAAATATGTTGCAACACTCCAAAGAAGTGGCTTATCTGGCCGGGGCCATGGCGGCGGAATTAGGCTTTAATGTGAATTTGGCTCGTCGTGCCGGACTGTTTCACGACATCGGTAAGGCCGTGAGCAACAATTCCGAAGGAAGCCATGTTACTCTTGGTGCCGAATTAGCCAAGGCCTGCAAAGAACATGAAATTGTCATTAATGCCATTTATGCTCACCATGAAGAAGCGGAACCGATTCATCCCATTTCCGTACTGGTAACGGCAGCCGATAAAATCAGCGGGAGTCGTCCCGGAGCACGGCGCGATACTCTGGAAGCCTACACCAAACGCATTACCAAATTGGAAGAAATCGGCAATTCGTTTGACGGGGTGGCCAAAACTTACGCCATTTCGGCCGGCCGGGAAATCCGCGTAATCGTGGAACCCGACAAAATCAGTGATGAAAAGGCCATGGTGCTTTCCACGGATATTGCCAATAAAATCCGCGAATCCATGGAATTTCCCGGGCAAATTAAGGTTGTGGTCATTCGCCAGACCATTGCTTCCAAGTACACGGACGATTTTGAAGAGAGCATGGAAAATCTGGACGAAAATTATCGCGGATAAACTTTTAAATCGGGAAGCCTAACTCAGGCTTCCCGATTATTTTTCTACCAAACCAACTTGCGCATTCTTTCTTGCCTTTTGTTCACACACCGTTTATTTTTAAAGCGCTTATCGGAATATCTAAAAACACGAAGGAGTTTTCTATGCGCCACCCAAAGACCGTTTTAAAATTTTTAGGAATGGCCTTTCTTTTAATGGCAAGTTTTAGCTGCACCGGAGGCAAAAAAACCATGAAAATTCAACCGGCCAAATACCCCATTGTGCCCAGGCCTCAAAGTTTACAGGAACAGCCGGGGCAATTCATCTTTAACGCCGAAACGGCTATCGATTTCGACAACCGGGCACCTCGGGTCATGAATGTTGTGGATTTTATTCGCGACCGTTTCGGCATTCCCACCGGATTTCCCTTTCCCAAAGCGACCCAAACAGATAGTAACGTCATTTCATTGAAAATCGATCAAACCGTTCAAGGCGCAGATGGCGCTTATCGCTTGATCATCTCTCCGCAAAAAATCGAAATTCATGCACCTAATGCACGTGGATTATTTTACGGAATTCAGACTGTGCGCCAGCTGTTACCCGCGGCGATCGAAAGTCGGGATTCGGTTAGCGGGCAGGAATGGAGCGTACCCTGCGTGATCATCAACGATGCGCCGCGTTTCCGCTATCGCGGCATGCACTTAGATGTCTCCCGCCATTTTTTTCCGGTTAAATTTATCAAGAAATACATCGACTTGATTGCTTTTAACAAAATGAACTATTTTCACTGGCATTTAACCGATGATCAGGGCTGGCGTATTGAGATCAAAAAATACCCCAAATTAACCCAGGTGGGAGCCTATCGAAAAGAAACACAGGTGGGGCATGGCGGTGTGAAACCGTACATTTACGACGGCCAACCCTACGGCGGCTATTACACTCAGGATCAAATTCGCGATATTGTGGCTTACGCCCAAAAACGCTTTGTGACCATTATTCCGGAAATCGAAATGCCCGGGCATTCCTCAGCGGCCCTGGCAGCTTATCCCTATCTGGGCTGTACCGGAGGGCCTTATCAGGTTGCCACGCGGTGGGGAATTTTTAAAGATGTGTACTGTGCCGGTAAGGAATCTACTTTTAAATTTTTAGAAGATGTTTTAAGCGAAGTCGTTGACTTGTTTCCCGGTAAATACATCCATATTGGCGGGGACGAATGCCCCAAGGATCGTTGGAAAACCTGCCCTAAGTGCCAGGCACGCATTAAAGCTGAGGGTCTGAAAGATGAACATGAATTGCAGAGTTATTTTATTCAGCGTATTGAAAAATTCTTGTTAAGCAAACATCGTTACATCATAGGCTGGGATGAGATTTTGGAAGGCGGTTTGGCTCCGCAAGCCACGGTCATGTCGTGGCGCGGGGAGAAGGGCGGCATTGCCGCGGCCCAAATGCACCATGATGTGATCATGACGCCGGGACCGTATTGCTATTTCGATCATTATCAAGCCGATCCGCAAACACAGCCTCTGGCCATCGGTGGATTTTTACCCATGAAAAAAGTTTATTCCTACGATCCCGTTCCAAAAGAATTGTCCCCGGATGAGAAAAAATATATTTTGGGCGCCCAGGGCAATGTCTGGTCGGAATATTTGTTAAACAGCAAATATGTGGAATACATGGCTTACCCCCGGGCCTGTGCGCTGGCCGAAGTGGTCTGGACACCGAAAGAAGAAAAAGACTGGGCGGATTTCCTGAGTCGCATGCAAGGCGTTTACAAGCATTTGGAAGCCATGAACGTAAATTATTTCCGGGGCAATGTGGGTGATTTAATTCGGTAAATCAATGGTGCTGCTTTAAAGGCCTTTGATAGTTTGAAGGAGGATTGAGAATATGATGGATTTAGAACAGTTTAGAAAGTATGCACACCAATTTGTCGATTGGATGGCGGATTATTATCAAAACATCGAAACGTATCCCGTAAAGGCTCCGGTAAAACCCGGTGACATTTACAGCCAAATTCCGGAGACGCCACCGCAAGAGGGACAAAACATGGAATCCATCTTTCGCGATTTCGAGCAAATTATTTTGCCGGGCATGACCCACTGGCAAAGTCCTAAGTTTTTTGCCTACTTTCCGGCCAATGCCAGTTACCCCTCCGTACTCGGCGAGATGCTGACGGCAACCTTAGCGGCCCAGTGCATGATCTGGGATACCTCTCCGGCGGCTGCCGAGTTGGAAGAAAAGGTCATGAACTGGTTGAAACAGATGCTGGGGTTACCCCTTGGTTGGGACGGGGTCATTCAGGATACGGCTTCTTCGGCCACGCTTGTTTCCCTGCTTACCGCACGAGAAAAATATTCGCGCTACCAAATCAATCAAAAGGGATTTGCCGGATTTGAAAATTTTAAAATCTATTGTTCTACTGAAACCCATTCTTCCATTGAGAAAGCCGTTAAAATTGCCGGATTCGGCAGTGCAAACTTGGTTAAAGTGGCCGTGGATGCGCAATTGCGTTTAAATCCGGAAGCTCTGGAAACAGCCATTAAAAACGATTTGCACGCCGGGCAACGGCCGCTGGCCATCGTAGCCACTCTGGGTACTACCGGAACCACGGCCATCGATCCACTAAAAGAAATTGCCGAGATTGCCGCCCGTTATGATTTGTGGCTTCATGTGGATGCGGCTTATGCCGGTAATGCTTTGATTTTGCCCGAATACCGCTGGATGATCGACGGGATAGAGCAGGTGGATACTTTTGTTTTTAATCCCCACAAATGGATGTTTACCAATTTCGATTGCTCGGCCTATTTTGTTAAAGATCGTCAGGCCTTGTTACACACCATGTCCATTTTGCCGGAATATCTGAAGACGGACACGACCGGCCGCGTGAACGACTACCGTGATTGGGGGATTGCCTTGGGGCGGCGTTTCAGGGCATTAAAATTGTGGTTTGTAATCCGCAATTTCGGCGTGGAAGGCATCCGCCAGCGCTTTCGTGATCACATTCGTTGGGCCAGTGAATTGGAGCAATCCATTGCCGAACAACCGGATTTCGAAATCATGGCGCCGCGCACGTTAAATTTAGTGTGTTTCCGCTACCATCCTGAAGCAGTGCAGGACGAACAAAAGCTGGATGCAATAAATGAACGTTTGTTGCAAATCCTGAACGCCTCGGGAAATTTATTTTTAACCCACACGCGCGTTAACGGTCGCTACACATTACGCATGGTAACCGGGCAAACTTACTTACAACACCGCCATGTGCAGGAGGCCTGGCGTTTTATTCGGGAGCAAGCACGAAAAATGGAGAGTCGATAAAGTTTATCCCGGCTAAAAAAGAAACGGAAAAAGGTATGGGAAGTAATGAAAAGGCGCAATTGGCGCTGGTACTGGGCAGCGGGGCAGCGCGCGGTCTGGCACATATTGGCGTGTTGAAAGTACTGGAAAAGCGGGGCCTGAAGCCGGATTTGATCGTCGGCTCCAGTATGGGAGCCATGATCGGCGGGGCTTATGCCGCCGGTTTGAGCGCTTCGCAGCTTGAAGAAATTGCCTGCCGTACCAACTGGAAAAAAGTAGTGCAAATTCTCTTTCCCAAACGCGTTCGGCGCGACGGTTTGTTGGATGGCGATCGGGTGGAAGAGTTTCTCATTTCGTTATTGGGTGAAGAAGATATCGAAGATTTGCCGATTCGCTTTGCTTGCGTGGCTACGGATTTGTTGACCGGGGCCGAAATCGTTTTGAATTCCGGTTCTTTGATCAATGCCATTCGCGCCAGCATCTCCTTTCCGTTTTTGTTTCAACCGGTTAAAATTCATGATCACTATTTGATAGACGGAGGCGTGGTTAATCCCGTGCCGGTAAGTGTGGCCCGTATGATGGGGGCCCAA
This sequence comes from uncultured Caldithrix sp., assembly GCA_964532875.1. Lineage (GTDB taxonomy): Bacteria > Calditrichota > Calditrichia > Calditrichales > Calditrichaceae > Caldithrix. The sequence continues at coordinate 3,172 of CAZHIZ010000126.1, read as the reverse complement.
AAAGTGATTGCCTGTAAAGTAACTCCTTCCGTTGAACAACGTGCTCGTCAATTAAACTCCGGAGCTTTGGTTACCAAGCGGAAAGTTTTAGCAGCCGGGAGCTCATCGTCGTTTCTGCAACGTTTGTTCGGAGATGTACTGGAACGTTTGCGTCAGGAAAGAAACGGCGGCCACGCTTTAAAGGCTCCCAAATTGGGCCTGCAAAAGCAAATGGCGCAGGTGGCCATGACCATGGAAAACATGATTTTAAGTTTACGTCTGCAACAATCGGCCCCGGATGTTTTAATCAGCCCCGAAGTGAGTGATTACCAGTTTTTCGATTTCAAGAAAGCGGAAGAGATAATCGGCAAGGGGGAACAGGCGGCAGCGGAGGCGTTGGACAGAGGGGAGGTCGGAAAAGTGATTGAATGAGAAGGGGCTGAACAGTTGATTGGTCAAATGGTCCCGCCAAAGCAGTATCCCAATTTACGCGGGAGAATTGGGAATCTTCTTTATCCTTAACTTTCAACTCTTAACATTAAAACCACCAAAACTATTGCGTCACTAAAAAAATAATCCTATATTAAAACAACCTCTCATCCCACCTTTTGTCCTTAATAAAGAAAGGTTATTCGATGCATGCAAAAAAGTTAATTCATATTGTTTTAGTGTTGTTCCTGTCCGTCGTTTGGCTTTGGGCCAAAGAAGAAACCGTAAAAATTGCCAAGATAATCGATGCCGATTTGTTTCAAATTCAGGACGGTCGTCTTATCTGTTTAGCCGATGTGCAAACACCATCCCTGAACGACGAAGATACATTAGGCGCCCATATCGCGCAACAGGCCGTCTCCTATGCAAAAAGCATGATTCTTGGAAAAGATGTTTTAATCCGCTACGACACGCTCGAAGTAAAAGTCGGCAGGCCCATTCCGGTTTATTTGTTCAAAAAATACCCGCTTGAAAATTTGGATATTATTAAAGTCTATTTACAAAACGGTTATGGTAAATACAGACCGTCCCCTGAACATACTTTCAATAAAATATACGCGGCAGCGGAGCGAAGGGCCAAAAAGAGAAAATTGGGAATTTGGAAGAGAGAACTCGTCACGGATACAATCAGGTCGTTTAAATCATTCCGTTTTATGGGCGGGAAATATAATATGTTTGAGAATATCGTGGCCTATCGTTCTCTTGCGATCAGACTCCATTCGGAAAACATGGTTTCCCTGTTCGATTTGCAAGTCGGTGCCATTGAAAATGCCCAAAAATATTTGGATTATGGTTGCGAATACTCGAATCCTAATTTCTACACGGAGAAGTTACGCCATTTTAAAACCGCATTTCTGCAAATGGTAACAGGACGCAAGTGGAATAAGATGACCCTGAGCATCGGTGGTTGGGCTGCAATTTCATCAAAAACATTTTATTGCTCAGAAATAAATGGCCTTTTCTTCTTCTCACCCATCGTCAAGCTTCGATATGAATTGCCGCAGAAGTATTTTGTGCAAGCGGCTTTAAATGATGATTACAGTTGGGTTTTTGTGGATTACCCGTTGATTGTAAAAGTAGGCAAGGATTTTAGATTTTTACATTCTCGCTGGTGGATCGGCTCTGTTAAAGAAGGTCCTTCATTCGGTTTGTTGGGCGGGGTGCAAGGTCGTTGGGGGCCGGCACTGATTGGCGCAGATTTCGGTTACAAACCGAATGATAAAAAATGGTTTACCCGCTTTGAAATCGGATTGTTTTAAACATATTTCTAAATAAAGAATTCAAGGATCATACAATGATGAAAAATATTAAACGAATCGCATGGGTCGTAATGTTATTGCTTTTGGGCTGTAGTTTGCCCGATGAATACCAAATTTATCATTGGGCCGATTACTGGTTAACCACTATGGATTATGCCGGGAAAGATTCCACCGCTTTGCGCCGGCAGCTTTCCGATCAGGTTCCGCCTGGCGGGCTCGAATATGCCATTCCCTTTTTGCGCCATGGAGAAAGAAAAATACTAATGGTTAATTTGGGAAAAATTTACGTGGCGGATAGCGTCGGGGAAAATTTACTTTTTTTAGCCGAGAATGTTTTCCTTGGAAGCGATGAAATCAGCATTGCTCCAAACGGAGAATGTATTGTTTTCTCCCGTAGGAATGATCTGTACCGTCTTGACACCGACGGCAGTAATTCCACGTTTTTAACCAGCGATACCAATTTTAGCGATGTGCAGCCGAGCTATTCCTTTGACGGTAAAAAAATTGCCTTCGTGCGTGAAAAAAAAGGAGAAAAAGGATGGGATGCTTTATGCTATCTGGAGACAGATAATGACTCGATTCATGTTTTGCGTACCACCAATCAGGAAAATGATAAGGTTAAGCGATATTATTATCCGCGATTTGATCCCAGCGGACAATATGTCTATTACCTGTTCTCATCGGTTTTTAAATCCGGCCTGTATCGTCTAAAAATCTCCAACGGACAAACCCAATTAATTCTGAAGACCTTTATTGATAATCCCCATCCCGTTCGTTTTGCGGAAACGGGGCGCTATTTATTTGAAAACGGTAACCATCTATACGTCGGGGAAAATGATGGTAACGCTCCGGTTGATTTGGGAAGATTACTTTTGCAAGATTATGGTAAGGCTGAATTTCAGTTATCGAATGACGGGATGTACATTGTTTATGTCCCTTATTGGCGGACCAGCGAGATTTGGTTGATGCGTTCCGACGGGACACAAAATAGAAAATTAACATTGGGAGTTCATCCCTTTTTTATTCCCGGTGAAAAACGTATTCTGTTTTATGCCAAGCATTGGCATAAAGGCAAAGACGCGCCCAATAATCTGGATTTCGGATGGGACTATTGAAACGTAGATTTGCTGAGAGTTAAGGGATTAGAGTAGAAAGTAAAGGGTGAAGATTAAGCGGTTCTGTCTTGTTTCAGCAGGAAAATTAGGAATTAGGAACTCGGAACTGGTTCTTCGAAGACGGAAAGGGTAGAAAAGATAAAAGAAAAAAGAAAAATGAAAAATGAAAAGGAAGCTTTGGCTTACCCATCCCTAAATCCCTTTACTAATGCAATAGGGAAGAGACCTTGGAATGCTGGCGGTTGGTTAAAGATGAGAATTTTTTAACGGTCAGTAAATGAGATTTATTAAAAGCAAAATTTGCATAGCCGGAATTCCACTTACTTATTG
>CAZHIZ010000125.1:0-10191 GCA_964532875.1 uncultured Caldithrix sp. | reverse complement strand
CGCTGTCGGTAGGGAAGGGTGCCCGAGACGCAAAGCGTCGAGGGCGGGATGGGTTTTAATGGTTGAACGGTTGAATGGTTAAACGGGAAATGGTTTGGCAGGTTGGTGTACATCCGCGTAATCTGCGGGAAAACCCACCCCCGCCCCTCCCTGCAAATTTTGCAGGGAGGGGGCCACAACAGCATTGAACAGTCGGGATTTGCGAGAGCCACCGGCATTTCTGTCCCGCTCTACGCAGTGCGTAGGCGGGATGGGGTTCTGAAATAAAAATTAGTGGAAAGTGCGATTCTCAAATTACGAGATGAAATCCCGCTACCACGGGATTATTGCCCGTTAACCGTTCACCATTACCGATTAACAATGAACAATGAACAATAAACAACGTGAGAAACAATGAAGAACACAACTTTGCTTGAACGTTTTAAACCCGCGGCCCATCAAAAATGGTTGATTTTCATTTCAGGCTTAACCTGGGCCGGTGTCGGGATTTTCCTAAGTTTTTTAGCCTTTAAATGGCTTCGGGTTTATGATTGGAAAACCATTCTTATCGTCAATTTGATCGGCATTCCCATCGGTTTGATCAAGGCCTTTTTTGTGTTTTCCAAAGTGAGCGAACGCAACATCAGACGTATTTTGCATTTACCCAAACAGGCCTGCGTTTTTGCCTTTCAGGATTGGAAAAGCTACGGTCTCATTCTGCTGATGATGGGATTGGGTATTTTTTTACGAACCAATCCTTCCATCCCCAAATATTACATTGCACCGGTTTACATTGCCGTGGGGGTGGCTCTGTTCTTTTCCAGCTTTCGTTATTTTCGCTATTTTTATCGGCCAGAACATTCCTGAACAGAGCCCCCTGCGGCGCCTTTGCCATCGTATTCGATTACAAATTTTCCATGAAATAATCGGTGATTTTCTGGTACAAATGGACCCGATCCTTGCCGCGCATGTTGTGCTCGTCGCCCGGGTACACGAAATAATCCAATTGCTTGCCCAAATCGATGGCTTTGCGGAGGTACAACAAACTGTTTTGCCACACAACCACCGGATCCACCGTACCGTGAATGATAAGCAACTTTCCTTTTAAATTTTGCACGTAATTAAGCAAACTGGACTCTTTGTAGCCTTGCGGATTTTTTTGAGGCGTGTCCATGTAGCGTTCGCCGTACATCACTTCGTAATAGTGCCAATCGATCACCGGCCCGCCGGCCACAGCCACCTTAAAAACCCCGGGGCGTCGGGTCATCAAAGAGATGGTCATAAAACCGCCGTAACTCCATCCGTGCACACCGATGCGTGTGGAATCCACAAACGGTTGATGCTTGAGATAGTCAACGCCGGCCATCTGATCTTCCACCTCTTTTGTGCCCAGATGCTGGTAAATAGCCTGCTCGAAAGACAGGCCGCGATTGTTGGTACCGCGATTATCCAGCGTAAAAATAATGTAACCCCGTTCTGCCATATATTGATACCACAAAGGCCAGCCGCGCAGCCAGCTATTGGTAATCATTTGCCCATGCGGTCCGCCGTACACATAGACAATAACCGGATATTTTTTGTGCGGATCGAAATCCGCCGGCAAAATCATACGGGCATTAAGGGCAATCCCTTCTTTGTCCTTAACCGTCAACAATTTGATTTTTCCCAGCTTGTAGTCACGTAACGGATTTGGGGCATCGAGCAACACCTTAAGCCGTTTGCCCTTTGCATCCAACAAAGCAATACGGTTCGGGGTTTGTAAATTGGTAAATCGATCCAAAAAATAACGGCCCTCTTTTTGCACCAAAACGCGATGGACGCCCTTCCCGCTTGTGAGTTTGTGAGGAGAGCCCGATTTCAAGCGCACTTTGAATAGCTGCCGTCCCAGACCACGATCGGTAGCGGCCATGAAAAAGGCGTATTTACCCTGCGTATCGAATCCCAAAAAGGCCGTAACATCGCGTTGTGAACGCGTAAGTTTGCGCAGCAACTTACCGTGGGAGTTAAAAAGAAACAGATCGTTAAAACCGTCCCGCTTGGAGAACCAAACGAATCGATCGGGATCGTCATTCACGAAAAATAGTCCGTGTTCCGGCTCGACCCATTTGGGATTTTTTTCTTCGAACAGGGTGGCGATTTTACGCCCGTCGTACGGGGCATATTGATTTACCCACAAATGATCCTGATCGCGATTCAGTTCCACCAAATAGATGTATTTTTCATCCGGACTCCAGGTAACGCTGCATTTGTAATGATCTTTGGGCTCGCCGCTTTGTAAATAGGTAATGGAACCGGTTTTGATGTGGTAAATTCCTACGCTTACCTGTTCGCTGGTCATGCCGGTAAACGGGTAGCGGATCATACGTACTTTGGCCGGACGCGAATCGATATCCACCAGAGGATATTCCGTAACCATGCGCTGATCGTCCCGATAGAAAGCAATTTGATCTCCTTTGGGCGACCAGAAAATGCCTTTATTAATACCGAATTCCTGACGATGCACATAGGCATCGCCGCTTTTAACTCCCTGCGGATTAAAGGTGACCTGAATTTCCTGGCCCGGTTTTAGGGAAACAAACAAATTGTTCTTCTTGGTGTAAGCCACGTAATCCAAAGTAGGATGCACCTGTACATTGGCCGCCTCTTTGGGGATCACATTCACTTTTTGCAAGGTCGCGTTCTGCAAATCGCAACGAAAAAGACCCTGCCCGTGAATGAAACGAAAAACATGATCATTTAACCAGCGCACGAAAGGAAAGCGTTTTACCTTAGCTGCCCCTGCGTGCATGAGCAAAGTATTTAAGCTGTCCGTACTAAGGATTAGATGAGGTTTCAAATCTTTTGCATTCACCATAATCAAGCCGTATTGCCCGTGCAAAGAATCCACATAGCTGAAGGAAGTGCTTTTAGCTACCCATTGTAGTTGAGGCAAATTCTTGACTTTTAAATTCTTGTAGCTGCCCAAAATGGCCTCTTGCATGGTCAATAATTTATTTTGGCCAAAGGCAAAGGAAAAGAGAACGATGAATAGTAACATGGTTTTAGCGGTACGCATGATGAACCTCCGTTTGCATTATAATGAAACACGCGCCTAAAATAACAATTATTTTGTTTAAAAGCATCAGATGAAGCCGTTCATTTCATTTTTTTACGCGCAAATACGATTCACTATTCTGCGCAGATACGGAAATGGCTTCTAAAGCTGAAAATCCGGGAACTTTTTGCAGGCAAATTAATTGAATTTTTAACAATGTTTTGATAAATTTTTAGTCATATTAGTGCATTAAAGTGTATTGGTGTAATCGAACGTAAATAATTACGTAAACATAAAAAAACGGAGAATATTATTATGAATCAAGATCCTTTTTATCAGGAATCGTTGAGCATCACCCGAGAGAACGCCCTGTTGCGTTCGGTGTACAACTGGATGATGCTGGGATTGCTGGTTTCCGCTTTAACGGCTTATTTTACCGTGCACAGTCCGATGGTAATGAATTTGGTGTACGGGAACTCTATTGTGCTTATTTTGCTCATCGTGGCCGAACTGGGCATGGTGTTTGCCATTTCCGGCGGTGTAAAAAAAATGCAGGCTTCAACGGCCAGCACTCTATTTTTACTGTTTTCATTTATTAACGGCTTAACCTTAAGCGCTATTTTACTGGTTTATGCCCCCACGGCTATTGCCAAAACTTTTTTGATTACCGCCTTAACCTTCGGCATCACCAGTTTCTACGGCTACACCACTAAAAAGGATTTGACCTCCTGGGGTAGTTTTCTTTTCATGGGCCTGATCGGCATTATCATTGCTTCCGTGGTCAATATTTTCATCCGCAGTTCGGCCATGGATTTGATCATTTCCTACATCGGCGTTTTAATCTTCGTCGGCCTGACCGCCTACGATACGCAAAAAATTCGCCGTCTGGGCATGGAAATAACACCCTCGGCCGGTGAAGCTTACGGTCGACTTTCCATCATCGGAGCTTTGATGCTCTATTTGGATTTCGTCAACTTGTTCTTAATGCTCCTGCGCATCTTCGGCGGCGGGCGTAGTCGTTAAAAAAGCTTAGATCAAAATCTTTCAAGGTCGTAGAACGGAGTTCGTTTTACGGCCTTTTTTTATTGCCCGTGATTATCAGTTTGGCACATCGGAATTCATTTCTTAAAAAAATTTTATGCCCTGCCCCGCTACGAATCGATACGCAACTGGCTTATGAGTGCCTGAATGCGGGCTTGCTTATTCAGAGCCGATTTTTTCCTGCGGGCCAAATCGGAGCCTAAAGTTTTAAGTGCGGCGTAATAGGTTGCCCACTGTTGTTTTTCCGTTTGAAATTGCTTTTTTAGGAGATTTTCGGGAGCGGTACAAAAATGAAGCGCCTTTTTTAACCGGGGGATGGCCATAGCCGTAAATTCTTGCGCCCGGGATATGGCATCCGAATTCAGCAGATCCAGCAACTTAAACACAAAACGCAAATAGACAACGGTTTGCGGAATGGCGGAGATGAAGCAACCGGTAAAGGGATCGACTGCCTTCTTAATACGTCTGTAATCTTCATGCAGCGCCCGCGCATAGTAAGAAAAATAGAGAATGCGTTCGTAATCTCCGATGAGTTTCCCGATTTCGGCGGCGCGCAGGGCTTGTTGCGCGAACAGGGCCTTGTCATGGCGCATGATGAGCCCGTCTTTGTGAACGTACGCCAACTGCTGACCGGAATCGTTAAAAGCCGAAAGCAAATAGGCCTGGTCTTCGGCCCGACCGATAAACGAGGGTGTAAAGGGTTGGTATTCGGTCAGGGCATCGATGAGAATGCCGTTGGTACCGCCGGTAACATGAACGCGTTGTAAACAAAAGTTTTCACCATCCAACAAAGGCGTGTTGTAGCGGGCCATCATTTCGGCCCGGGTGGAAAGGGCCTGGGGCAAGCGGCTGAAGAAGACGAACTCATCGGCGTGCTGCGGGCCCGATGGGTAGGAGACATCAGGAGTAAACAACGATTTTTCAATATCTTCGGCATTAACCAAAGCGCCGGCAATCATACCCAGATAGTCGGGGTTTCCGTCGGCATCTTCACCCTGCGCTCCCCAGAGAGCGGTTTTAAAATGCTCCAAAGCCGTTAGTCCCGTTTCGCGCACCAGACGCTCCTGGTCGAACACCTGATCCAGATCGATTTTAAAAGTAGCCTTAATACGCGGATCGATGAATACCTGCCAGAACAAAGCGATGGCTTTTAAAAAGCTGTAATGCCGACCGTACGGACCGTCCACGCCAAAAACATGGGAAAAGGCCGAAGACGTTGTTCCCGAAGGAAGGCTATCGGGAAGAAAAATCCTGCGCAAACGTTCCACATCGCCTTCAGTAAACAAATAAACGCGCAAATGTTCAAATCCACTTTTTGTGCGCAAAAGATGGCGTAAATATTCTTTGGCAATTTCCTGCAAAAAGGAATGGGTCACGGAGCACGACAGCACAACGGTAAGTTTTTGATCTCTGTCTACGCTTCCCCGTTCTTTTTCAAAAGCCATCATGGCGTTGAGTCCGCGTAAGCCGTAAAGCACTTCATTGTTTGCTTCGGGAATGCCCACCGGCACGGGATGATCGTACCAGAATTCCTGCGGCCGATCTTTATTCTCTTTTAAAACCCGTTTAATGTGTGCCGGTAAATCGAGATCGTCAATATTCCATTCTTTAAATGGTACGGTTAGCAGGACATTGGAGGTAAACAAAATTTCGGCGGCGGGATTTTGGATCGGTTGGCGCGCTTTGCGCGTAATTCGCACGGTACGTTTGCGCCGCAGGGCTTCTTCAGCTTGCGCTTTATTTTTCAAGATGCCCTGCCCCTCCGGGAAAAAAAGCTGCCAGAACAATTCGGCCGAAAGCGGTACTTCCCGCTTGTCTTCAGACATTGAAAGTTGTTTGAACACGGCATTCAAACGCGACTCAAATTCGGCATCGACCTGAGCGCTTTGTGCTATTTCGCGCCGTATGCGCTCGATCCCGTCGAGCAAAAAATGGCGTAAATTTTCAAGCAACGGTAAAGGTTGCTTTTTATTTAAATAGTGGCTGGCTTGCTCATATTGGGGATGCCCCGTCCCGGAAAGCACCCGATTAAAGGCACAAATCAATGTGCGCACACGCTCTTCGAATGTTTGTTCGTCGGCGGTGAATTCTTTTTCTTCCGACCAACTTTCGGGAGCAGTCGCAGCAAGAACAAAAGGCACAAACCGACGGTAAATGTACTCAAATTTTTCAATAGGCAAACGTTCCATAGGACAATACACTTCTCCCAAATAGCGGACTTGGATTCTTCAGAAGGAACAACAGCTTTAAACAAAGAAGGCGGAACATGTCCGCCTTTGAATCGTTTTTTAACACGCTACAGAATGTATCGACTTAAGTCTTCGTCATTTACAATGGATTTGAGTGTATCGGAAACCATCTTCTTATCAATGACAATCTTTTCCAACTTTTTCTCCGGAATTTCGAACAGTATTTCTTCCAGTAAAGTGGACATGATGGTGTGTAAACGGCGGGCGCCGATATTTTCCGTGCGGGCATTCACCGTGGTTGCGATGCGTGCAATTTCACGGATGGCATCATCGGTAAAATCCAAATTCACCCCTTCGGTTTCCAACATGGCCTTGTATTGTGTAATTAAGGCATTGCGCGGCTCGGTTAAAATGCGCACGAAATCTTCTTCACTTAAACTGTTTAATTCCACGCGAATCGGAAAGCGCCCCTGTAATTCCGGAATTAAATCGGACGGTTTGCTCACATGAAAAGCTCCGGCGGCAATAAACAAAATATGATCGGTTTTTACCATGCCGTACTTGGTCAGTACAGACGTACCTTCCACCACGGGCAGCAAATCCCGTTGCACGCCTTCGCGCGAGACATCCGGCCCGGATTTACCGGAACTGGGGCCGGCGATCTTATCGATTTCATCCAGAAAGACAATACCCGAATTTTCCACGCGATGAACGGCAATGCGCACCACCTCATCCATGTCAATGAGTTTTTGCGCTTCCTGCTGGGTCAAAATTTTAATCGCTTCCGAAACGGTTGTGCGGCGCTTTTTGACTTTTTTGGGCATGAGTCCCCCGAACAGGTCCTGAATATTCAATCCCATCTCTTCGATACCCATGGGGGAGAATATTTGCATCATGGGGGTGGTATCGGCCGGGGCGTCAATTTCCACCAGGCGATCATCCAGTTGCCCGGCCAGCAATTGTTGGCGCAATTTTTCCCGCGTTCTCTGGTGGCGCAATTCCAATTCGTCGCCCTCATCCATCTCTCCGACCGGTTTGGTCGTCGACGAAATGGGGGGCAACAAAATGTCCAACAAACGCTCGATGGCATGGTCGTGCGCTTTGCCTTCCACTTCTTTGGTCTTTTCCTCACGCACCATTTGCACGCCGATTTCCACCAAATCACGAATAATCGATTCCACATCGCGCCCCACATAACCCACTTCCGTAAATTTGGAAGCTTCCACCTTGATGAAAGGCGCACTGGAAAGTTTGGCCAGTCGGCGGCTGATTTCCGTTTTACCTACACCGGTGGGCCCGATTAAAATAATGTTGTTCGGCATGATCTCTTCACGCAACTCACGGCGTACGTGTTGCCGACGCCAGCGGTTACGTAAGGCAATAGCCACCATTTTTTTGGCCCGATCCTGACCGATAATGTATTTGTCCAATTCTTTGACAATTTGTTGCGGAGTCAATTCCGCCATTTTTTCATCGATTTGAGTTTCCGTCATCTTGCGAATCTTTCTATTTTCCATTACAGTACCTCCACGCGAATATTGTCGTTTGTGTAAATGCAAATCTCGGAGGCAATGCGCAGCGCTTCACGCGCGATTTCTTCTGCGGATAGTTCGGAATATTTGACCAGACTGCGCGCGGCGGCCAGTGCATACGGGCCTCCGGAGCCGATGGCCGCAATATTGTCGTCCGGTTCAATGATATCTCCCGTCCCCGAAATAATAAATATGTTGTCTTTGTCCATGACCACCAACAGGGCTTCCAGACGACGCAAATATTTATCCGAACGCCAGTCCTTGGCCAGCTCCACGGCGGCTCTGGGCAAATTTCCCGCATATTGTTCCAGTTTTTGCTCAAAACGTTCGAATAATGTAAAGGCATCGGCCGCAGCGCCGGCAAAACCCGCTAAAATTTTTTCGTTGTACAAACGGCGAATTTTTTTCGCGGAATGTTTCATCACCGTATTACCGAGTGTCACCTGTCCGTCACCGGCCAGGGCAACCTGCCCCTTGTGCCGAATTCCGAGAATGGTTGTGGCGTATATTTTTAAAGATGATTGATGTTCCATAATATGTCCTTTTCGCTTAAGTAACCAACAGCCAAAGCCGAATCATACGATTCTCGGCCCCGGCCTTCTAAACATCGTTCAGGCAAAGTCTTTGAAAACGATTCAAACGGTGCAAACGACAAATTGTTTCAAAAGGCCGCTTTTTTTACAAGCCTTTTCTCAGGCGGGCCACCGGAATACCCATTTGCTCCCGATATTTGGCCACCGTACGGCGAGCAATAGGAAAGCCTTCTTTTTTGAGCAGTTGAGCGATTTTCTCGTCGCTCAAAGGTTTGTGCGGATCTTCGTTTTCAATAATTTCTTTAATGCGATTTTTTATTTTCCTGGTTGAAATTTCTTCGCCATCTTCGTTTTCGATTTTTTCGTTAAAAAAGTATTTCAATTCGAACACGCCGTAATCGGTTTGAACGTACTTCCCGTTGGCCACACGGCTAACCGTGGAAATATCCATGCCGATCATTTCGGCAATCTCACGCATGGTCAGCGGTTTAATGTACTCCGGACCTTTCTCAAAAAATTCGCGTTGTTTTTCCACGATGGCTTCCATTACCTTAAGCATGGTAATTTTACGCTGGTAAATGGAGGTAATAAACCAGCGGGCCGACTCGACCTTTTTGCGAATGTATTTGCGGGTTTCTTTGTCGTATTTTTTACGATTGAGCAACATTTTTTTGTACAAATTACTGATGCGTAATGGCGGGATATTCCAATCGTTTAAACTAACTACCAATTTATCATCCACTTTTTCGACGATAAAATCGGGCACCACATAATTACTGCGTGCGTCAAAAGATCCTTCACCCGGCTTTGGGTTCAGGCGCAAAATCATATCGATGGCTTCCTGGAGTTGTTCTTTGCTGATTCCCAAAGCATCCATGATTTTTTCGTAACGCTTGTTTTTAAAATCATCAAAATGATCTTTTAAAATCGTGTAGGCCAATGTGTCCTGCTTGCCCTGTTCTTCCAATTGTACCAGCAGGCATTCCTGTAAATTACGGCTGCCCACACCGGTGGGGTCCAAAAATTGAATTTTTTTAAGTACCTTTTCAACGGTTTCCACATCGGTGTTGAACATTTTAGCCACATTCTCCAGATTCACATTGGGATCCAAATAACCGTCGTCGCGAATATTCCAGATGAGATAGTCACCAATGTCCATCTCCAAAGCGTTTAAATCGAGCATGTGGAATTGTTCGGTTAAATATTCGGGCAGGGTTTGCTTAAAGACTTCCGGGCGCTCATAATCTTCTTCATTTTTGTCTTTGGGCATGCGAACCTGGTAGGACTCTTCATCGTTAATAAAATTTTCCAGATCGGTTTCGGCCTGAGCCTGCTCTAATTCTTCCTTATCGTATTCGTCATTATGATTGCCGTTATCCAATAATTCCAGTTCTTTTTGGATCTCTTCGGATGGAGCATCTTCGGCAACTTCCACTTCCCCGTCGTCCAAATCGTCCAATTCTTCATCGGTTTCTTCGCCTTCTTCCAATACGGGATTAACTTCCAACTCGCTTTTAATACGCTGCTCCAGACTGAGCAACGGCAATTGCAAAAGTGTTGAAAGAAGAATCTGTTGCGGGGTCAGTCGCTGTTCCAAATTCAGCTTTAAATTCTGCGAAAGATTGAGCATAAACTCCGTCCTAAAATTAATTGGCACGATTCATGTAAGGAAGTTAGCGAAAAGCATGGTGAGTGTCAAGAATGTTTCATCGAAATCATAGTGCATGAGGTGAATCTTCAGATTAAAGCAGGCCGATTGGAAATGGGGAAAAGGGCGTTTTTCGTACCCATTCCGGCTTCGACGTTTCGTCAAAAGCCGAATCTACGATCCGTCGGCGGCCGGATTTGCAATCAGTCAAAAGCCTGATCTTTGATTTGTCAAA
>CAZHIZ010000124.1:0-10194 GCA_964532875.1 uncultured Caldithrix sp. | reverse complement strand
TTCCCAGTTCCCAATTCCTAATTCCCAATTACCCTTCTCTCTCAACCGGTAACTTCTTTCCCGGGCCAGCAGCTTTTCTTAACATAGTCTTCTGGCTTCTCATTCCGTGCCGTATAAACGATCTCCGGCATCGCCTAAACCCGGCAGAATGTAACCGTGATCGTTCAGTTGGCGATCCAAAGCGGCCGTAAAAATTTTAACATCCGGGAAACGTTCGTGAACGGCTTTTACTCCTTCCGGCGCCGCCACCAGGCACAAAAAGTTCAATTCCTTAATCCCGCGTTTTTTCAAGATTTCAATAGCGGCCAAGGCCGAGCCGCCGGTCGCCAGCATGGGATCGACTAAAATAACAAACGTTTCGTTCACATTGTCGGGTAATTTAAGATAGTATTCAACGGGTAAAAGTGTTGTCTTGTCGCGGTACACGCCGATGTGTCCCACGCGGGCATTGGGTAACAGTTCCAGGATACCATCGATCATGCCCAGACCGGCACGCAAGATGGGCACCAGAGTAACATCCTTGTGCAGCTCTACGCCCTGTGTCTTTTCCAGAGGCGTTTCCACATCAATTTCCTTGACCGGAATGTGGCGTGTCAAATCGTAGGTCATTAACATGGCGATTTCGGAAAGGGTACGACGGAATTTTTGGCGATCCGTTTTTTTATCGCGCAGAACGGTTAGTTTAGCTTGCAACAGGGGATGTTCGATAATAAACAAATTTTTGCTCATGGCATTTCCTCGATTATTCATGTAAAAAAAATCCCCCGAATTTTCATTCGAGGGATCAAATCCGGATTATTTTTTTAAGGCTTCCGCCATATCGGTCTTTTCCCAGGTAAATTCATCCAGCTCCCGACCGAAATGTCCGTAGGCCGCCGTTTTGCGGTAGATGGGACGTCGCAGATCTAAGGTTTCGATAATGCCGCCCGGGGTAAAATCGAAGTGCTTTTGTACCAGTTTGGCCAATTCTTCATCGGAAACTTTTCCGGTTCCGAAGGTTTGCACCATCAGGGAAACCGGTTCGGCCACGCCGATGGCGTAGGCCACCTGAATGCCGCATTTTTCCGCCAACCCTGCAGCCACGACGTTTTTGGCCACGTAACGGGCAAAATACGATGCGGAACGATCTACCTTCGTGGGGTCTTTTCCGCTGAAGGCACCGCCCCCATGACTGAACACCCCGCCGTACGTATCCACAATAATTTTGCGTCCGGTTAAGCCGGCATCGCCTTGTGGCCCACCGATTACAAAACGCCCCGTGGGATTGATGTAATAAGTGATTTTTTTACCCTTTACCATTTCGGCTGGTAATACGGGTTTGATCACTTCTTCAATTATGGCTTCTTCCAACTTTTCGCGGGAGATGTCCGGGTCGTGTTGGGCCGAAACAACCACCTTTTCCACGGCTAGCGGTTTGTCGTTTTCGTAACGAATGGTGACCTGCGCCTTACCATCCGGTCGCAAAAAGGGCAGGGTGCCGTTTTTACGAACATCGGCCAGACGGTGGGTTAGTTTGTGAGCCAGACTGATGGGCATGGGCATTAATTCCGCTGTTTCGTTGCAGGCAAAACCGAACATCATGCCCTGATCTCCGGCACCGGCCCGATCCACACCCATGGCGATGTCGGGCGACTGCTGATCGATGGAAGTCATCACGGCGCAGGTCAAATAATCAAATCCGTATTGCGCATTAACATAACCGATATCTTTCACCACTTCGCGTACGGTTTTGGGAATATCCACATAACAATCGGTGGTTATTTCTCCCCCCACCAGCACCAGGCCGGTGGTCACGAATGTTTCGCAGGCCACACGGCCGAAAACATCTTCTTTAAGTACATTGTCCAAAACGGCATCGGAAATTTGATCGGCCATTTTATCCGGATGTCCTTCGGTTACCGATTCGGACGAAAATAAATAGTCAGCCATTCCTGAATTCTCCTATTCATCTTTAGTAAGATTTTTCAAAAGGTCTTTAATTTATGATATTTTTGCGCCATCTACAAATCAACGGCCGCAACGAATTTACCCTATCGCAGCGACCGGTCAAAACCGGCACAGTCAGGCGTTTTATTACGGTTTCTAATCTGGACGCTTTTTTATTCTTTTAATTTGGCCATTTCTTCTTTCAAATAATCCACATGGGCAATTTCAGAGGGATCTTTTTTGTACAATAAGGCCAGATAGTAGCTTACCCAGTCTCCCAGCAGAATCAGACAAAACACCTTCTCCATCACCGTCGTGCCGTCGGCATAAATATCCACCACTTCAACACCCTTGCTTTTGATTATCTTTTTGGTCAATTCGATGCGTTTTAAAATGCGGGGGTGTACATCTTTATTCTCCAGAAAGATGACGATAAAATTTTTCAGCAAAGGCGAATCCATTTCCCAGCCGATGATTTCATTGTGATTCATTTCGGGGATAACATTAAAAAAGGCCAAAGACTTGGCTTTTTGCTGAATTTCGTTCTTCCAGCTTAAAGAAACGGATTTCAGATAAGGAGCGGTGGAATAGATGATGGGAATTTTATTGTGGATAGTGTTGGCCAGCTCGCGGGAGAGAACGTAACCCCGGACATGGGGATAGTCGTTCCGTTCGCCGATTTTTTTAACAAATTGAATCAGCTCTTTGAGCTCGGCGTCGTAATTTCGAAGCAGCTTTAAATGCCCCAAGAGATGATAAACGGGAAAGAATAAATAACCGAAGGCCTGACGTGATGTGTAATTTTTAGGCAATTGCAATACGGGCAGATTTTTAGACCGGGCCAGTTCCGACAAAGCGCCTCCGCTGGTAACGCAAACCACTTGTGCTCCTTTTTCAACAGCCAGCTTGGTAGCCGAGATGGTTTCCTCCGTATCGCCGGAATAACTGGAAGCGATAACCAGTGTGCGTTCATTGCAAAACTGCGGTGCAAAATAGCTCCGCACCACATCCATGGGTTTGAGAAGTTCGTCGAATAGCACGTCGTGCAGCAAATCACCGGCCAGGCCCGAGGCACCGATACCCAGATAGCAAATATTGTCAATTTGGCTCGTATCAACGGCTATTTTCGCCTGTTCGAAAATGGCTTTGCTTTCCTCGATTTGGCGATAGAAATTAATAAGAATTTTTTTGTATCCTGACTTATCTACCGTAAACATGAAACGCTCCTATTTTAAATATTGAAGGTCGGAAATGTGTTGTTTGACAAATTCGTAGCAAGCCTTCTCAATTTCGCCTGCCGTGTGCATGGTTTTAACACGCCGGTACAACTGCTTGCATTCGGATATTTTTAAAGAACGGATAATTTTTTTAGCCCCGGCCAAAGAAAAAGGATTCATGCTAAAGCTACGCAAGCCCATGCCCAAAAGTAAAGGAATGGCTTCGGGGATGGAAGCAAACTCGCCGCAAAGCGTTATTTTCAACTGTTTTTTCTTGGCAATGCGGATGGTGTTTTCGATAAAGTAGAGCACAGCCGGATTGAACGTATTGAAGTATTTGGAAACCTTTTCATTGGTGCGATCGATGGCCAGCACGTATTGGGTAAGGTCATTCGTGCCGATGCTGAAGAATTGAACGTATTCGGCCAAAAGTTCGGCCAGCATGGCCGCTGCGGGCGTTTCGATCATAACCCCCACTTCAATATTTTCGTTAATTGGTTTTTTTTCGCTGCGCAAACTGGCCTTGGCTTCTTCCAGTAATTGCAAAGTCTTTTTTACCTCATCTACCGATGAGATCATGGGAATCAAAATTTTTACATTCCCAAAGGCGCTGGCCCTTAAAATGGCGCGTAATTGCGTTCTGAAAATGGAGGGCCGATCCAGTAAAAAGCGAATGGCCCGCCAGCCTAAAAAAGGATTCAATTCGTTTTCTTCGCTTTGTTGCGGTAAAAGTTTATCGCCACCCAAATCCAAAACACGGATGGTCACTTCGTGGCCGTTCATCTGTTCCACAACTTGTTTGTAAAAATGAAATTGCTGTTCCTCATCCGGGATGGCATTTTTTTCGATAAAAAAACTTTCCGTTCGGAACAATCCGATGCCTTCGGCCTTGTTGATACGGGCATCGTTCACTTCGTGCACGAATTCGATATTGGCCAACAGTTCCACTCTTTGACCGTCAAGCGTAACCGTGGGGGCATCGATTTCTTTGTACAGGCGCTGTTCGAACGATAAAAAGTCTTTTTGTTTGGCCTGATATTCTTTTTTGGTCTCTTCGGTCGGATTAATGATAATAGAGCCGGTAAAGCCGTCCAAAATCAAGAAGTCATCTTCGTGCAAAACCTGTGATAAGTTGTAGCGATTTACCACGGCCGGGATGCGCAATCCGCGAGCCATGATGGCCGCATGCGAGGTGCGCCCTCCTTTGTCGGTCAAAAAGCCTAAGATGAAATTGCGATTAAAATTAACCGTATCCGATGGCGAAAGCATTTCGGCCACGACGATGGCCGGAGTTGAAAGCTGGTAATCGGCATCGATGCCCAGAAGCGCATTGACCAGCTTTTGCTTCAAATCGATGATATCGTACGCACGTTCGCGAAAATAAGTGCTTTCCAGATTGATGAAGTATTCGCTTTTTTCTGATAGGATTTTGGAAATGGCAAAAGCGGCGGAACATTTGGAAGAACGTATTTCCTGTTTGATCTCGTTAATTAAAACCGGATCCCGCAAAAAGGCCTTTTGACTTTCAAAAATTTCCGAAAATTGATCCTTGTAGTAAGCCTCGCTATTGCGTTGGGCGTTTTCCAACTGACGATAGACTTTTTCGATGGCATTATCGAACAGACGAATTTCGCGCTCCACATTTTCCACTTCGCCTTCCAATTCGGAAATATTCAATTGAAAGGGCCGAAAAATGTAAATGGGGCCCATGGCTATGCCCGGTGAGGTGGGAATACCCGTAAGTTTGATTTCTTTAAGAATTTTCCGTGGTTTACTCGTCTTCTTCTTCATCAAATCCGTTTCGTATTAATTTTAGTAAAGCTTGCAAAGCTTCCTGTTCATCTTCTCCGTTAACGCGCAAAATGATTTCGCTGCCCGGCTCGGCAGCCAGCATCATCACACCCATAATGCTTTTGCCGTTGACCTCCAGCCCGTCTTTCAGGATGGTAATATCCGATTTGAATTTGCCGGCCAATTTTACCAGTTTGGCCGCGGGACGCGCGTGCAGTCCGTGCTTATTCGTAATTTTTACTTTCGATTCGATCATAACAGTCCAATAACAATTGCTAAAATCATGGAAACCAAAACCGGCGTATAAAACATATTGCGCTTAACACGCAAGCCAAATCCCAAAACAAAAGACAGCACAAACATGATGCTTACATGCCAGTGCACAATAAAGGCCTGTTGAAAAGTCCAGATAAACACCATGCCGATGCCGATCACGCCGATTATTTTAAAAAGCTGAACTAATTTTCCGTACGTATCGATACGAATTTTTTTGTACACCTCGAACCCTGTTTCGTATCCGTCGCGGATTCCTTTAATCCGAATGTAAATATGAGGTATATTATATAAAATAAACGTCAAGAGCAAGACGACGGTCTTCCAGAACACATTCGGTGCAATTTTTAATCCGGTTAAGCCGAAGATAAGGGCCGCGGGCCGCATGACCGCCCAACAGCATTGATCGCCGACGGCACCCAGAGGGCCAATGAGCGCATTCTTGAATTTTTCAATCAATTCGATGCTGGGCTTTTGATTGGCCGCATGTTCCAATTCCAAACGTGCCGTAGCCCCGATAGCATACGAGGCAAAATAAGGATGGGCGTTGAAAAAGCCCAGATGCCGTTTAAGAAAGGCAATGTATTCCTTTTTAGTGTGGCAAACCTTGCGGCCGATGGGATACAAGGCAAAGCAAAACCCGATGGAAATCATACTTTTGAAATTCCATCCGGTTTGGATGAAAAACGAACGCCACAAAAGGGACAAAACATCTTTCCATTTTAAGCGTCGGGGAACGTTAGAATAGGCCATAAAGCATCAAGCCGCCTCCGATAAGCATTCCTAAAACATACAGGGGCCACAATCGTTTGTCTTTCAGTAAAGTTACGGTTAGCCCCATGCCAACCCCCAGAATCGAAATTTTGCCGATCATACCGATACGGTTGGCTACGGTTAAGGGAGTTGATTTTAAAATCGGGTAAAAAATATTTTCGAAAACAATCGTTAACACGAAAATAATAATAAAAAATACGGCAGCGCTAAAAATCAGGGCATTTAAAATGACCAATCCGATTTTGATGCGATTGCCCCGGTTCAATCGTTTCAGGATGTGCTGCAAATAGTGTTGATTCTGATTTCGGATAAAAGTTACAGATTTGGCTCCCAAATAGCTTACGAACACGGCGTAAATCAAAGCGATGAAAATAATAAAATGTTTGAGTTCCGGCAGTTGTTCGTTCAGGCGCAAAGCCAAAATAACACCGGCAACGGAACCGAATTCTCCTTCGGGGATAATGGCCGCACCCACCGGCATATTGGCCAGCCAAATCAATTGCAATAAAAAGCCCATTTCAAAGCCCAGATCGATGTTGCCGCCTAAAAAGCCCAAAAGAGGGCAGGCAAACAAGGGCTGCGCGATAAGCATTTGAAAAGCCGCCGTACTGTCCAGTAAAATAATCGCACCGCTTAAGCTTAATCCGAGCAATTGCAGCATGGGCACTCCGTCAGTTCTTATTTCATGCCGGTGTACAGATTTACGGGTACTTTTACTTTAAAGCGATATTTACCCAATGATGTCAGGTAGAGTTCACCATACAAATAAAATCCGTCCGGGGCCACCGGCAGGCTACCGTCAACGGTAAAATGTACATCCTTTTCAATCCGCGGGTAAAAATAGGTGCGCGCTCCGATCAAGCCGACCTTATTAAAGGTGTAATAGGTTTCGGTCAGGTCGGCCGACCAGTTTTGGGCTTTTTTGCTGGCAAAAGCCGGGATGAGTTCCAAGTAGTAATCCCCGGAAGCCGGCGGCACGAATTCGATTTTCTTTTTACGATAGGTCAATCCGTCGGCCAGCAAAATTTTTCCTTTGGTATCACGGATGTTGATGGCAAAATCGGTCATCTTGTTGAAAACCTCCGGCGGCAATTTTAGTTCGAAAACAACCTTTTCCACTTGTTCACCCACGGTAAAATCATGTTGGTAAAGCGCTCCGGACTCATCCAGATAATTGACTTTTTGCCAACCCGAAATTTGTCCGGTCAATTGGCAAACGACGGGATCGTCAAAATAGTTCAAAACGCTGATACTGCCTTTGGGCTTGTGCCCGTTTTCAATTTGCACATGACTGATCACGTCCGGCGTAATGTCCAGACCGCTAAAGGCAATGGTGTATTTGCAATGGGATGGGTGCGGATTGCGGAAGTCGGCATAAAGAACCATTTCGTAAGTTCCGTACTGCAAATCGTCTCCGCTAAGGTGAATTTCTTTTTGCCCGCCGGTTTCGGAGCGGATAACCGCATATTGCGACATTTCTTTACCCTGAGGGTCGAAAAGAAAGGCGATGATGCGGGCATAGCGATTGGCCAGAGGGAACAATTTAATGGTTGCCGCTTTGGCACGAACAGGCACATCGAAAAAAATACGTTTAATATCACCCGCTTTTAAGGTGATTTCCGGAGAATTCAGACGGTAGCGGTTGGCTTCGTTAAAAACAAAAGGTTTCACGTAGGTGCACCACAAATCGAATTCTTTATTTAAAGCCTTGACCGATTTATCTTTGCGAAATGCTTCGATTTTACCCGTGTACAAACCGGGTTTTTTCATTTTCGCAGGATCGAAATACACATCCACAACAGCCGCCTCTTTACCTTTAATGTAGGTGCTGTTTTTAATAAGCTTCAGCCATGGTTTTGTGGAGCGTAAATCGAAAGCCCGATAAAATTGATTTTTTTGATCGGCGGTCATCTCTTTGGGAAAATCGGCATAAATACGAAAACGTTGTACGTGGTTTTCGTCTGGGGCGTATGAACCGAAACGCCAATAGGCCGTGCGTCCCGTTTCGTCTTTGTAAATGGGGCTTAAGGTTTCGATGCGATAGCCGAGCACCTGATCCTGATCATGCCGTTTGATGTATTCCTTGTAAAATTCAAAAGCGCGGGGAATATTGAACACACCGCCACCCTGATCCAAAATGGTGTAGCCTTTAATGGGATCGGCCGCATTGATGATGGCCTTTTTAAGGATTTGTCCGACTACCGGCAGTGGCGGATTGTGGTGTACCGCCGCAGACATGAGTAAAGCAACGGCACCTGTTGCTTCGGGTGAAGCCATGCTGGTACCCCACATGCGGTCGCGACGGGCGTATGGCGGAACGGTGGAAGCGGCACCCCCCGGGGTAACGATATCCGGTTTGTTCAATTCGCCTCCGCGTGAGCTGAATACAAAGATTTTGTCCTGTTTAATGAAACCGCCGTACAAATCTCTGGCGGTTTGCCAGGGATTCATGGCGCCTACGCTCAAAACACGGCGAGCGGCAGCCGGTAAACCCACATTGGAGAGTCCGGGCCCTTCGTTTCCGGCGCTTACGCAAAACAGCAGTTTGGGGTTCTCGTAAAGAAGATCGTCCAGGGAATATTCCATGGAAGCCCGACCTTCGATTTCAGAGCCAATGCCGAAACTCATATTGAACACGACGGGACCTTTGTATTTTTTAGCGAATTCCACGCCGTACTCGTATGCTTTTAACATGCTGCCCGTGGTTGTGGCCCCACCGGCCAGGGTGCAGTCACCGATTTTCAAACTGATCACTTTGGCTCCCGGGGCAATACCGTTTAAATCGGCCTGCCCGTTAATGTGGTAGCCCGTGGCAATACCGGCCACATGCGTACCGTGTCCGGCGCCGTCATAATGAAAGTTGATGCGTTTTTCATCTGGGAAAATGTTGATGGCAAAATCGGCCAAGTTCTTTTCCGTTTTAGTATCACGACCACGGAATCGCACAATTTGATGTTTGATTTTGTAATTCCAGATGGGATGCTCATCATCCAGATTTCCGTCTCCGTCCAGATCGATGTAAGTAATCCAGCCTTTCTTGCTTTTAAAAACGGTAAAGGCAAAGGTGTCGTCGGTCTTGCCGTTGTTATTCACATCGGGAATTTTGGTATTTTTAAAATGATCTTCATTGAGAACGCCGATGTAATACACACTGTCAACCGGTTGCAGAGACAATTTATCGTAGCGGAAAAGTTTGGCACCGGATGAATGTAAGAGGTATTTTTCTCCGTTTTCCTCACCGGTCTGGGCTTTTTCATAAAAAATATCGCCCTCGCCGGAAAAATCCTGGGCATCGATTACCTTTACCTTGCCGTTGGGTAAGGTACGTAATCCGGCGACGCCCATATCGACTCCGGTATCCAGAATAATGACCACAACACTATCGCCGTTCCATTGGGGATGTTCTTGAATAAATTTTTGAGCACCGATTCGCTGGGTATTTAAAAAATCCCAGTTATCGGCCAAAAGAAATGAAATGGCGATAAAAACGATAAAAATTATTTTACGGAACATGGTACACTCCCGAGTTTTAAAGGTATTAATGAAAGAACACGAATTTTAACGGATGCCGTGCGCTTCGCAGAATTTTCCCCGTTTGTTTAATAATGCGCCAACAACCATTAAAAAGCAAAGAGCCTAATTGAACTCTTTATTAGGAGAAAGTGCTAAATTCAGCGTAAAGATGAATTTAAAAGAATGGCATTTCGTATGCAAGCCGGCAGGCAAAACTTTTGGCAATAAAATTCAGGGAAAATGTTGATCGTTCTATTACAAAACGGGAAAAAGTTATTTTATTGAATGGAAGAATTAATGAATGGTCATGTGGTAGAGGGATGGGGAGTTCGTTTCTCGTTTCTTCTGAACGGTTAAGAGTCAAGGGTGAAGGGTAATTGGGAATTAGGAACTGGGAACTTGGAATTAGGAATTGGTTCGTTGGTGGCCGGATTTCGATGTGGTGGAAAGGAAGCCCCAACCGGTTCTCGAGTGTTCCGACGAAGGAGGAACGTATCGAGAGAACCGTGGCCTGTTGCCTCGAAAGGTAACGTCCCGTTAGGGACGAGCTGAAAATAGCCCGCCGATTCATCGGCGGGAACAATGCACAACCAAAACCACAATTTCGTCCCATAGGGACGGTTGAAAGGGTGTATTTGCAATTCGGATGTCCCTACGGGACATATTAAAATGTTTAGGTTGCCTTCTTTTCCCCGGCAGT
>CAZHIZ010000123.1:0-10230 GCA_964532875.1 uncultured Caldithrix sp. | reverse complement strand
CATTCAACCAGTTAACCAATTCCCCATCCACCCATTAAACTTAACGGACTGTCAGATAAACATACTCCGAGTTCCCAGTTCCCAGTTCCTAATTCCCAATTCCAAGTTCCTATCTGCCCTTGGCAATCAACTCATCGTACAATTGATAGGTTTTACGGGCAATCGCCTGCCATGAATATTTGTTTTGCGAAAGTTTTAGGGCATAGGCTCCCATCTTTTCTGCCATTTCCTTATTCCCCGCCAATTTCAAAATGGCCTGCGCCAGGGCTTGCTCATCTTCTGCCGGTACCAAAAGACCCGATTTGCCGTCTTCCACCACTTCCGGAATACCACCGATTTTCGTGGCAATAACCGGTTTGCCAAAAGCATAGGCCATGAAAATCACCCCGCTTTGAGAAATACGTTTGTAAGGCAGAACCACCGCATCGCTGCGTTGAAAATAGTGCTGCACTTCTTCAATGGGCACATATTCCAGTTGCAGATCGACAAAGTCCTGCAAGTGCAATGATTCGATTAATTGCGCATATTTGTCAAAACTTTCATGCGGTTTACCCACAATGTGCAACAAAAGATGTTTGTTTTTTTCAGTGGCAATACTCAGGCTTTTCAAAAGAACATCAAGCCCCTTGTAGGCCCGGATGAAACCGAAAAACAACAATTCAAAACGATCTTTGGCCCCGGAAATTTTTGGTGTCCCCCCTATTTCCTGTGCAAACAGATAATTGCCGTGCGGAATAACGGTAATTTTATCTTTCCGGATGCCAAATTGTTCGATTAATTCTTTTTTGTTTTCATGGGCATGAACAATCAGTTGGTCCGCCAGGCGATAGATCGTCAATAAAATATGCTTGTCGGCAAACGATGTCTCGTGCGAAATAACGTTATGTACGGTCACAACAATAGTCGGTTTTCGAAAACTTTTTAACAGAAGCATCATGAACAAAACAAAGGGCGGGAAAGAACTGAGTTGGAAATGAACAATATCTTCTCTCTTAATGCGCGTGGTAAAAAAGTGCAAAAGGGCCAGTGGGTTGGTTTTAAAGCGATTAAACAGACGGATGAGCTGAAAGTTACGCGCTAATTTTTCCAGTTCGTAATCCTTGGCTCCCAGAATGGCAACCGGAGATTCGGGGCGCAGCTTTTTTAAATGGGTAACCAAATTGTAGGTGTATTGAGTAATGCCTCCTTTGCCTGCAATTTCCACGTGATAAATCATAGAACTCCTCTTCGAAACGGTACACCTACCCGCTTGTTTTGTTCAGCACATTTTTGCAAATTATTTTTCATTGTAAAGCGCTTTGCTTGTTTGCTTTTAATTTATGAGAAAATAAAAATCGGAACACATTTTTTTTTGCGTTTGCAAACGATTACGAACCCATTGCGGGTAACTACCCGAAAAAAGGACTAAATCATGTCCTCAAACCGATTCAAATTACCGGCAGATTTTTATCGCCAAGCGGATGTTGTGCACATAAGCCGGGAGTTGTTGGGGAAGGTTCTGGTTACCAATGTTAACGGTCAACGCACGGCCGCTATGATTGTGGAAACGGAAGCCTATGCCGGAGAAAACGATCGTGCTTCGCATGCTTACAACGGTCGTTCGACCTCCCGAACGGAAATCATGTACCGCGCTGGTGGCGTGAGCTATGTTTATTTAATTTACGGGCTGCATGTGCTTTTTAATGTGGTTACCAATAAGGCCGGCATTCCCGATGCGGTACTGATTCGGGCCGTGCAGCCATTAGAAGGTCTGGACATTATGCTTGCCCGGCGCAAAATGTCTTCGATTAAGCCGACCTTAAGTAACGGCCCGGGCAAATTAACCCGGGCGCTGGGTATCGATTTATCGTTTTACGGACTGCCCTTAACCGGCGATACCATCTGGATCGAAGACCGCGGCCTGCACATCCCGGCTCAACGCATTGCCAGCGGGCCGCGCATCGGTGTGGCTTATGCCGGGACGGATGCCTCGCGTCCCTGGCGTTTCTGGATTCGAGATAACCCGTTTGTCAGTAAATCTGAGTAAATCGGTTCAGGCCGTGGCATGCCTGAGCCTGCGCCATTCCGGAAGAAACATGAATAATGTGACCAAGAAGGATAAACTGTCGGCCAAGGGGAAAGACAGCCAGACGCCGTTCAAATGCAAAAAATAGGGTAAGATCAAAAGCAAAGGCAGTAAAAATAAAATTTGCCGTGACAGGGCTAAAATAAAAGCGGGCAAAGCCTTCCCCACGGCCTGGAAATAGGCGGCACCGATCATCTGGAAGCCGACCAGGGGAGTCAATAGAATAATGAGACGCATGGCGTGGGCACCCAAAGAGATCAAATGCTGATCTTTACTGAAAAGCGTAAACAAGGGCTCGGCGAGAATCATTAAGAAAAGGAAAATCCCCGTAACGATTAAAGTGGAATAGAAAAGGGACAAACGAATGGTTTCCCGCACCCGACGGAAGTTTTTGGCCCCGTAATTGTAACCGGTGATGGGCAAAAAAGCCTGCACCAGGCCCACCAAAGGCATAAAAGTCATGCGCATAATGCGATTGATGACCCCGTAGGCCGCCACAGACAATTCCCCACCGAAAGCGTACAAACTGTGGTTTAAAATGGCCGCCAAAACACTGGCAGCGCCGTGCCTGGCCATGGACGAGGCACCGATGGCTAAAGTTTCGCGAATAATGGCAAAATCGGGACGTAAAAATTTTAATTGGAATTTCAGAATACTACGCCCGCTGTAGAAGTAATAGATCAAAAAAAGAAAAGTGAGCAACTGGGAAAGATCGCTGGCAATGGCTGCCCCGCGCACACCCAACTTAAAAAGAAAAATAAAAATCGGATCGAAAATAATATTCAATACGGCGGCCATGACCATGGTAACCATTGCTATTTTGATGTTTCCTTCGGCGCGATTGATGTTGTTGAAAACCATATCGAACATTAAAAAGGGTGTGCCGGCCATGATGTACACGTAATAGTCCCGGGCAAAGGGCACCATATCCCCTTGCGAACCGAAGAGGAAAAGCAATTCGTTCATGAACAGATAGCCGATTAAAACGATCAGTCCGCTGCCGGCTAAATTCAACAGGATGACATTTCCGAAAGCCAGCTTGGCCCCGTCGATATCCCGCGCCCCCAGACGTCTGGAAACGATGGAAGCCGCTCCGATGCCCAGGGTTTGCGCCGACGAAAAGATGAGCATTTGAATGGGCATGACGATGGAAATACCGGCAATGGCCATCGAGCCAAGACCCCGCCCCACGTAAATCGTATCGACAATATTGTACAGGGCCATGGCCAGCATACCCACCGTTGCCGGAACGGAAAGCCGAAAAAGTAACGGCCCTATTTTCTCTTCGCCTAATGCTCTGCTGCGCTTTTCTGTTTTGTCCATCGTCTGATCGTCATCTTGCCCACATTCGGGCCCGCGGTTCATGGTTCTTTCATTACGGATTTGTTTAAATGAGTGTAGGATACCAACAAATCCGATATTAAAAAAGCAAAACTTAGCGATTTTTGGGCAAAGAGTAAAATTTATTCCTTTAAGGTTTGCTTTAAACGGATTCCTGCTTTAAAATTCAATGAACGGCCATTATTAAAGGAGAAACCGAGCATGCGCTTTATTGCCGATTTTCACATCCACTCCCACTTTTCCATTGCCACCAGCAAAGATTTAACGCCGCAAAAACTGGACTACTGGGCACGCATGAAAGGCATTACCGTTGTGGGAACAGGCGATTTTACGCATCCGGGCTGGCTTAAAGAATTAAAAGATCAATTGCAGGAAGCCGAACCGGGGATGTTTAAATTAAAAGACGAGTTTCGTCTGCCCGACGCTCCGGATCGGCCGGTACGATTTGTGCTGAGTGCCGAGATCAGCAATATCTACAAGAAAAATGGCAAAGTGCGCAAAAACCACAATGTGCTTCTGGCACCGGATTTTGAGACGGTGGAAGGCATTCAGGCGCGGCTGGGCAAAATCGGCAATATTTCTTCGGACGGTCGACCCATTTTGGGGCTGGATGCCCGCGATTTGCTGGAATTGGTTTTGGATGTGAATCCGCGCACGGTCTTCATTCCCGCCCATATCTGGACACCCTGGTTCTCCGTGTTGGGCAGTAAATCGGGCTTCGATTCCATCGAAGAATGCTTTGAAGATTTAACGCCGCATATTTTTGCCGTGGAAACCGGCCTGTCGTCCGATCCGCCCATGAACTGGATGTGCAGCTTTCTGGATCGCTACACACTAATTTCCAATTCCGATGCCCATTCGCCGGAAAAATTGGGCCGTGAGGCGAATCTTTTTGATACGGAACTCAGCTACGAAGCCATGGTTCAGGCCCTGCGTGATCCGCAAAAGGGATTTTTGGGCACCGTCGAATTTTACCCGCAGGAAGGTAAATACCATTTTGACGGGCACCGCAAATGCGGCATCGTCTGGAACCCACTGGAAACCGTGCGCCACAACGGCCTGTGTCCCGTGTGCGGTAAACCGCTTACCGTCGGCGTACTCAGTCGGGTGGCCCAGCTTTCCGATCGCGATTCCATTGAAGATCGCCCCGAGCGATTACCATTTTATTCGCTCATCCCGCTAAAAGAAGTGCTGGCGGAAATTTTGAATAGCGGTGTACATAGTAAGAAAGTGGATCAGGCCTATCGCAATTTAGTGCAAAAAGCCGGTTCCGAATTCGATGTGCTGTTGCATTTGTCTCTTTCCGATTTGCAGGGTTTGACCAACGAGGTCGTTGTGGAAGCGATACGGCGGCTTCGCCAACGCGAGGTGGTGGTAAAGGAAGGATTTGACGGACAGTTCGGTGAAATTCATGTGTTCGAACCCGGCGAAAGGCAAACCGTTCGGGCACAAAAAAGTCTGTTTCACTCTCTGGTAAACGAAGCGCACACCCACTATCATGTCTTAAATCCCATTCCCTTCGATTTAAAAGCCTTTCGGCAATTGCAAAAGGCAAAGGCCGAAAAAACCGGACGGCAAGGCGAATTGTTCCCAGAATCTACCGAAAGCTCTCTTTTAAAAGATTTGAATCCCGAACAACAACAGGCGGTACAGCATTTCCGGGGGCCGGCTCTGGTCATAGCCGGGCCGGGCAGCGGAAAAACGCGTGTCCTGACCCGACGCATAGCCTATTTGATTCGCGAACGGCATGTCAATCCGCAGGAAATTTTGGCCGTTACCTTTACCAATAAAGCGGCGGAAGAAATCCGTAATCGCCTGCGTGCCTGGACGGGAAAAGGGAAAAATGAGACGGCGGTTACCGTTACCACCTTCCACGCGTTGGGCTACGCCATTTTGAATGAGAATGCCGCACGGCTCGGCCGCAAAGCGCCGCTTACGATTTTCGATTCCCGGGACCGGCTGCGCCTTTTGCAAGAATTTACGCGAGGTGACAAAGAAGAAGCCGGCCGACTTTCCGCACAGATCGCGGCTTTTAAATTGCAGGAACAAACGGCGGAAAATCAAGCGACCTTTTTCGAAGTTTTGAACCGGTACGAAAAAGTGCTGCAACAGCGAAACGCGGTTGATCTGGAAGATTTGATCGCCAAAACCGTTCGCTTGCTAAATGAAAATGAAGATTTGGCCAAAGCGTATCGCCATAAATTCCGTTGGATTTTGGTGGACGAGTATCAAGATATTAATCGCGGCCAATACCGATTGCTAAAAATACTGACCGCCACCTCCCAACCCAATCTGTTCGTCATTGGCGATCCCAATCAGGCCATTTACGGCTTTCGCGGGGCGGATGTTTCTTTCATCCGCCGTTTCGAACACGATTTTGAAAACAGTACGCGTTACCACTTGAAAATCAGCTACCGCTGCAGCAATCGTATTCTGCAGGCTTCGGCCAAAGTATTGGACCGTTCTGCCGAAAGCGGTTTTCTAAACGGTTTGAGTGACGGAGTAAAAATTCAAATCGTTTCGGAAAACAGCGAAAAAAGCGAAGCGGAATTCATAGCCCGTACCATCGAAGACATGATGGGCGGGGTGCGTTTCTTTTCCATGGATAGTGCCGTAAGCGAAGGGGAGCAGGCTAAAAACATTTCCTCATTTTCCGATTTTGCCGTTTTGGTGCGCCTGAAGCGTCTGCTGGCTCCCATTGAAAAAGCGTTAAACGATCACAGCATTCCCTATCAAGTGGTGGGACACGATTCCTGGCTACGTGAAGAACCGGTGCGCCCGGTCATTGATGTGCTCCGTTGTGCCTTGCAGCCCGAATCGTGTTATCTGAAGGAAGCCTTGCGCAGCAAAGGCATCAACGGACAGGATTGGGCCCTGGTGCAAAATTATCTGCAGGATAATGCGCCGGTGAGTACGCTGCTGGAGGTGATTATCAGCCATTTGTTTCCGCCGAAAAACGCAACGGAAAAACGCCTGTTCAAAAAATTGATCGAACTTTCCGAACCGTTTGCCAAAGATGTTCCGGCTTTTTTGCAATGGGCCTTTTTGGGACAGGGGCAGGATTTGTACCAGCCGGCCGTCGAGCGGGTTACTTTGATGACTCTGCACGCTTCAAAGGGTTTGGAATTCGGCAGCGTGTTTATTGCGGGCTGTGAGCAAGGTCTTTTGCCCTACAACCTTTTCGCAGACAAACCGAGCGATCCGGAAGAAGAGCGGCGTTTGTTGTACGTGGGCATGACGCGCGCCAAACACTATTTGTTTTTAACCCATGCCCGCCGTCGTTTTCTGTTCGGAAGAGCAATGACCAATGCGCCGAGTCCTTTTTTGCAAGCCATTGAGCGCGAACTGGTGGAATTAAAACGGCAGCAGCACAAAGTACGTGCAAGGAAAAACGACGGCCAGCTTTCACTTTTTGACGATTGGAATAAAGACCGTTAAAGCGCGAACCTTTACCCTTTGTCCCGGCGTGATTACCCGCAGGCCCGCGTCCTCGAGGGCTTGATGGTCTTATTGCGTAAGCCTCTTCTTCAACCCTTTTCTTGCTTAACCCCTAACCTGGCAAAGCCGGAACTAAAAAGTTTTTGCCAAAAAATGGCAGAAAATAACTTCCCGCATTATTACAATCTTATCTTAAAGCCCCACAGACCGCCCGGACGATTTTCGATTAGACTCGTGGTGAAAAAAAGTGCCTGTCCGTACCTGTAAACCCTGTCTTTTTTACGAAAAAATTTTTATTTCTGACTTTTCCTTATTAGTTTACATTTTTTCTTTTCCTGTTGCTAAATAGCGGGGAAAAGAAAAGTTGGTCAGTACGATTTAAGATACAAAAGGATGAACCATGCTGAGCATGTACGAAATTATTCGCAAGAAACGCGACGGACAAAAATTAAGCGATGAAGAAATCCGTTTTTTCATACAGGGTTATGTGAAAGACGAAATACCCGACTACCAAATGGCCGCGTTACTGATGGCCATGTTCCTGCGGGGATTGGATGCGGATGAATCCAACAGTTACACCGAAGCCATGTTGCATTCCGGTAAGGTGATCGATCTGAGTGACATTCCCGGGATTAAGGTGGATAAACACAGCACGGGCGGTGTGGGGGACAAGGTGTCGATCATCCTGGCACCTATCGTGGCTGCGGCCGGTGTGCCGGTACCCATGATTTCCGGACGAGGTTTGGGACACACGGGAGGCACGCTGGACAAATTGGAGAGCATCCCCAATTTTCGGGTGAACATGACCATTCCCGAATTTAAGGAACGGCTGCAAACCGTCGGTGCCTGCCTCATCGGACAAACCGCGGAAATTGTTCCGGCCGATAAAAAAATCTACGCCTTACGCGACGTGACGGCCACGGTGGAATCCATTCCCTTGATTTGCGGCAGCATCATGAGTAAGAAAATCGCCGAAGGAATCGATGCCCTGGTGCTGGATATTAAAACGGGCAGCGGCGCCTTTATGAAAGAATATGCGCAGTCCAAAGAATTGGCCCGTCAATTGATTCAAATCGGCGAGCGCTTCGGCAAAAAGACGGTGGCTTACATTACGAATATGGAACAGCCGTTGGGCCGTGCCGTGGGTAACTGGTTGGAAATAAAGGAATGTCTGCAAACCATGCAAGGCGAAGGACCAGAAGATTTGTTGGAAGTGACCTTAACTTTGGCCGGTGCCATGATTTATTTGGGCGGCAAAACCGCTTCCTTTGAAGACGGTTACGGTTTGGCCAAGCAGATTTTGGATAGCGGCGCCGCCATGGAAAAATTTCTGGAAATTGTAGTAGCCCACAACGGCGACCCGCACTTTTTGTTCCACCCCGATCAATATCCTCAGAGCCGCTTTAGCGTCGAGGTAAAGGCCGAGCAGGACGGCTATTTGCGTAAAATCGATGCCTTTCAGGTAGGCTTAACGGGCGTTCTTTTGGGGGCAGGGCGAAGCAAAGCCGAAGATGACATCGATCCCAAAGCCGGTATTATGGTGCACAAAAAAGCGCCGCAACGTGTGGCGCGCGGCGAAGTGATCATGACTTTTTACACGGACAGGGAAGACGTTTTGGCGGAAGCGGAAAAACGCTTGCAACAGGCTATTGAATATACGCAAAACCAACCGCCGGCTCCCAAAATGATTCTGGAATATTTGGATAAGGATCGTTTGGCGTAATCGGGTATGGGACGCATTACAAAGAAGCAAAAGCAGCGCATTCGTTATTACTTAAAAGCCAAGTCGGGCCTGGAGCAAAAAAAGGAAATCATTCACGCCGGAGATGTGCCCAAATACATTGCCCGCCATGTTCCGGTCATCCGTCGTATCGCACAGAACATCGATCAATTGGTCATAGTGGCCTCGTTTGTGCAACCGCCGCTAAAAACCGGTTTAATCGATCGTTTTTTGGTACTGGCCGAACTGGAAGCTTTACAACCCGTTATTTGTTTAAATAAAACCGATTTGTTGAGCGATCTCCGGGAAGCCGAAGAGGTTGCCGACATTTATCGGGCCTTAAAGTATCCGGTTTTTTTAACTTCCGCTTTAAAAAACAGGGGATTGCAGGAATTGCATCAGGCCCTGACCGGCCGGGTTTCGGCCCTGGCCGGGCATTCCGGCGTGGGTAAAAGCAGCCTGTTAAACGCCCTATTTCCCGGCTTGCGGCTGGATGTAGACGAGGTAAGCACGGCCACGAAAAAAGGACGGCACACCACATCCAAAGTACGGGTGTACGATTTGGGGGAAGGAACAAAAGTGATCGACTTACCGGGCATCAAACTGCTGAATTTCATTGATATTCATTACGACGAAGCGCGGCTGTTTTACCGTGAATTTGCCGCTTATGCCCCGTATTGTAAGTACCGCGATTGCCAGCACATTACCGAAGACGATTGCGCAGTGAAGCAGGCTTTGCAGGAGGGTAAAATCCATCCTTCACGCTATGCCTCGTATTTGAATTTGGTGGAATCGCTGAAAAACATCACTTAACGGCAAGTGCTCTCCCCAATGTTTTCGGGTTTCATTAAATCTCTTTGCCGAATAAGCCCCGATGAATTTTGTAATACTTTTCAACCCGCAGACGATGGCCTTCTTCTTCCCGGGCCAAATTCTCCAATAACTCACGTACCTCCGGCTCGCGACTCAATTGGGCCGCCTTGCCGTAACGCAGTTTGGCTGTTTGTTCCCGTTGCATGGCCATTTCCAGCAAGTGCTCAATGGGCATGGTTCGATCTAAATTTAACTCATTGGAACCATGCGAAGTTTGTACCATGGTTAAAATTTCGGGATCTTCGATCGGAGCATCCAGCTTGTACAGGCCCGTTTCGCGGATGTTGTAGAGTACCTCTTCGTGGTGCTTTTCTTCTTTGACCAGTTGGCGAAAAAATCGTTTGCTTTCTTCGTCGCGGGCAATATCTGCACCGAATTGATACAATTTTTGTGAATTTTGCTCCTGAATAATCGCTTCATTCAACAGGTCTTTTAATGTAAGCATTCCGTTCTCCTTTATCTTATTTTGATCGTCTTGCGCCTATGCGATGTCTGGCCGACAACGTTGACAAATTTACGGGAATTCGAGCCCGGCACAAAATTCTTTTGACGTTATATGTTCATTTTGCGGTATCGAATAAAATTTTTGATCCAATGGGAGTACTAAGGCGAAATTAAAAGGTAACAAAAAATGAACGGTATTGATTGGTACACCCGAAAAAGAAAGGTGAAGGAGGAAACCGGGACCTGGGAATCAGGAACTTGGAACCGGGGACTGGGAACTTGGGTAATTGGTTGAATCGTTGAATGGATAAATGGGGGAATTCGTTAACCGTTATTCGTTAATGGTTAA
>CAZHIZ010000122.1:3455-10269 GCA_964532875.1 uncultured Caldithrix sp. | reverse complement strand
TGTGGCTTATTCAGATTTGGGCACTCCCCCCTATTTACCATTCAACCATTCAACTAATAACTCTTCCTCCCGAGTCCTCCATTCGGTTAAATGTAAGATAAATGACAATAAATAATGTCTCAATAAATGTTAAGTCAACTAACGACTAACTTTGTAAAGGCCAGGCTGCCGTCTGTTCCAATCGACTGCTCTGAAAAAAATCGACGGGTGTAGCCAGGGCTGCAGCGGTTACTTTTTGTGCACCTGCTTCTTTTAAAACACGGGCGCATTCGTTTAATGTACTGCCGGTGGTTACCACATCATCGATTAGAAGGATGCGCTTACCTTCCATGTCTTTTAAGGCTGCAAATGCATTCCGCACATTTGCCTGGCGTTCGGATCGGGAGAGTTTGGTTTGGGATGGGGTATTGCGCAGACGTTTTAATACGGATTCATCAAAGGGAATCCGAGTTATCTGGGAAAGATGCCGGGCTAAAAGCGCGCTTTGATTGTAGCCCCGTTCTTTTAAACGGCTGGGATTTAACGGTACGGCGGTTACCAAATCAAAATTAAGAGGAATGAATTCTGCCAGACTCTGGGCCAAGATAGGGGCCACGCCTGAAAAGCGTTCATATTTTAAAAGATGAATTAATTGTTGGAATATGGGACTGAATTCAAATCGTACGATTAAATCGTCAAAATAAGGCGTGGCAATTTCGGATTTGAGATTTTGTAGGTAATCGTCGGAAAGAGTGGGAATTTTCTGAAAACAGTGCCGACAAATTATTTTTTCATTACCGCTTAACGGTTCACCGCACGAAATACATACTGCCGGTGCGATGAAAGATAAAACAGGTTCGTAAATCCAATCGATTAAAACCTCTTTCAAGCCCATACCCCGCCCCCTTGATTAAATTACACACCGATTAAAAGCCCAACAATGTGCTTAAAAAACACCTAAAGAATCTAATAAAAAATTTTTTAAGAACAAATATTTTTGCAATTGAAAATAAAGAATAAAAACGTTACCCGTATCGGATTTTTGTACGGGTAACGCGAAATTCAAATAGGTTCCTGCGCCTTAATTTAAAAAGGCATGGAAAAACTAATCTGGGGCATAATGCGTTCTTGTGTTTTGTATTCGTGTGTTTGTTCGTCGTAAATAAAATTCCAGCGGTAAACCATGGATATCACAATATATTTATACGTACGATAGCCGATCATGGCCTGAGCAACCGATCGATAATCCAATGTGAATACATCTTTGAACGTTTCAATGCCCACTTTGTCGTAGGTGTATTTTAACTGGATATTGGGGACCAAATCGGCGCTACGGGCTTCCAAATGCAGAATGCCGCTTTTGCCTAATCCCGTATTGTGTTGGTAATTACCCACCAAACGAATTTTACCCAATATCTGTCCGGACAATTCGCCGAAAATACCTTCCGACTTACCCACGTAGCTCAAATAATCTTCTTTGGTCAGAACGGTAGCCCGAGGATCCAAGACACCGTAATGGCTGGCCGGCAAGGGATTCCGTTCCAATTCGTACATGCTGTTAAAATAATCCGGCAAGAATCCCGGATTCAAGAAGCGTTTTTCTAACTTGGCATAAATACCGAATAAACCGATTACATTGGGCACATAAGCCAAAATGCCCACGGTTTTACCGTCGCCGTGTCGGTTTATTTTGGCGTAGTCCGCATAAATGGTCGTATTAAACAGGCGCGATTTAATGATGGGCAAGCCCACATCAACACCCCATTCGTAAACGCCGTCATGTGTTTTTTTACGGTCATCGGGATTGAAATCGCCCACGTAGGTTGCCCCCATTTCAAAGTTTTTCAAAATGGGTATTTCGGTAAAGTGCAATGGCCGGACATACATTCTGCCTCCGGCGATTTCCAGATTACCCAAATTACTGGTTACGCTTTCGAAGCCGTAGCTTTTAAAATCCAGATCCAATGCCAGGCCGATTTTGCGGTAATCGTAGTTCGCCTCATTGGTGTAATAGCCCATAATAAAGCCGTGTCCTAAAATAGCCTGATCCAATGTACCGATACGGGTGTAAAAGGGATCGTTTTTATGCCCCCAACGAATGTAACGGATCATACGCAAAGCGCCGGCACCTTTGTCCCATCCGGTTTTACGGAATTTGAAACCCTCCGTATTATTAAAGAGAAGTTCGATATTCAAACCCATACCGAATTTGCCAAAAGCAAATTCCGGGGTTAACGTAATGGTGGTGTACGGTTTGCCGTTAATCCAGGTCATTCCCAATCCGCCGTCGAATTGACTTTTGTTCTCCTGATTAAACGGGTCCATCATTTGGGCGGATACAAAGGTGACGCCTAAAAATAAAAAAAATAGGCCTAAAAAAATTGATCGGGATTTCATGGAGATTCTCCTTCGTTTGATGTATCTGTTCCTACCAATTTTCTGGTTTAACGAATTGGTTATTCCCATGCGTTTCACTTTTCCGAAAAAGTTTCTGTGCCAAGCCCAGAGTTCGCTTAATCAAATCGTAAATTTATGCATATACTTATAGAATAGTAAAATCATTTAAATGAATCAATACCCACGATCAATTTAAAAGGATTTAATCATCAATTGTACCCGCCGGAAAACGAGATGTAATTGAGATTATCAATAAAATGGTGCCCAAAAAATCAACACAAAATTGTTGCGTATGTGGACAATTTTTGCCTTGTGTATGAGAAACCAACTTTTTGACTTAAAAAAAATACATTGTCTTAATTTATGATAAATCAATAGGTTAATAATGACTTTTAAGAACCGTTCCCAAAAATTGGCATGGAAAATGCCATATAAAGGACAAAACAAGAAAAAAAATTAGGAGGAGCGCAGAATGATGCAGAATGCTATCGATTCCGTTTGGTTTGATTACAAAAACAACAACAACCTTAAATCAAGACAGCAACTCTTAATTCGTTACCTTGGGCTGGTCAAATATGTTGTCCGTAAAATGATTAAAAATTATCCCCAGGCTCTTGAAGAAAACGATTTATACCAGATAGGCATTGTGGGGTTGGCCGAGGCGATCGAACGTTTTGATCCCAATTACGGCATTAAATTCGAAACGTACGCCATCCCGCGCATCAAAGGGTCTATTATCGATGAGTTGCGGAAATTGGACTGGATTCCGCGTTCTTTGCGGGCCAAGCTTAACACCTTTCGCGATAAAAGCGCGGAGTTGGAGCAAAAATTTGCCGGCAATTACACCGAAGCGGAAGTTGCCAACGGTTTGGGGTTCAATGATCGCGATATTAAAAATATCCGTCGCGAGATGAATTCCGCCACTCTTTATTCTTTGGACAAACCGCTGGACAACAATGGCAAACAAAATTTGTACGATTTGATTGAAGACAATGATTATGTAAGAGTTGACGAAAAAATAGAAGAAGAAGAGATGAAGAGAGTGTTACTAAAAGCCATTAAAAAATTGCCCGAGAAAACCCGGTTAGCCATCACTCTGTACTACTACGAAAAGCTGACCTTTAAGGAAATCGGCAAAATTCTAAACGTATCGGAATCGCGTATTTCTCAGATCCATTCGGAGACAATGGCCAAATTGCGCAAAGAAATCAACAAAATGATCTATGCGTAAATTAGTTGAATTTCTTGAAACGAATGTATAATTTGGTCTTCGGGTAAATTTATTAGAAGAGAAACAGAATGGATCGAGAACCAAAAGTTCTGATTGTCGATGACGATAAAGAGAATGTAGATCTTATTGCCTACTTCCTTAAGCCGCAAAATTATCAAATTATCACCGCACACGACGGGGTAGAGGCGTTACGCCTGGTGGAAAGCGACCATCCGGATATTATTTTATTGGATATCAAGCTGCCCAAGATGGATGGATTTCAGGTATGTGAGCGCATTAAAAAGAACCATTACTCCCATTTTATTCCCATCATTATGATCACCGCCTTAAAAGATTTGAAAAGTAAAATCCGCAGCCTGGAAGCAGGTGCCGATGATTTTATTTCCAAACCTTTTGAGAATATTGAATTATTGACCCGAGTCAAATCCCTGTTACGCATCAAAAAGTATCATGACGAGTTGGAACGGAAAAACAGGGAGCTGGAGGAAAAGAATAAAGCATTGATTCGCATGGATCAATTTAAGGAAGAATTGAATCATCTGATCGTTCACGATATGAAAAATCCCATTTTCGTCATTCAGGGAAATCTGCAAATGCTTTCCATGGGCCTGGACGAACAAATGGGGACTTTGAAAAAATATGTTTCCCGTATTGATCGCAGTACGCAAAACCTGTTGCGCATGGTCATGAACCTGATCGATATTACTAAAATCGAAAGTGGCTCCATGAGCCTTAAACTCGATTTGGCCAATTTGAACGATGTGCTGGAAAAGAGCATACAAAAATTAAAAGATTTTCCGGAATTTGCCGGCAAAGAATTTAATGTGAAATTGGCCGATCAACTGCCCTACATTAAAATGGATATTTCGGTCATGGAACGGGTGCTTGACAATCTGTTGGGTTTTGCCATTGCCAATGTGGCTTCCGACGGACGGGTGGATGTGGAGACATTTAAGTCCGATACAATGATCGGAGTATCGGTACATGATTACGGCCAACAAATTCCCCTGAAATACGGGGATAATGTCTTTAATAAATTCCGCCAGGTGGAAATCAAAAAAGAAGGGTATCGTGTAGGGAGAGGCCTGGGACTAACCTTCTGCAATTTGGCCATTGAAGCGCATGGCGGAAAAATGTATCTTGATGAAAAGAATACGGTGGGTAACCGCATCATTTTTGAACTCCCCATAAAAAAATAATTTTTCCCCCAAAATAAAGGAATGCGTTTACTCGTTAAGGTTAATCGCCTACTTGTCCATTCGATACGATTTCTCAGAAACGGATTTTTTGTTTCGTGTGAAAGTCAAGCGTTGCGGGTAAATAGAAATTGGGAATATGAAATTAGAAAGCGCTTCCGAATTAACCATTTACCTGTTCAATCAATTTGCCCTTTTCCCGGGCCTTACCTTTTATTTCTCCCTGTGGAGGTCACCTCTAAAGATCAAAAATCAAACGGACTTTATATTGTCCCGCCTGATGTTCGATATGCACTTCATGATAGGTAACGGCTTTAATTTCCGTTGCATTGGCCAACCAATCTAACGGAACTTTAATGCGTCTGGCCACCATCTTAATCTCAAAAAAAGAGTTCCGATTAAGAAAAATTCGCTCAACAGGCCATGCCATGATTTTTTTAACGGAGAAAAGAAAATTCAATTCATTTAAAAGAGAAATCAAAGCACTCTCGGCCGTATCTTCCTTAACGGTTATTTCAAGAGCCCTGCCCGATTTCTTTCTACGTTCCCAATCAATATCCGGTAGCAAAACGGAATAAAAAGCCCGTACGGCCTGGAAAAACAACTGGTCTAACGTTTCAGCGAATATTTCCAGAGCAACATCTCCTTTGTGCTCTACCTCATGGAATCCTTGCATCGATTTGTCCATTTTCTTAATTAGAACGGAATCTTTTTAAAGGGAATATAAAACGTGTCGAATTAGAAAGAAAGTAAAAACAGTCTAATCAGGAGAGAAGAAGATGTTCAAAAAAAGCATGGCCCTTCTCATAATATTAATTATTATGGCGGCGTGTAGTTTTAATCAACCGGATTTGCCTTCCTGGGATACATCCTGGAAATTTTATCTTCCCTTAAAGAAGGTGAATTTGGAAAAAATTATCAACGATTCCACTTTAGTTGCGGATACCACCAACGGGCATCCCATTGTAAAATTCAAATTACAGGATTCGACCGACTGGGTGCGTGTGAGTCAGGAAGATTTAAGTATTGATGGCATCGATCAAAGTTTTGAGTCCCAGATAGGAACGATCAAATTAAAAGATGTTTCGGATGTTAAATCCCCTTCTTTTACTTTAAACGACCTTTTGCCTCCGGAAATAACGCAATACGATACCATCCCGCCGTATCCGGACCGAACGATCAGTCCGGCCGCCGATTCGGTAAATTACGATTTCTACAAAAGCGCACATATTAAAAGAGGATCGATTTCCTTAACTTTTCATAATGAATTATTCCTTTCTTTCAAAGAAGGCATGGATATTATCATTTACAACGATACGGGAGATTCGTTAATCGAGATTGCCGATATTCACTTTAACCAGCCCATCAAACCGTACAGTGTTGTGCAAAGCAATGAAGTCGATTTAAGTAATAAAGATATTTCCAATCACTTTTTATTGAAATACACCATTCCCATTCAGGGAAGCGATACGGCCACGGTAATTAATAATGACATGCGCAACGGTACCTGTTACACCGTGCTGACTATCAAGAATCTTGAAGTGAGCGAAGCCGAAGCCAAAATACCCACGCAATCCTTTTCAAAAGATCAGAAAATTGCCTTACCGCAGAATGAGCACAAAATCATTAATGCCCAGATCTCTTCCGGAACCATTAATTTGAACATTCGGAATAATTCCAATATTGAAACCGATTTACATATTGAACTCCCCAATATCACCCGCAACGGTGAGCCTAAAACGATCGATTTAAATGTACAGGCACAAGCTAACAGAATTGTGCCCATTGATTTAGGCGGCTGGCGCATTGTCAATGCGGATCATCCCGAGCAACCCATCGATTCCATTGCCATTAAAGTGCAAGCTACCGTGGGATCGGGAGATCGGATTGTGAAGATATCGGAAAACGACGGTTTGAAAATCAACGTACAATCCACCGCCATTTATTTCGAAGAAATTGCCGGTATTTTGGCGCCCATTGTGCAGGAGATTACACCGGAAACCATCGATAT
>CAZHIZ010000122.1:0-3355 GCA_964532875.1 uncultured Caldithrix sp. | reverse complement strand
ACGGTAAGCGGCCAGGCTACGGTTGAAGGTCAGGGTAGTGTTAGGGTCAACGATGGCATTCGTTCCAAATTTCTAATCGAGTCGCCTTTGTCGTATCGTCTAACCCAACCGTTGGTTTTTAAAACGGATGTGGATAGCATCAAAAAAGAGGATATTGATTCGGATATGCGTCAACGTATTACGGATGATTTATCCCAGCTAACCTTGCATCTGAATGTTTCCAACGGGACACCGATCGGAACCAATATCATGCTGATTTTGGCTGCGGATTCCATGCAACTGCAAAACGACGTCATTGCGGATTCCACCCGAAAGATGGTCATCAAGGCCAATATTGAGGCCGGCCGGGTGGATGAAAACGGCTACGTGCAAACGCCAACCGAGAATGAAGTGGTAATCAGAATATCGCATAATCAGGCCCAGCTTTTTAAGTACAGCCCCATTTACCTGCAACAGACAGTTACCTTTTTACCGACGGGAGACAAAAAAGTAGTGGTGCAAACCGATGATACGGTTGGATTCGATGCCTATTTCCAACTGAAGTTTAGAGTGGATTTAAATAAATAAGCGGAGCATAGAACCATGAAAAGATATTTAATCATTTTGTTATTAAGCGTTGGACTTTATGCTCAGGAGTTTGACGGAGTGGGGTTGGGGTTTGCCGGTAATTACGGTCCTTTAAGCCGTGGCGTTCATGCCTTGGGTTACAATCCGGCCAATGTAGCCGTTCCCCGAAACAATGTGCTGGAATTGAATTTAATCGGTTCGAATATCCAGGTGTTTAACAATAGCTTCAGTTATCGCACCTATCAGGATTATTTTGTTACAGGGGGTAAAGAAAATTATTGGGATCAAAAAAAGAAAGATTCGTTTCTGGATTTGATTCCCGATGACGGTTGGAAATTGAACTCGGATATCAACATGAATGTTTTCGGTTTGGCCTTTAATAATTTTGCCATGGCCGTTCGTCCGGTTGTTTTCGGTAGAATACAAAATAGTCCGATGAAGGATATTTTAAGACGCCTTCTCAATGGAGACGATATTACCCGCGATTACACGTTGAACTATCCGCAAATTTTACAGGGGGCCGCTTTTAGCGCAGTCGGGGTTACTCTGGGCTATGCGTACCCCGTGCCCATAAAAAAATATGTACCGGATATCTCGTTCTTATCTGTCGGTGTCGGAATTAATTATTACATGGCTCTGGGTGTGGCGCAGGTGGAAAAATCGCAGGCCTATTTGAAACGAACTCAATACGATAGTTATGAGACATTGGATTTACACACCCAGAACAGCGTACGCGTTTCGTATCCCGAAAATGCTACGCCGGCCGGTAAAGGGCGTAGCTACGATTTTGGCATTTCGGGTTTGTACAAAAATCAATGGTTTGTTTCTCTTAGCTTTATGAATGTAGGGGGCAAAATCAATTTTAGTACCAACACCGAACGGGTGTTAATGGAAGAAACGCAAAACACAACGTATTATGTGGATCCGGATAGTTCTTCGTCATCATTCGAGCATTCCGTGGACACAACTTTAACGATCGATCCCTTTTCAAGCGGAGTGCCTTCCTTTTTCCGACTGGGCGTGGCCTATTATTTTCGCCCCAATCTGGTCTTTACGTCCGAATGGAAACAAGGCCTGAACAAGGTTTTCGGAAATTCGACGACGCCCCGTTTGGGACTAGGCGTGCAATACAAACCGCTGAGATGGCTGCCCTTGCGTTCCGGTATTTCATTGGGCGGCAATTCGGGTTTTATCATGGGTTTTGGTGCCGGTCTGGATTTTCATTACATCAGTCTGGATTTTTCGTATGCCATGAAAAACGCCCTGTGGCCGACTCATTCGGAAGGCCTGTTTTTAGGCCTGAATTTAATGATTCGCATTTAGCCCGCATGTCTCCAATCATGATTTGACGGAAGGGGCTATCATCAGGAAGGATCGAACTTTCGGTCGAATACTCAAGGCAAAATATCAAATACAAAATACAAAATAAAAAATAAGAGGGGAAGCCCTTATTAAAATTACGAATCTCTGATTATTTTTCGTTAAGTGTTAAGAGTCAAGGGTGCAAGGGTGAAGGGTAAATATTCTGTCAGAAGCCGTATTCCGCTTTCAGAGGAATACGGCTACTCTTAATCCTTGACTTTTCACAGCATGCGCATCACCCGTCTCTTTTTTTGTCATACCGTTCCATCGCCCCGTGTTTACGATCCGGGGATGTTTTGCATGGGGACAGCCATTTAATTTTGCCGCGCATTTAATCAATTCGTACATTTGTTTTAAAAAGCAATGGCGGAGCAGGCATGTCTGTTGCAAAAAATCAGCCTACGGAAAAGCAAATCAGCAAATATGAACTGGCCAAAATGTGGTTGCCGCGTTACACGGGCACTCCTATTGACCGATTCGGTGATTACATTCTGGTAACTAATTTTAAAAATTATGTAACCATGTTTGCCGAACGCTTCGGTTGCGATATTCAGGGCGAAGGTCGCCCCATGCAAACGGCAACCAATAGCGCCGGATTAACCATAGTTAATTATGGCATGGGCTCTCCCAATGCGGCTACCATAATGGATTTACTCTCGGCACGCAACCCGCAAGGGGTTTTGTTTTTGGGTAAATGCGGCGGTTTGAAAAAATCCACGGAAATCGGACATTTTATTTTACCCATTGCGGCCATCCGCGGTGAAGGAACCAGCAACGATTATTTCCCGCCCGAAGTACCGGCCTTACCTTCGTTTAAACTGCACAAATTTGTTTCCAATAAAATTTTGCAGCACGGGCAGGAATATCGCACCGGTGTGGTGTACACGACCAACCGTCGTGTTTGGGAATGGGACGATGCATTTAAACAGTATTTACGCCGCATTTCGGCCATTGCCATCGATATGGAAACGGCCACCATCTTCATTGTGGGCCATGCCAACGAAATCGCCCGTGGTGCCCTGTTGCTCGTCTCGGATTTGCCCATGGCCCCCGAAGGCATTAAAACCGAGGAGTCCGACGAATACGTAACGAAAACTTTTAGCGAATTGCATCTGCAAATCGGTATCGAAGCCATGACGGAGATCGGGCATAAAGGAGAAAAAATAAAACATTTTCGCTATTAAGAGCACAACGCATTTCGGTTAAAAAGATTTTTGAACGTTTGGCACTATGATCTGATAAGTTGTTTTCTGCCATTTTTTGGCAGGATATTTTTTAGTTCTGGCTTTGCCGGGTTAGGAATTGGGAATTTGGAATTGGGAACTGGTCCGTCAGAAGCCGGGTTTTCAATTCGTCAGTGGCTGAATTGGCAACCCCGCAAGAGCGGGATTCCGCCACGGGGGAAATTGCTCCGGCAGTAGCCGGA
>CAZHIZ010000121.1:0-10321 GCA_964532875.1 uncultured Caldithrix sp. | reverse complement strand
CAAGGATGAGGAAGATTCCCATGCAGGTTTCCGCAGAGACCGCCTACAATTTATCCTGTAACTAATTCCAAGTCCCAAGTTCCAAATTTCCGATTCCTAATTCCCATTCAACCATTTTCCATTCAACGATTCAACCTTTAAAACCCATCCCGCCCGCGCATTTTGCCTTTCACAAACTTCCTTTTCTGACCGTTGTAAAATTCTCAACTCCAATAAATCCGCAAAGCCTTAAAGTCCCTTCCCCATTGGATTAAGGAAGTGATTTAGAATTGGGCGAGCAATGTTTTTTCTTTTTTCTTTTTTCTTTTGTCTTCCTCCCATCCCGGCCCTATTGTTTTAGTGCTCCGGCGGTCAAACCGGAAATAATGCGTCGCTCGAAGATGGCCACTAAGATGATCAAAGG
The DNA here is from genome assembly GCA_964532875.1 of uncultured Caldithrix sp. GTDB lineage: Bacteria > Calditrichota > Calditrichia > Calditrichales > Calditrichaceae > Caldithrix. Next base: position 9,918 of record CAZHIZ010000121.1, on the reverse strand, counting down.
TAGGGTGACCACAATGGTTGCTGCGGCAATATCGCCCCAAGGAACTTCGTAAATGCCCGGAAATAAAGCAATACCCACGGGAATAGTTTGAGCTCTGGGGGTTGAGGTAAAGGTTAGAGCAAATAAAAATTCGTTCCAGGCAAAAATAAAGACTAAAATCGCGGTCGTAAAGAGGGCCGGTTTGCTTAAGGGCAAAATCACATTGCGGTAAAGCTGCCACAAATTGCAGCCGTCCAGTCGGGCCGCTTCCATGATTTCTTCCGGTACCTGTTTAAAAAAATTGTGCAACGTCCAGACCATAAAAGGCAGGGCAAATGAACTGTAAGGTAAAATTAGAGCCCAGTAGGTATCGCGTAAATGCACGGCACGAATCATCAAATACAAAGGGCTGACAATGGCAATGGGCGGAAACATGGAAACGCCCAGGATAACACTCAACAGGAGCGGTTTAAAGGGCAATCGAAAACGTGCCGTGGCAAAGGCAGCCCAGGAACCCAACAACAGAGACAAAAATGAAGTCAGCCCGGCCACAATAAAGCTATTCAAAATAAATCGGCGAAAATTTCCGTTTTGCAGAACGGCGGCGTAATGGCTCCAATCCAGACGGGAAGGCAAAACGGGCGGAATGCGGGCCAATTCGCCCGTGGGTTTCAAGGAAGTAATCACTTGCCACACGTAGGGAGCGGTAAGCCATGCGACCGCCAGAGCCAACAAAATAATCGAGACGATTTTTTTGCCCAAAACGTGCCTTTTCCGCTTTATTTTAACATGGGGCCTTTAACGCGCACATCCCCGTTGCGGCGGGTAAACTGCTTTTGATCCAGATATTCCATAAGAGGAATCAGATATTTACGCGTTGTTTTGCAAAAGTTTTTCATGTCGGCAATCGTTAATTCTTCGTTTTGTGCGAAATGGTTGCCTAAAAAGTCGATGATGCGCTTAAAATAATCTGCATGCAAATAACGTTTACCGTGCAAGGAATGCACCAGACCGTTTTTTAGCAAATCGTTCAAACCGATCTTAAGCACTTCCGCTTCCATGCCCAATTTGCTCTCCAATTCTTCCAAAGTCGGTGCTTCAAAAGCGTAGTCCTGCAAGGCATTTAAAATTTCGGCCCGTCGTTCTTGCCGTTTGCCGGCCTGAGCCTGATCCGCTAAGAAATAATTTTCACCCATGACTACCAATTGACCGCGGTTCACCGTCCGTTGCAGCAAACGCTCAAAGAAGATGGGCTCCCCGTGTAATTTTTCGAACAGGTTCAGCAATTCGTTTTTATTGAATCCTTTTTCGGCATGAATCCCCGTGGCCTGGCGCCTGATGGCGCTTAGCCATTTTTCCTGGGCTTCATTTAATGCGCTTTGTAAAATAAAATAGGTTTTACCGTGGTACTCGAACGGCTGGACTTTTTTCTCTTTGGTCAGGCGCTGCAACGCGCTTTCGATAACGGACGGTTTTTCAAAAAAATGTTGGGCAATGCTTTGCGTATCATGAACCCTGAATCCGCTCCAATGCATATATTGCTCGATTTTTTCTTTTAATGTGCCCTGCTCCAGAACGGAAAAATAATTTGGCCACTCCACTTTGATGCGTCCAAAGGGGGGAGGATTCAATTGTAAAACCCGGCCGCCGGCCACCGTATGCGCAGGAGAAACCGTCCGAATCAGCACGGCGTCACCCGGTGCACACACTCCGGATTTTTCCAGGCGAATCCGCACATGAAAGTCGGCTTTAGGCCTTAAAACGGTCTCATCATCAAACCAGGTCATGCGCCCCAACAGTTCTGCCGTTCCCAGATGGACGCGAACTTCCTGATGGCGTTTTAATTTGATGGGCACCTCGCTGGCCGTGTGAAGCAGAGCCAAAAATTCCTGCGTGGGCAGGAGTGCGTTCGTTTGCACAAGCACGCTGCCCCGCTGCACTTCCTCTTTTTTTACTCCGCTTAAATTAACGGCCGCACGTTGCCCGAGATAGGCGGCTGAAACATCTTTTTGATGGACCTGAACCCCGCGTACACGCACACTTTTGGCCAACGGCAAAACGGTTAAAACATCATCCACCTCAATCTTATCCGAAAGAACCGTTCCGGTAACGACCGTACCCGCACCGCGAATGGTAAAACTACGATCCACATTCAGCCGAAAGGGCCGGTTGTTTTCCGCATGTTCGATTTGTTCTATTTTTTGCAAAAGTGTTTGGCGCAGGTCAGCAACGCCCTGACCCGTCACCGCCGAAACGGGCAGTACGGGCACCTGCTCGTAGCCCCGCTCGTCCAAAAAGGAACGAATTTCACCCTGCATCAATTCCAGCCATTCTTCATCCACCAAATCGATTTTATTCAGGGCCACAATCCCCTGACGCACTCCGAAAAACCGCAAAATATCCAGATGTTCCACCGTTTGGGGCATAATACCGTCATCCGCGGCAATCACCAGCAGAAACAAATCGATGGTACTTACCCCGGCGACCATGGTTTTAATGAATTTTTCATGGCCCGGAACGTCAATGATGGTAATATTGTCTTTCCAGTAGGCAAAGCCCAGCTCAATGGTAATCCCGCGCTCTTTTTCCTCTTTTAAAACATCGGTATCGATATCGGTTAAAGCGCGAATCAGAGCCGTTTTACCGTGATCGATGTGACCGGCGGTTCCTAAGATCGTGTGCTTTTGCGCTTTCATTGCCTTATGCCCTCATTCCACAAAATCCGTACCTTTAAAAAAATAATTGATTTCGTAAATCGCCGAATCCGGGGCATCCGAGCCGTGCACCACGTTGCGTTCGATGCTGCTGCCCATGTCGGCGCGAATGGTACCTGGGGCGGCTTTCCGAGGATCGGTGGCTCCCATCAATGTTCGCCAGCGCCGAATGACATCGTACCCTTGCAAAACCATCAGCACCACCGGACCCGACGTCATGTATTCGATTAAACTGCTAAAAAACGGTTTGTTGCGATGCACATAGTAAAAACCTTCGGCCTTGCGTGCATCCAATTTTTCCATGCGCATGGCCACAATGCGCAATCCCTCGTTTTCGATCCGTTTGATGATCTCACCGATCAGGCCGGCCTGAACGCCGTCCGGTTTAATGATGGCCAGTGTACGGTTCATGCGAACTCCTTCTTCATTTCAATATCAAGCGATATTTGCCAATGTAAGTAATACCGGATTGGGTTCACGGACTTTCCGGAATCCGCTAAAATGGAATTCTTAAAAGAGCCCTCATCCGTGTTTTGTACCGTTAAGTTCCGGCAACGATTAATGAACAAATGCCTTTCGGTAATGCCCTTGTCTCATTTTCTGCTGAAGCCGTCCTTTTATGGTTGCATCCGGGAGATGATCTTTGTTGCCAATTGTTCTAGATCGGCACTTGTTTCCACCGATTGCCAAACAATGCGTTTGTCCGCCCGAAACCAGGTCAGTTGCCGTTTGGCGTAGCGCCGCGAATTGCGTTTGATCAACTCCCGCATTTCCTCGTAAGACAGGCGCTCGTGCAGATATTCGATCACTTCCTTGTAGCCCACGGTATTCAAAGCGTTTAGCGAGGCATCGTAACCTCTTTGCAAAAGGCTCCTGACCTCATCGATTAAACCCTGCGCCAACATGTCATCCACCCGTTGATTGATTCTGCGGTACAAAGCACTGCGCTCCATGTCCAGTCCCCAAAGCACAGGCTCGAAATCCGCCGCCTCTGGTTTTTGCCGATGGAAAAACGAGAAAGGCTTTCCGCTTACTTCAAACACTTCCAGAGCGCGTAAAATACGCTGACGATCGTTGGGACTGATTTTGGCGGCATATTCCGGATCGACTTTTTGCAACTGCGCATACAGGGCGGCCAGTCCCTGCGCTTTAACCCGTTCATCCAGTTGTTGGCGTACCTGTTCATCCTTAACTTCGAATTCAAAAATGCCGTCCGTTAGAGCCTTGATGTAAAAACCGGATCCGCCGACTACCAGCGGCAGCGCCCCCCGGGAAAAAATGTCATTCACAACCTTTCTGGCCTGCCTACCGAAAATCCCGGCGCTGTAGTAGTCGTCCGGATCACAGATATCGATAAAATGGTGCGCCACCCGTTCCCGGAACGAACGATCCGGTTTGGCCGTGCCGATATCCATGTAACGGTAAATCTGCCGCGAATCGGCCGAAATGATTTCCACGGGCAATTTCTGCGCAATGAGCTGTGATAAAAAGGTTTTACCGATGCCCGTAGGTCCTACAATAAAATGAACGGTTCGTCGCACACTACCACACTTTCTTGTTTAACCGCCTCGTCCAGAAAATTCGTACGATTGCGCTCAGGAAATCCGTTTGAATTTGCGATCCAGTTCTTCCAGATCAATCGTCACGATCACCGGGCGTCCGTGGGGGCAAAAGAACGGCGTTTCGCAAGCGAATAGTTGATCCACCAGATTTTGCATTTCGGTTTGTGACAATTTCTCGCCCGACTTAACGGCATTTTTGCAGGCGTAGGCCGCAGCCACTTTTTCAATATGATTGAAATCCGTCAAAGGTTCGTTTTTGTAATAGTCGATAATATCCAGCAATATTTGAGATTCGCGCCCCACTTTCACATCCGAAGGCATGGCTTCGATGACGATGGTTGTTCCGCTAAAAACCTTGATGCTGAATCCGATTTTGTTCAATACGTCTTTAATTTCTTTGAAGATCATGAAGTCTTCGTAATTCAAGGTTAATTTTTGCGGGAATAGCAATTTTTGCCCGTAGCCCAGTCCTTCTTTATTGAGAACTTTTAAAATACGCTCGAACAAAATCCGTTCGTGTGCCACATGCTGATCGATAATGACCATGCCGCTTTTGATTTCCGAAATGATGTAGCGGTTGTGCAATTGCCAGAATTGGACGTCCGGTTGCGTGGCACGCCCGGCTACCGGTGGCATGGGCGCGCGATCCGTATCGCTTGACGCTGCGGTCGTTTGCTCCGTGGGATTTTCTTGCTGCCCCGCTTCATTTTCATCCGCAAAATAGGCCAAACTTAATTGTGCTCCGGAATAGCGTCCCATGTAGCGTTTTTTATGGCGCAGTTCTTCGATAATTTGCCGCGGTTGCTGCTCTTTGTTAATGGCCTGTTGCAGGGCGCTGCCTTCGGGCGTACTGCTAAATTCCGGGATAACTCCTTCGTCGCTCAGGGCTTTGCGCACGGTATTGATGGTAAAATAGTACAAACTGCGATCATTGGAAAAACGGACTTCCATTTTGGTTGGATGCACATTCACATCCACTAAACCCGGATCCATTTCCAAATACAAGACATAAATGGGATACTCGCCTGCGTGAATTAAATTTCCGTAAGCCTGAAAAACGGCATGATTCAATGATTTGGAAATGATGGGCCGACCATTTAAAAAAAGAAACTGAAAACCGCGCGATTTACGTACCACATCGGGCCGACTGACAAAACCGCGCAATTCCACCCCGCCCAAACTGGCATTTACTTTTAACATACCGCGAAAAATGGCCGCACCCAATACTTCCTGAACCCGTTGCCCCACATCGGAGGCCTTTAGGTGGTACACTTCCCGCCCGTCAATGGTTAAATCAAACGTGATATCGGGATAGGCCAAAAAGAAACGTTTGAGCACGGTTAAAATCTGTTGGATTTCGGCATTGTCGCTGCGCAAGAACTGCCTTCGGGCCGGCGTATTGAAAAACAAATTTCGGACGGCAATGCTGGTGCCTTTGTTGGCAGCTGCTTTTTTCAAACGGGGATTGCGCCCTCCGTCCAACAAATAGACCGTGGCCATGGCATCTTCGGAACGCCGTGAGCGAATTTCCACCTGCGAAACGGAAGCAATACTGGGCAGAGCCTCGCCTCGGAAGCCCAGTGTTTCGATATGCTCCAAATCGTTTTGAGAGCGGATTTTACTGGTAGCATGCCGTTCGAAAGCCAAAGGCAAATCCGCTTCGCTCATGCCTTGCCCGTTATCGATAACCTGAATCAGTTTTTTGCCGCCTTCTTCGATGATGATGCGAATGTGATCCGCCTGTGCGTCGATGGCGTTTTCGACCAGCTCCTTAACCACCGAAGCCGGCCGTTCCACCACTTCGCCGGCAGCGATTTTGTTGGCTAAATTTTCAGGTAAAATTTGTATTTTTGTATTGTTATCGGCCATTGTTTACCCTGTAATCAATTGTTTTTCAAATATAAAAAAGTTCGCTGATGAATAAAAATGTAATAATGGCCCGGGAGATCATTGTCCATTACAAACGTCCCGGGTCAGGCGGATGCCAATAAAAAACCCCGTTAAAACGGGGTGGCACAATTAAATTCGAAAGCAAACAAAATTCATCGGCTTCGGCCTGTTTGATGGTACGAAAGTGAAGCGCAACAATGCGCCTAACCCGTCACTGACCGGATGGTGCGGCTTCTTTGGGCAAAGCGATGAAAATGTCAATGCGCCTGTTCTTCGCCCGACCTTCGGCCGTTTTGTTGCTGGCAATCGGCTTTTGATCACCCATGCCGATGGCCTGAATTTGGTTGGCATCCAGGGACAAATTGGCCTGTAAATATTCTTTTACGGCTTGGGCCCGTTTTTCGGAAAGCAATTTATTTTTGTAAGCATTCCCCGTGGCATCGGTGTGCCCCTGCACCACAATGTAACTTTGAGGAAATTCGTGAATAGCCCGTTGCACTTTGGTAAGCAGAGAGAAATATTCCGGTTGAATAATGGCCTGACCCGGGGCAAATTTCAAACCGCTTAAACGGATGAGCAAGTTGGCATCCTGAACGCGCACCTCGGCTTCATCCTTGGCAAATAACGATTTGATCTTGTTGATTTTTGCTTCCAATTCCATTTTTTTACGCAAGGCTTCGGAAATGCCGGATTCTCTTTCCTGTAATGTGGTTAAAGCCGATTTCAAACTGTCGTTTTCATTCATCAAACGTTTTTGCTCTTTTTTCAAATTGGCAATGTAGGCCACAATCGTTTCCACGGGCTTACCGAAACCACGGTCAAATTGAGGCTGGTAATTAAACGGCTCGGCAATGGTGGACAAAATGTCCTCGAATTTGAGCAAGAGCATTTCGGCGTTCTCATTGCTTTTACGGATTGTCTTTATTTGTTTGGCCAAAAACAGAGCATGACGCGCCAGGTAGTTCGCCTCGTCGGCTTTTTGCCGAATGGCGCTCAAGTCATCCGGATTTTCTACGATCAAACCTTCGGTTTCTTTAATGGCATCTTTGGCCGCATTAAAGGTATTGGGGCATAAATCCTCCGCCTGTGCTTCCCGGGCCAGATGCAATGAATTACGCGCTTCGGAAAGCACATTATTTTTTAAGGACTCCAAACGTGCCTGCGTGTAATAATCGGAGGCCTTTTGCGCTTCCTCTTTGGCGTCGTCCACGTCGTCATCTTCCAACTCTTCAGCCGCATCCTTCAACTTGTCTTCTGCTTTTTGCCACAGTTCGGAAGCAAACTGGGGCGCGCCGGCATCCAGTGCTTTGTTGCGAATTTCCAGAGTAAAGCCCAATAAACTTTGGGCCCTATCCGTATTCTTGAGGGTTTGCAGGGCCAATTCTTCGCACTCTCGCAGTCGTTTGGTCACCCGTTGAATATCCGGATTTTCCTTGTCGTAATCCTTACTGGCCTTTTTGTACATTTTGAGTGTTTTTTCGTACATTTGGGGGGATAACAGGGCGGCGTTTTTCTTTTGCAGGTCTTCCAGTAAACGATCACATCGATCGAAAATGGACGATTTGCCGGGAACCTGCGCCCGGCTGCTCAAAGCGGTAAACGCAATGACCGTAAATAATACTATCAAGACTTTTTTCAACATAGCTCCATCGTCCGTTACTACCACTCATCTCACTTTTCCTTTTTAAGATACGATAGTATGCGGTGCATCGCAACATTTCCCAATCCTTTGACGGCAATGGTGCCGTTTTCTTTCAGCTCCCGTCCGAGCACTTCCATGACTTCGTTAATCGTGTTGACCGAAAAGAGCGCTTTTTTCTCCGATTTGATCATGTTGAAACCTTTGCCGATAAAGCGGGCATATTCACCCACCGTAATTAACAAGTCGATGGGTAAAGCCGAAAGGAAATAACCCATATTCAAATGCTGTTGTTCCACGTTAATTCCGGTATCGGCCATATCGCCAACAATGAGCACCAATTGTTCGGAATAAGGGGCAAAGGTGGTTAAAACGCGGGCCGCCTTGCTGAGTGAACGTGGTGTACCGATGTAGCTTTCGTCGATCACATAATGCGAGCCGATGCGCAAAACCCGCCCGCGGCCGGGCGGCATGGTAAAGCGCGTCTGTAAAATTTCCACGATTTCATCCAAGGCAAAGCCGAGATGAAACACACAGGCTACCGCGGCTAAAAAATTGTACAGGTCTTGAATGCTGTAAATGGGCAATTGCAGTTGAAAGTGATCGTTCAAACGAAATTGCATGCCCATGGGACCGGACTGTTCGATATCGCAGGCAAAAAAATCGGCATGGCGGTTAAGACCGAAAAAGATAATTTGTTGGGTGTTCAGGCTTTTGGCAATGTTGTAACTCAGTTCATCATCCTTGTTCAAAATGGCAATGCCGTCTTGTTCCAAATATTTAAGCAACGATGTTTTTTCCAGCGCAACGGTTATCATGCGATCCAGATAATTAAGATGAGCGTCGCCCAGATTGGTAACAATACCGATATTGGGCCGGATCAGATGAAACAGATCGACAAAGTGCTTGCCGCGCAAATAATCCAATTCGAACAAGGCATAGTCATAATCCATGGAAAGCTTTTTCAAGGTACGTAAATTATTACGCACATCTCCGCTGCCGTTTTGGTGACGCAACACCTTGCCTCTGGAGGAAAGAATGGCTTCGATCATGGTTAACGTGGTGGTTTTACCAAGATTCCCCGTAATCCCTATGACCGGATTGGCGTATGCTTCTCGGATGGCATGTAAATGTTTTTTTTCGACCACGGGCATGGAAACAAAAGTATTCTCAAACAACGATAGGCCCCCTTGTGCTTAAGCGAATAATTTCAAATGAACGTCCGACTCACCAAGGTTCAATTTGTAATGTACACAATTTAAGGAAATGAAGTTTGAAAAAATAAGAGATGTGAAGGAAAAAATTCGAAAATTTTCTGACCGGGAAAATTTTCATTTTTTGCAATTTTACTTCGTCCCATTGCGCACTTTCTTTTTTGGATTCATTTTAAATATCGTCTGCGGACAAAGAGGCATTAGTGATCTGGTTGTAATTTTCTCAGGAAAAAATAAAATCACCAAATGTAATGAGGAAAAAAGGCAAGGAACGGGGTCAAAGAATACGCTTTACGGATTGGGGAGGATGGATGATTTAATAGTAAGTTATGAGTTGAATGGGAATTAGGAATCGGGAATTTGAAACTTGGGACTTGGAACTAGTGGCATGATAAATTGTAGGCGGTCTCTGCGGAAACCTGCATGGGAATCTTCCTCATCCTTGCTACTTTCGCTGGAAAGGGAGTGCAGTTAAAGAAAATTTTGGGCAAATGGAAAGGCCGGGTTTGCCTTCCCTTTTGATGGAAAGATGGCTTCGACGGATTGCAAATCCGGCTTTCGACGGATCGTCGAAGGCGGAAAGGGTGCAGTAAAGACAAAAGACAAAAGACAAATGAAAAATGAAAAAGGAATCCTTGGCTTACCCGCCCCTAAATCCCTTCCCTTCTGCCACAGACTGAACTGCTACCAGCTGAATTGCCACGAGCTGAATTGCCACGAGCTTTAGCTCGTGGACATAAATGCCTCCACAAAAATATTGGGGATTTATCCCCGGCAATTCCGGCGGCTGTTGCTAACCGGTTGCCGAGTGGGGCCCCGCTTGCAGCGGGGAAACGTATCGAGGCAACAGACCACGGTTCTCTCAATACGCTCTCCGGCTCAGACGGAGGGCACTCGAGAACCGATTGGTGATGTGTTTA
>CAZHIZ010000120.1:0-10435 GCA_964532875.1 uncultured Caldithrix sp. | reverse complement strand
CCCTTCCGCCCTCGACGCCTTGCGTCTCGGGCACCTTCCCTACCAGTGGTTGGGAAGGAATAAAAAGCGCGGTGGCTTTCGCAATTCTGTGCGTATCAACGATATGGTGGCCCCCTCCCTGCGCCATTCGCAGGGAGGGGCAGGGGTGGATTTTTGTGCAGATGGCCCCAAAGAGTACGTCCATAACCGGTCGGCCATCAGTCTTTCTGCCGTGCAGCCCCGTTTGCCCGATGGATTGAAAATCCGGCTACTGACGGATTGGAAATAAGACTTTCGATTGATCGTAAATTCGGCTCCCACCGGATTAATTCCTAATTCCCAATTCCCAATTCCCCTATTTCCCATGCCGGATTCCTACTTTTTGTATTTTATATTTTTATTTTTTCCCGCGTTTCTCTAAAAGAATCTTGACGCGCAATAATCCGATGACCGACATGGCGTCTTTAATGGTGTTGTCCACTACCATTTGCCAGGCTTCGTTAAAGGGCAGTTTTCTTACGACTAATTCTTCGGTGGGGTCAGGAAAAGCCTGGGCCTGACTGAGCTGTTCGGCCAGATAAAAATAAGCGACTTCGTTGGTAAAAGAATTGCTGGTGAAAGCTGTGCCCAGGTACGTCCACTGGCGGGCTTTCAAACCGGTTTCTTCCTGCAATTCCCGCTTGGCTCCGTCCCAGGTGGTTTCGTCGGGTAGACCACCTCCTTCGGGAATTTCCCAACTATAAACATTCAACGTGTAGCGATATTGGCCTACCAGATAAGTGTAGCCGTCTTCCGTTAGGGGCACCACGCCGATGGCCGGATGCGCTTCAACCACACCGTAAATTCCCGGTGTGCCGGTTGGTGTAATGACCTGATCTTCACGCAAACGAATCCAGTTGTTTCGATAGATTTCGCGGGAAGAGAGCGTTTTCCAGGGATTTTTCCAATATGACTTCATGCCTATTCCTTTAAATGTTAGGGGAATATCGTTAAATTTTTAACAGGGATCAATACAAAGGTAAGTAAAAATAAACAAGGAAACTTTGGGGCAAAACGGAAATTGTCTCTGATCTCTTGATGGCTTTAGTTAAAATTTGTTAAAATTAGGTGTTCTTTTTTATTGTACTTTAATTTCTTTGGAATTATATTATTCAGTCGAAAATCGAAGCTATTTAAGCGTGGTTTTATGATCCCATTAAAAAAATCTGTGTTTTTTATTTTTTTAATTTTAGCGGCCTTGTTTAATGCTTGTAGTGCACCGCGCAACAATCCTCTCGATGCGCAAAATCCCAATCGGGAACTTTCGGAAATTCGCGGGCGGGTGTTCACGTTGAGGTTGCCGCATCGTCCCGTTTCCGATGTGCAAGTTCTGTTTCTGCAGGACAAGCGGGCAACTCTAAGCGGCCCCGACGGCATGTTCGAGTTTAAAAATGTGATCCGTTACAACGGATATTTACACTTTTTCAAACCGGGCTATCATCCCGATTCCCTGTATTTAAGGTGGGATAACCAAACAACCTGGCATGGTGAAACCTACCTTAACGCCCTGCCGCATCTCGATTCTTTGATCTTTTACAGTAGCCTGACCAATCGCTATCCGGATATTCAAATTTTGGAATTGTTTGTCAAAGTCCGTATTACGGATTCCGACAAAGATATCGACAGCGTGTTGTTCAAAAGTGCCACGTTAGGATTTTCTACCGTTCTAACCTATAATAGTGTCAATCGTTTTTTTGAACGACTCCACATTTCCATGTCCGCTTTACACGTGCATGCCGCGGAGGAGATAATCGGTCATCCTTTTCAAATTATCGTTAAAGACGCTTTCCTGCATTCCGATACGGTGCAAACCACGGAAATCCGGCGCATCATTCGGGATGAGGTGCAGCTCAAAAGTCCGCTTAGCCATGCCGTGGTATCTTCCAGGCCCGTGTTGCATTGGGAACCGATTACACCGGGATATTCATTCACTTACACGGTAGAAGTGCGTACCGATGAGCCGGACCCGCAATTGGTCTGGCAAAAAAGCGGTTTACCTCCCAAAACATCGTCGGTTCAAGTGGATGTTCCCCTGAGCACAACGCCTATCAATAACTACATCTGGGCCGTCTGGGTTATTGACAAATTCGGTAACCGGGCCCGATCCAAGTTCAAATCGTTTCAGGTGCAATAATGGAAGAACTGCAAGGAATTAAAACCATCCGCAAAGAACAATTTGACGCGCTCTATCGGATTAGCCGCATGCTGAATTCCGTTACGGTTCGGCAAAATCTTGTGGAGAATGCTCTGGATTTGGTGGTGGAAGCCATTAAAGCCGAACGCGCCCTGTTTGTGCGCTATCGTTCGCACGACGGTTCTTTTACCATTATTGCCGCTCGCAATATTCAAAAAGAGAGCATCAAAGATTTGTCCGCCTTTTCTTCAGGGATTTTGCAAAAGGTGATCGAACAGGAAAAACCCTGTCTGTACCATGATGTGCAAAGTGATCCTCAAATCTCTCAGTTCGAAAGCGTGCGCATTCAAAATATTAAGAGTGTGATCGGCGTACCCATATTTTACGAAAACAGGATTTGGGGCGTTATTCTGGCGGATAGCCGTCGGCAGAGGCAGGAATTTAGTGAAGAAAATTTACAGTTCCTGGAATTTTTTGCCAATATGGTGTCATTGGCTCTGGAAAAAATAATTCATCTGGAAGAACTGCAACGGGAAAACGCGGCCTTGCGTCACGAATTGGATGTTTTTGCCCCCTTGCCTGAAATCGTGGGGCAGAGTACGGCCATGAAAACTTTTTCAACCTTGTTGCGCAAAGTGGCTCAAACGGATGCTACGGTGCTGATCAACGGTGAGAGCGGTACGGGGAAAGAACTGGCGGCCAAGGCTATTCACCTGTTAAGCGCACGTAAGGACAAACCATATTTGGCTCAATTTTGCGGAAGTATTCCCGATACGCTTCTGGAGAGCGAACTGTTCGGCTACAAAAAAGGTGCCTTCACCGGAGCCGTCAGCGACAAAAAGGGATTATTTGAAGTGGCCGACGGCGGAACGTTTTTCCTGGACGAAATTGCGGATATTTCCATGGCTTTACAAGCCAAACTGCTGCGGGTGATTCAAAACGGGGAAATTATTCCGCTGGGCAGTACGAAAGTCAAAAAAGTGAACGTGCGTATTATTGCCGCAACCAATAAAGATTTGCATGATCTGGTTAAGCAGGGGCGTTTCAGGGAAGATTTGTTTTATCGCCTGAACGTTTTTCCCATCACAGTTCCGCCGTTGCGGGATCGTTTGGGCGATGTGGCGCTTTTGGCCGATTATTTTGCTCACCAATTCGGCGGAAAACAGGTACGATTCGAACCGGAAGCGCTTAAAAAATTGGAGCGTTATTCCTGGCCCGGGAATGTGCGCCAATTACAAAATGTCATTCAACGGGCTATTATTTTAAGCGAAGGAAAACGTATTGCGGCGGAACACATTATTCTGGACGATTGGGAAAAACCGGAGCATTTTGAAGGGACTTTGAAAGACTTTGAAAAATTGTTGTTGCAACGGCGTTTAAAAAAGTACGGGGGCAATCGGACTTTGACGGCCCGTTCACTGGGGGTTTCTGTGCGCTGGGTGCAGTTGAAGTTAAAGGAAATGGAACGTGAATCGGACTCCTGACTTGCTGTTCGAAAAATTCGAGATCGAAACGGTTATCAAAAAAGATGCCTACAGTGCCGTTTATTTGGCCACCCACATTTTTTTGGGTAAACGCATTTTTCTGAAAACCCTCACCACCACCGGTTTAAACGACACAACTCTGTTGCAACGCTTCAAGCGGGAGGCCAAAATTCTGGCTCGTCTGGAACATCCGCATATTATTCGTGTTCTGGATTTCGGAACATTCGAAGACCAATTCTACATTTCATTTGAATATTTCGAAAGCCGGAATTTGCGCACTTGGTTACAGAAAGGTTCTTTGACTATTGCACAAAAAGAATATCTGTTGGCTCAATTGGCCCAGGCTCTGCAATTTGCCCATGAACACGGGGTCATTCATCGGGATTTAAAACCGGAGAACATTCTAATTTCAGACAATCTGCATCTTAAAATTGCCGATTTCGGTTTGGCCCTCTGGAATGAAGAGAGCACAATTACCGAGGCAGGTTCCATCGTGGGAACACCGGCTTACATGTCTCCGGAGCAAATTCGCGGCGAAACGCTGAATCACCAAACCGATCTGTTTAATTTGGGCATCATCACCTACGAGATGTTCCTTGGGAAAAATCCCTTTTTAGGTCGGGATGCAGGGCAAACCCTGAACAATATTTTAAATTTCGATGCCGATTCGTTGCGCCGATCTTATGAGCATTTGCCGCAAAACATTGTGCGGATTTTAGACGGTTTGTTGGTCAAAACCCGACAGGAGCGTTTTGGGCAGGCCCGTGATGTTCTGACCCTTTTACCGTTTAAGGAGACCTTACCGCAGGCTCCTTTTGTTAGTCACGGCAAGAGTATTCTGAAAGCGATTGTTTTTATTGCGCTTCCTTTGTTCTTATTATTACTGGCTGTAATTTTCTGGCAGGAAAGGGTACAGAAGAAGGCTGTAAAGCCTGTTAAAAACGTAGCGCGCTCTTCCGCTTTACGTAAGCCTGTTGTTCCGCCGGATTCTACGGTTCGAGAGGCGGTTAGGCTTAAGAAATCCGCTACAAAGCGTAGCCGGAAGAACCTCGGGCCATCTCTTCCGTCGGCCGGGCCGGAAGCCGTTAAGGGAAAAGCGGAATCCGCAGGTAACGAGCGCAAGCCCGCCCTTGTTAAAGGGCGTTTGTGGATTGAATGCCTGCCCTGGGCTCAGGTTAAGGTCGATTCCGCTCCGGCCGTGGTTACGCCCTTAAAATCGGCTCTGAATGTAACGGCCGGCTGGCACCGTTTATGGTTCAGGCATCCGGCATTTCCGCCATACGAAATGCGGGTACAGGTGCCGGCAAACGGTGATGCCTTCGTGAAAATAAAATTGGACACCTTGTTCGGCTTTCTGGATTGTCAGGTATTCCCCTGGGGTACGGTTTACGTGGACGGAAAGTTAGTCGACGTGAGTCCGTTGAAAAAGCCCTTACCCCTTTCGCCGGGGACCCATGTGTTGCAGGTTAAAAATCCCCGATACCCGCTTTTCGTCAAGCACATTACGCTGCAACGGGGAGATACGGTGCGCGTGGCCGTGCATTTTGGCGCAGAACAAAAATAGATTGGTATTATTATTGCTATTTCCAAATGAATGGAAAAGAAGATCATTTAATCACAGAGAAGCAATGAAGCGATTTATTTTAACATGGATTTTGCTCTGGTTGGCCCTGCCCCTGTTTTTGCGGGCCGGGGATTGGGGTTGGAGAATTGTGGGAGAAATGCCGGTTCCCGTAAAAGGGGCCCGGGCGGTGTTAAAGGATTCCATGATTTACGTGATCGGCGGCTATACCGATCAAACTTATGCGGCTACGCGACTTATTCAGAAATTCGACCCTGTCCGCAATCAATGGCAGGTATTGGATGACACCTTAAGGACGGCCCGTTACGGTTTAAGCGCCGTGGGCTATCGCAATAGTGTGTTGATGTTCGGCGGTACGGCCGATATCGATTCAACGCTGGAAGTTTGGGATTATCGCGGTGCCACCTACATTTACGATCAGCAAAATATCTTTTTGCGGCGGTTTGCCACGGCACAGGTCAATGGCAATTACCTGTACATTTTCGGCGGTCTTTTACCGAACGGTGCGCCACCTGCGCCTTATTTGGTGGAATATTACATTCCCGGGGCCAAAGTAACCTTTAGCCGAAACAGCAGTTATCCCGATAATGCCAATTCGAATGTAGATGCCGTCCAGCAAATGTCCGCCCTGATCCAGGGAAATATTTTCGTAATTGGCGGTGCGTTAAACGGTATTTTAAAAGACATTTATCGTTTTGATATTGCTCAATTGGATTGGCAAAAAACCGATGCCGTTTTACTGGAAGAACGTGCCGCCGGTGCGGCCGTGCCCTTGTTCGATCATTCTATTGCCGTCATCGGTGGCTACAATGAAAGTCGCCCTGCTCTGGCAACGTGTGAACAGATATTTATCGAAGATTCTCAAATTACCCATCAACAGCCCATGCCCAAGCTGAATATTGCTCGCAGCGAGTTAACGGCGGTTGCTTTCGATACCACGCTTTTTGTCTTCGGCGGGGCGGATGAGTTGGGCAATACGGTGGCGCAAGTGGAAGCATTGCACATCGAGCCGCAACCGACTTCACTGCAAACAATCGTTAATTTGATTCCTAAAAAATTACATTTGTGGCAAAATTTTCCGAACCCGTTTAATCAAAATACGGTTATTCGTTTTTATTTGGATCGTAAACAACCGGTGCATCTGGACATTTTCGATTTGGCCGGCCGGAAGGTACGCACTTTGCTCAATACGGCTTTGGACATGGGAGCGCACCGCGTCGTTTGGAGCGGTCGTGACGATAGCGGAAGGGAAGTACCCTCGGGCATTTATTTTTACCGTCTTTGGGCCGACGGAAGGAGTTTGACTGCAAGAATGGTGATGCTGAGGTAAATAATGCGCAAATCGAACACATTTCTCTTCCGGAAATTCAAATGGATGCTTTGGTTATCGCTTTTGGTACAATTCGGCTTCGGGCAGCAAGTTCCGTCCAAATTGGATTCGCTGCAGCAAGCCTTTGCCTCATTCGAATATAAGAAAGTGGTGCAATTGGCCGATCAATTGTTGCGTCAGCAAAACGGCCTGACTTTGCAGCAACGCCTGGAGATTTTGCGTGAAAAAGCGATTGCTCATTACATCTTGGATCAAAATCAAATGGCCACGTTAACCTTCATCCAAATTCTTAAATTAAAGCCCGATTATGAATTGGATTCTCTCAGAAATTCACCCAAAATTATTCGTTTCTTTCAAACGGTTAAAAAGAATTTTCTTAAGGATCGGATACGGGCCAAACACGAGCCAAGTACCCTTAAACCAAAAGCAAGCATGAAAATGCCCGCACAAAGCGTGGGGCCGAATGCTTTGTACCGTTCGCTGATTTGGCCCGGATGGGGGCATTGCCAGGTGGGCCAAAAGAAGAAGGGCCATTTTTTGATGATGGCCTCTTTTGTGGGTGCTTCCGCCAGCGCGTATTTTATTTGGCAAACTCAATTGTGGGAACAACGCTACCTGAATGCCGTTGTCCAAACGGATATCGACGGAAACTATCGTGAATACAACAAAAATTATCGCCTGCGCAATGAGTTTTTAATTGCTTTCGGCATCATTTGGTTTTATGCCCAATACGATCTTTCTAAATATCTTTTTCAGACCCAAGAGGTGCAAGTACATGTTGTTCCGACTTTTGGCAGCAAACATGTTGCGGCTATTTCCTTTTCAATCCGCTTTTAATACGAAAAATTTTCGTTTCCTCCGAAAAAAATGCAGGGATCGTTTTGTAGTACCGTTTGTTACCTAAAAATGAAATTTGAAAACAAAACGGTATTCATTAAAATGATGCCATGAGCAAAAGGGATTTTTAATACAGCACAATCGGAAACGGCTCCCGTTGCCGGGGCAACTCTTTGTATTAAGGCTTCAAAAATAAGCAGCGGATTTTATTTGAAAAGCGGCGAGCGGATTGGGATGGATGCTTAGCAAAAGAGAATGGCAGGATATGGCATTGTTTTTGTAACAGTTATTCAAAAACAAACCACCGGAGATCATCAATTTCTTTGGGATGGGAGGGATTTTAAAGAGATGGTGGTCTCCGGAGGTTTTAAATAATTGCCTTGGAAAGAATATGTAATAACAGGGGGCACAGTGAAAAAATCAATTGTTACCATTTTGTTTTTGAGCGCCATTTTTACCCGAACTTTTGCAACGGGTGTAGCGATCGTCGATATTTCCAAAGCGATTTATTTAAAATTAATGGACAACGCCATCCGGGTTGATGTGGATAATCAGGTGGCTATTGTTACCACTACACAAACTTTCAAAAATTACTTTAACTCGGCCAAAAAAGTAAAATACGCTTTTCCGATGCCTGAAAACGGCAGTGCCATTCAATTGGATTTTTACGTAAACGGACACTGGTACACGGCCAAGTTTTCCGCCTCGCCGCAAGATACCACCTTACCCCATTCCGGTGAACAGATCGATGCCAATTTACGAGAATATTTGGGCGATACGCCTTTGTTTTACAACATCGAATACGAGGTGCCGGCCGGCGGTAATTTGATCGTTCGTTTAAAATATGTGCAGCTTTTAACCTACAAATTTGGTAATGTTCATTTTACCTACAAAGGAGATTACCGGCTATTACAAACGGCTCCCGTAGACAAACAAAGTTTTGACTTTTTCCTGAATTCCGATCGGACGATAAATGAGTTGCGTTTTGTCGATTTGCAGGCAGACAGTACTTTTAATGACGGACACCATGCCGAACTGCATTTTAGCATTTACGAACAAGTACCCAAGTATGATTTCCGGATTCGCTACCAACTGGCCGCCAACGAGCTGGGACTGTTTAGCATGAGCACATTTTTACCCGATTCCACCGTGCCGGATAAAGGTGTACCGGGATTCTTTACGTTTGTTGCCGAACCGGATCCCAGCGAAAACGCTTCGGTCATTAAAAAAGTTTTCACGCTTATTGTCGATCGTTCCGGTAGCATGAGCGGCAGCAAAATAGAGCAGGCACGCGATGCCGCCAAATTCATTGTGAATAATTTAAACGAAGGTGACAAGTTCAATATTATTGATTTTGCCAATCAAGCCTCGAGTTTTCGGGATACGCATGTGGAATATAATCAAGCCAATCGCGATTCAGCCCTGGACTACATCGACGGTTTCATTGCCTACGGCGGGACCAATATCACTCAGGCTTTTGATTTAGCCATTCCCCAGTTTAAGGACTCGGATGATTCCACAGCCAATATTATTATTTTCTTCACGGACGGCTTACCCACCTTTGGCATAACGGATATTTCCGAATTGCTGTATCACATCAATCAGTTAATCGAACAGAATCATGTGAAAGTCTCCATTTTTGATTTTGGCATCGGGGATGATGCCAACAAACAATTTTTGGCAAGCCTGGCCAAAGAACACAACGGAACGGCCGATTTTTTGGGGGATGAAGAATTGGAAAGTCAAATCACCAATTTTTATTTAACCATCCGTAATCCGGTTTTGTTAAATACGCAAATTGCTTTTGCTCCGGCCGGGTTGATCAGGGAAGTGTATCCTCAAAGTTTGCCCAATTTGTACAAAGGTCAGCAGCTCATCGCCTCTGGGCGCTACAGCGAACCGGCCGATGTATCGGTTACCTTGCGCGGTACGGCTTTCGGTAAAGCGGTGGAATACACGTATTCGTTGCATCTGAGCGATTCGACGGCCCGTAAATATCAGTTTCTCACTAAAATTTGGGCCAAGCAAAAAATCGAAGACTTGCTGTTGGAATATTACTCTTATGACGAAAACTCCACGGAAGCCGCTTTGTTAAAAGAAGAAATTATCGGTATCAGTATGAATTTCGGTGTGCTCAGTCCTTTTACCAGTTTCTCCGGCGCTACGGGCATGGAAAACCGGGAAATCATTAAAGCCACGGCGCACCATCCGCAACAATTTGAATTATTGGCGAACTATCCCAATCCGTTTAATCCGTCCACCACAATACGTTTTAGAATCAATTTCCCCTGGCATGGGCTGGTGCTCATTAAAATTTACGATAGTCAGGGCAAGCTTGTGCGGGTTCTGGCCCTGCAGGTGAATCAATCCGGTTTATACCGGGTAGTTTGGGACGGAAGACTGAATAATGGTCAACCGGCGGCTTCGGGCACGTATGTGTACATTGTAAATTTTGGTAACGAAGCCGTGTTAGCCGGCAAAATGATTTTGATTAAATAAATTAATCAAAAAACAGGCCCCCGACTCCGCAGGGCAGAAAGAACACTTCCCGACACATTCTTTCTGCTTGTGCGGAGTTTTTAATTTAGAAGCACCTACCGGGAGCGATGGAAGATGGGGCGGTGTTTGCTTGTTAGTAAGTAAAGGGTTATGGCAATTAGCCCGGCAAAGGCAGATCACACCTTCCATTTAATATTTTCGCGCCGATTACACAGATGAGCACAGATTCTAATTTCTCTTTACATTCAGGGCAGGATTTCCTTGAAGGACAGGGGTATTTCTTGTCGTCCTGGTTTTTCTGATTGTTTTTGGAATGACTTGTCGGGCTTAATGAGGACAAAACAACGTTTAGGTTGTTTTTCCCTATCTTCCCTGCAAGCTATTTATCGGTTGGTGACAAATTATGGATCGACTACAACGATCATTGTATGTTCGGATTGTTACGGAGGCCTAAAATACTGGATCGCCCACGGCAATCCAGATTCTGCCGATTTAGAAGAGATTTCGATTTTCATTATTTTTTGTATTTCACAATATGGATTATTGCCAAA
>CAZHIZ010000119.1:0-10450 GCA_964532875.1 uncultured Caldithrix sp. | reverse complement strand
GACCGAAATTCCGTTTAAATCTCTGTGGTATTATTGCCAAAAAAATTGTATTTTATTTACGAATCGCTAAACCATGGATATTTTTTTTCGGGATGGTGCATGGGCAGGCAAGACAGGAAAGAAGATTTTGAATTGGTTCGCAAGGCCAAAGCCGGCGACGGACGCGCTTACGATATTTTAATGAACAAATACCACAACGCCGTTTTCAATATCGTTTACCGCATGGTGCACAACAAACAGGAAGCGGAAGATCTAACGCAGGAAACGTTCATCAAAGCCTACAATTCCATTAATTATTTTAATGAAGGGTATGCTTTTTCCACCTGGCTTTTTAAAATCGCTACCAACCATTGCATCGATTTTTTTCGTAAGCGCAAACTTAAAACCTACTCCATGGACGAACCCGTGCAGTACAAAGAAGACGAAATCAAGCACGAATATGCCTCTTCCGATCCCAATGTGGAACACCGCATGATCGACAACGAAAAAACGCGCATTTTGCACGAGGCCATTCAAAAATTGCCGGAGAAATATCGCATGGCCATTATTCTGCGTCACCATGAAGAAAAAAGCTACGAAGAAATCGCGCGGATATTAAACCTGCCTTTGGGTACGGTAAAGGCCCGCATTTTCCGGGCACGGGAAATGCTAAAGAAGAATCTGAAAGACCACCTTTTTTAACCCCGACTTTTTTCTCACCGTTTGCAAAGATTCAAGGCTCGCCTGCTTTCACTCCTTTTCTCCGATAAGCTGCAAGAAGAGTTCGCTAAACGACTTCCCGCTTTGTGCACAGCGCCGGTCGATCTCTTCTTTGGACCAGTGGGCAAGCAGTTGGCCATCCTTTAAAACAATCACCGCATCGCACCACTCGTAAATGAGCGGCAAACTGTGCGAAGCCAAAACGATGGTTACCCCCTGTCGGGTTAGGGATTGCAAGTGCGATTTCA
This sequence comes from uncultured Caldithrix sp., assembly GCA_964532875.1. GTDB lineage: Bacteria > Calditrichota > Calditrichia > Calditrichales > Calditrichaceae > Caldithrix. Next base: position 9,503 of record CAZHIZ010000119.1, on the reverse strand, counting down.
GGCGGAATAAGGCGGGAGCATCCAGACCGTTCAGGGCTTCGTCAATGAAAATGTGCGAAGGTTGGCCCAACAAAGCGGCCGCAATCAACATTTTTTGACGCATGCCGTGCGAGTAATCCACGATCAACTTGTCGATGAAGGATTCCATTTTCAGAAGTTCCGTTAACCGGGACATCACTTCCCAGATTTTGTTTTTGGGAACCTGGCGCAAGGTGGCCATCAATTGCAAAAATTCCCGACCGCTCAAATAATCGAACAGGCGGGTTTCTTCCGGAGCGTAAGTGCAGTGTTCTTTGACAAACGATCGATCCTTTTGCACGGAATGTCCGTCAATGGACACGCGGCCCGCAAATTCACGGATGAGCCCCAGTGCCACCTTCATTAACGAGGTCTTCCCGGCACCGTTGGGCCCCACGATACCGGTTATTTGTCCGGAAGGAACGGTCAATTGAATTCGATCGAGAGCCTGTTTGTCTTCGTAGTAGAGAGAAACGTCTTCAAAAAAAATCATGGCAACCTCACAGCTTCAGGAAACGATAGCTTTTGTAAAAATAGAACAGTAAAAAAAGTAGGGTCAAAAATGGACCGGTAAAATAGTAATTCAAGGTCATGACCGAAAAAAAGAGCACCGAAAGGTGATAAGCATAGCCGGCCGTGCGCGGGTCGTCGTAAAAAATGATCTGAAAAGCGATCATGGTTAACAAAATAACGGCACTCACAAAGGTCAGCAAAACAAGCCATTGTACCTGTTGAAACAAAGTAAAACCGGCCAAAAGCAAAACGGCGGCGTACAAAATCAAAAAAAACAGGACAAAAACGAATTCACTTAAAAAACGGGCAAACACAAAACGCACAAAGGGTAAAGGCGTTAAACGCAAGAACCAATCCGGTTCACTTTGCGCAAATCTGCGGCTAAAAGCCGTGCTGAAATGCCACCAAATGAGCACAAGCCAGACGGCACTAAAAACGGGCAGGGCTTTAGCGGCGGGATAGGCACGGAAAACCGGCCAGGCAACCGAAATCAGCAGAAGTGAAAGCACGATTTTGTTTTTACGATAGGCCGGATTGCGCATGTGGTTCAGCCAATCGCGCCAGAAAAGGGCGCTGCCCGGCCCGCTTACAAAGGGTAAAGAGCGGTAGTGTTTGGGGGGACGAATGCTGCGCGCTAAAAGAGGGTACCAGCGTTCGCTCTCCGGACGGACGGATCGCCTTAAAAGCAGGGCCGTTAGTAGAAGGCAAAGTTGCAAAATGGCTAATAAACCCGGCCACTCCCCCGGTGAATTCCGGAAGAAGTAAAAACCCAGCACCGTCAGCAGGGTTATTCCCAGGCTCTGTCCGTAAAAAGCGAGCGCCGTCTGCAATCGAAAAAACAAAAGAAAAAAAACGTAAAAAATCAACACGTCCGCCGCAAGGGTTAGGCCAAAAAGAAGCAAAGCCGAAAAAGGATTCTGCATTGTTAGCGCTGCGAGTAACGGGAGAAAAAGCGCCCAGACAACAAGCCAATATTTGTGACTGTAATAAAAAGCCACGCTTTGCAACTGGTCCGGCGTGAGGGGCCACTGCAAAAAACGGACAAACTCCGCCCGGGCCGGCAGAAGGCGCCACAATACAAACGGGGCGCTCAACAGAAAAAAGAGTGTCAAAACAAGCGCACTGCCCCAAATCACGTACAGATACCAATGTGCATTCCGCTGAGAGAGCCCGTTTAAATAAGTAAAAAGGCGCGTAGCGGCGTAGGCGTAAAGCAGAAAGAGCAAAAAAGCATGCTGCCAGCGAGCGAGAGGCGTCAGGCTTTTCCACGAATTCAAGGGTTGACGCAGCAATAATTTTAAAATCGTCCAATTCACGGGCGGCAGGTTCCTTTTTTAATTTTGTGGATTCGATTCGGTGGCCGATGCACCATGTTTGGTGATTTCGGGCACGGCATTTTTGTTTACCAAAAATGCCAGTACTTTCAACTTAACGTAATCACCGTGATCTAAAAAATAGCCCGGGAATTTCCCTTGCCAGGCATCGCGCCAGGAATCTTTTACCAGAAACCAATCGTCGCCATGAAGGCGACGGTAGCCCAGGAACAACATGAGATGGTCATCCGTTGTGCAATGGTTTTTAAAGCGGTATTCCCGAGCCTGAGCATCGATAAATTTACCCGGGATGTCATACGGAGGAATGAAGGAAACATCGTATTGGCCCACACGACCCGGTTCGGAAATATCGGCGTCGAAAGCGACCGGATAGCCGCGCTGCAACGCTTTTTTCAGACTATTGTAGAACAGGTTCAGAGGCACATTGAAATAGCGATCGTTGCGGGCCCAGTTATCGGGAACACGCAGCTCGGTAAATTGAAAATACGGGGCGTATTCGAAGGAAGTAACCATCAGATAATTTTGCCAGGGCAGGCGGACAACCTTTTTCAGAAAGGAGCGCGGTGTGTACATTGTACCTTTGTAAGAAAACGATTGCGGCGGTACGCCCAGGTACCGGTACAAAATAAGGCGGGTTTTTTGCAGAACCAAATCTTCATCCCAAATTTGCAATTCCCGCACCCGATTTTTCAGGGAATCGATGGCGCGATACAAAGCACGTTGATTGTACCGTTTGTGCCCTTTGGGCAGGCCCGTGTAAACGGCGTACGGTACGATGCCATATTTTTGTACGATTTGCATCACGTCCGGAAACAGGCCGCCCGGCGCTACGCGGGAATGACCGTGCGTTTGCACGAAGCGACGCATCTTTTCTACGTAGGCGTGGAAGAAGGGAAACATCATGGAAAGCCGCACGCTATCGCGTCCCAGACGCTGCATTTCACTTTCCAGAAAGGAGGTGGTGGCAAAGGCCCAACAGGCCGAGGTTGTGTCCTGGTTCATGGGCGGTGTGTGCGGCACGATGTGGAAAGCGGCTAAGGAACGGGGTTCGTGAATCTTTTTCAGAAATGCGGGCACATTCATTTTTTGCGCCAAAAGCACATTAAAAGAGACCAACACGAGAATAAAGATTTTTAAGCGAGTCATGGCTTGCACTCCTTTTTTACCAACTTTCGCGTTCATTTTTAGCAACGAGGTTTTGCAAAAAAAATTCGCGCCGATTCTACCCGTTTTTTACCCGGCTGTAGTGTGGCAGCCGGCCGGGCAGGCGAACTAAAGGTCAGGGCCTTTTTTTCTTTTTACCGCGTTTCTTTTTAGGCCGCGCTTTCACCTTAAACGAGCCGCGCACTTCGGTCTTCCCTTTTACAAGCGACAAGGAATAGTCTCCGGCCGGCAAATAGACCTTGCCGTTGTCACGCGGTTTTAAGGTTTCGGCGCGCTTTTTGTCTTTCAGGACTTTGCGCAGGTATTTTTTTAAAATAGACAAATCGATCGAAAAATCGAAATATTGATAATTCAGGCCGGAATCGGCCTGAGCCTGCCATTGCTTTAGCAAGCTGTTTTTCTTTCCGTACACTTTAAGCGTTACCGTTCCGGCGTTTCGGCAATAAAAGGGGATTTTCAAAGAATCGCCTTTGTTGAATTGCCAGGCATAATTACGTTGACCGGCAGCAGGTTGTTCCTGATGGGTACGAAGTTTAAACAGGAACAAGGGTTTGTTCAGGATTTTGGGGGTCAACTGTTCCACTTCGTTCATATTGGCAATGTAGATGGAACGGCCGTGAGTGGCGATTACCAAATCGTGTGTGCGAGGTTGCACGACCAAATCGTGCACGGGTGCATCGGCCAACCCTTTGGCAAAGGGCAAAAAGTTTTGGCCATCATCCAGTGAAACGTAAACCCCGTGGTCCGTGCCCACATAAATAATATGCTCATTTACGGGGTCTTCTTTAATCACGTTGACCGGTTCCGGCGGCAGGTTCTGCCCGATTGGTGTCCAGGTTTGGCCGTAATTTTCCGAACGGTAGATCAAGGCCTTAAAGTTATCCCAACGATACCCGTTGAGAGCAACGAACACGCTTCCTTCTTTAAATCGGGAAGCCCAAACGCGGCTAATCCAGAAATTTTGCGGCAGACTATCCGAAATACGTTGCCAGTTTACACCGCCGTCTTTGGTAAGCCAAATGAGCCCGTCGTCGGTTCCAACGTAGATCAAACCGAATTTCAAAGGGGATTCGTGGATGGTGGTTAATGTTCCGTAGGGGACATTGCCCTTTTTGCCGCCTTTGGTCAGGTCAGCGGAGATGGCCTGCCAATGCGCTCCTTTATCCAGAGAACGGAACAGTTTTTGGGCGCCCAGATACAAAATATCCTGATTGTGCGTCGAAAGCCAGATGGGTGTTTGCCAGTTAAAGCGATACGGTCGCTGGCCCAAATCGTGTTTGGGTGTAATCCGTTCCGATTTACCGGTCAGGCGATTAACACGATAGTAATTGCCGAATTGGTAACCGGTGTAAACCGTGGTATTATCCCGCGTATCCACGGCCACCTGCATGCCGTCGCCCCCCATAATGGACTTAAAGGCATAATGGCCGGTTTGCTGCCATGCACGGGATTCGCGATGGGTGGAGGGGCCAACCCAAACACCGTTATCTTGCAGGCCGCCGTACACATTGTACGGTTTGGCCATATCGACGGCCACCGTGTAAAACTGGCCCACAGGCGGGTTGTTGGCTTTTAACCATGTACGGCCGTTGTCAAAGCTAATGTTGATTCCACCGTCGTTTCCCAAAATTAAATGCGCCGGATTGTGCGGATCGATCCACAAGGCATGGTGATCCACATGGACATTTTCCCGATTGAGCGAGGCAAATGTTTTGCCGCCATCTCGGGAGTACAAAACGGGTACCCCCAAAACGTAAATACGGCGATCGTCATCCGGTGCAACGCGAATATTGCCGAAGTAATAACCGAAGGAATAAACGACCTTGTCCAGATAGCCTTTGTGGGTTTTGTACCAGGTGCGACCGCCATCGTCACTACGATAAACCTGAGCGCCGACTACCGGGGTTTCGAATAAGCGGGCATTGGCATCTTCCAAATAGTGTACCAGATCGACGGGTTTGATTTTGCCCTGACGCACCAATTGGAAAAGCGTATCGGCTGAATATTTCTGCGGGAAATTGAAATGATCTAAAAAGGCATTCAAATCATCGGGGTTAAGTTTAAGAAAATCGTCGATGGAAATTTTGCGCAAAAGCGCTTTGGTAACTTTACGTTCTACTTTTTTTTCTTTGGGCCGTCGATTTTGGTTATCCAGAAAGGCGTACAAAATCTGCGGATTTTTAGGATAAATGGCCAAACCGATGCGCCCAACACCAGAATCTGCCGGGAATCCGCTGTGTTTGGTGTTTAATTTTAACCAATGCTCGCCGCCGTCCGTACTTTTGTAAATGCCGGAGGCAATACCACAGCCATTAAAATTCCAGGCCTGTCGCGAGCGCTCCCACATTGCGGCGTACAAAATTCGGGGATTGCTGGGGTCTATTACTAAATCGATGCCGCCCGTGCTATCGTTGACAAACAAAACGTGTCGCCAGGTAAGCCCACCATCGGTTGTTTTGTAAATACCGCGCTGACTGTTGGGAGAATACAGATGTCCCACAGCAGCCACCCAAAGCGTATTGGGATCGTCCGGGTTAAGTACAATACGAGCGATGTGTTGAGTTTCGGCCAGTCCTTTGAATTGCCAGGTTCGGCCACCATCGGTACTGCGGTACAAGCCAGTGCCCGAATAGGAGGAGCGGCTGGAATTACTCTCTCCCGTTCCTACCCAGATACTCCCGCCGTGTTTCCAATCCACAGCCAAATCACCGATGGTAAGCACGGGCTGATTGTCGAATAGGGGTGTAAAGTCGATGCCGCCGGTTGTTGTATGCCACACGCCGCCGGAAGCATAGGCCACGTAAAATTCGTTGGGATTTTGCGGATTCCCTTCGATATCCACCACACGTTCGCTTTGTACGGAAGGGCCAATATTACGAAACGGCACATTTTTGACCAACGAGTTTTTTTTAAGCAGCAAACGTTGGTGATAGCCCTGCAAGCGCTGCTGTGCCGGGGTGGGCGGAATCGGATTCATTTGTGCACAGAGAACATTAACAATAAAAAAAAGGAAAAAATAAGATCGGACAAATGGATGCTTCATGAATAAACCTTTCAATAAAATATGTCACCCGAATATTACGATGCAATCGGGCCTGGTTCAAAAATATTTGCGGGATTCGAATTGTTGCATCACAAACATTTTGATTTTATTCGAAATCTTTCCCTGCGACGCTTTCTTTGCAAGCCAACTTTCCGAATCCGTTCAATCCGCAAACGACCATTCGTTACACTCTTGGACAAAACAGAAAGGTCGAACTCACCATTTTCGATTGTTCCGGAAAGAAGATCAAAACTCTGGTCAATGCCTATCAACGGGCCGGTGAGCATCAGGTACACTGGAACGGATTGACCGATCAGGGCAGGCGGGCTTCCAGTGGGGTTTATGTGTACCGGTTGCAAGCAGGCGACAAACAACTGAGCGGCAAAATGGTTCTAATGAAATAATTACGAAGTGTGGGATCGGTAGCTGCAAGCTACCGATCCTTATCTTCTTCAACCAATTCGTAGCCTAACAAGACGGCCAAATCTCTTATTTCTTGCTTAAAGTCACCAAAGATGACATTACGATGCACACCGAACACGGCCGAATCGTAGCGCGCGGCAAAGGCAGCGGTATTTAAGCGGACGGCCAGTTTTGTGCGGCACAACCGATTTTTAAAATCCTGATAATAAACGTCCCCATCCACCGACCGGCCGGAGGCGAGTGCTATTTTTTGGTGGTAAACACTGATTTTGGCGATGGTGACCGGTTCGTCAAGCGGTAAATCCACCCGCACAACAGCACTTAAACTTTTGCCGATTTCCGGCATGAAGGGGGGTAGCATGGGATTTCCTTTTTGCAAGGCATGGCTGCGGATTTCGTAAGGGGCCAAATCGTTGCCGTGTGGATTTACCGGGCTCTGGCAATGAGCAACCGTGATGAGATCGTTTTGGCGATCGATGCCGAGAATATCACCGATAAACGTAGGACGTTGGAATAAGAGCAAAGAAAATAACTCGGTAATGGCAGCATTTAACAAACCTTCGCACACACCCACCTTCAGTTGCCGATTCAATTCCGCATTGGGTAAACAGGTGGTCACCCGCAACCGCCCCTGAGACCAGGGCACCAGACTACGGATGGCCATACCGTCGGCAGCATGTTCTTGTAAAACAGCCTTCATGGCCAAATACAATTTGGCGGCTTGTAAAATTTCCGCTTCATTGGTTTCGGGATTGACACGAACGGCATCGGCAATCCATTTTTGGGCCACTTGCCGGGCGGCTTTTTCATCGGTCAGGGGGATTTGATTCAGTACCTCATTTAGGGGTACATGTTCAACCTCTAAGCCCAGGGCTTGTAGGTTTTGGGCATAGCGCTGCACATAGTCATCTGGAAAAGGAACATGATAATCCATACCGAATACATCGTACTGGCCAAAAACCTCCGGTTCCTGTACCAAGAGAAGCTTGGTGTGTTTTATTTGATTTAAGGCGTGAATCATGTTTATTTTACGCGCCAAATCCTGCAAACGCCTTTCGGATATTTCGGAGGAAACGTCCAAATCGCACAAGGCAGCGGGAAGAATTTTAGCCCCGCGATAAAAGGATTCGTAGCCTTTTTGCCAATCACCCGGCACTAAAATGCCCTGCACCATAATCATGGGTAAATTAAAATCGCTAAAGCGATTATCCTGCAAGCCACCGAAAATCAACAGGCCATGCACCTTTTCCCCTTGTTCGTCCAGATAGCGCAAAGCCCGTTTTTTACCTTCTTCGTCTAAAATTCCGTTTAAACGGAAATGGCCTGTAAACTCCACTTGCGGACAAAGGGTTTGCAGGTGAGGTAAAATCGAATCGCGTTTTTCATAAAACGCGGGAAGATACACGGTAGCAATACGTGTTTTTTCCGCAGCCATTTTCATCCATTCCTTTCTTTTATTTTGGTACGGTTTATTTTTTTAATCACCATTTCCGCTTATTTCAGCCCATAATTTTCGGTAACGTTCTCTTTTCTCTTCCAGATGGGCATTGTGTTTACGCCGTTTTTGATAGCCGGTTAACAGAACATCCAATTTAAACAGTAATTCCCTGATCAGGGCTTCTTTCCACTCGGCAGGCAGATGGGGGTCGTTAACATGTTTTTCCATGGCCAACACGCGAAAATAGTCCATTCCCCAATATTTACGCGAGAGTTGATCGGCATGTCCCCCGTATTTGATAATCCCGGGACGGTCATCCAAACCTACGGGAAATTGTTTGGCCACACGTAACCACAAATCGTAATCTTCACAAACCGGCAGCGATTCGTCAAAAAAGCCCACCTGTTGCAAAATCGTTTTGTGAAAAACAACCGCCGAAGGTGAGACAAGGCACAAAGGCAAGGATTGTTTGAAAATCCATCCGCCGAATTTTTGATGTTTCTTTTTGGGATTTACCCTTTTCCCGTTGCGAATCCATATTTCCTGGCTCTGGAAAATCACATATTCGGGATGAGCACGACTAAATTCCTCGGCCATCGCCAACTTCTCAGGCATCCATTGATCATCACTATCCAGAAGGGCGATCCACTGCCCGCGCGCGGAACGCATTCCGCGATTGCGCGCCGCAGAAACTCCGCGATGTTCCTGACGAATAAGACGTATCTGCCCCTGATAATCCGTTAAAACGGATGAAGTCTCATCCGTCGAGCCGTCATCCACCACAATAATTTCCAAAGGCTTTCTCGTCTGGGCCAATACCGAATCAATGGCCCGACGTACCAGCTCGGGACGATTGTACACAGGAATGACGACCGAAACTTCCCCGGCTTTCAGCGTTTGATGTTCCGCCATGACGTTCCCTTTTGCAAAACATTTTCTACGACTTCAGCCAATTTTACTGCACAATGTCGGTAGTGTTGTTTAAATTCACGCTCTGTCGTTTCATCCGCCCGATCCGTTACCGATTTCAACACAAACAACGGTAGGTTTTTCTCGCGGCACAATGTGGCCAGATCAAAGGTTTCCATATCGACCAGATCGGCCTTGAATTGCGCCCGCCATTGACTTTTTTCATCTTCCCGCTTGACTGGTGCATCCACGGTTAACAGAGTTGCTTTCGGCAGGTACCCGAACTCCGGCAAATAGGGCAAAGTAAGCGCCTGGGAGGCATGCGGACTGTGCACCGCATCCACTACAAAAACAGCACAGGGCGGCAGCGGTTTTGCGGACAGTTGGCCGGCAAATCCGATATGCAATAAAAACGCAGGATCGAATTCGGCAAGGTAAGCGTTTAAACTTTGCACGGCGCGCTGCCGGCCCAAACCAAGGCGCAACACATGCAGCCGCGAGGTGACAAAAAGCATGCCGGAAGACAACGTAATACGGGAAAGAATTTTTTCTTTTTGCAGAATCGGTTGTAATTCCGCCTGCAAAGCGGCAACGAGCGTAAACATGGAAAGAAAATATCAATAAGTGCAATCGATTGCAAGAAAGCCGAAATAGCTTAATA
>CAZHIZ010000118.1:0-10515 GCA_964532875.1 uncultured Caldithrix sp. | reverse complement strand
CCCTTGGCGTGTTCGACCACAATCTCCTTGACCAGAGCTTCCTCCGGTGCATTCAGAGCCGTCCAAACCGCCTGAGCAACCGATTCCGGTCGTAACATTTGGGCTCGATCCCAATCCAAACCAAGGGCATCCTGCAAGGGAGTATCGGTAGACGAAGGGAAAATGCTGGTTACTTTAATATCCTGTCCGGCCAGTTCGGCACGCAAGGTATCGGCTACGGCGCGCAGGGCAAATTTGGAAGCGGCATACGCTCCCCATTGGGCAAAGGCTTCTTTCCCGGCCACGGAATTCATAAAAACAATATGCGCCGGTTTTTTTAATAAAGGAAACAAAGCTTGTAAAATAGCCACTTGCGAAAGCACATTCATTTCAAAAATGTCACGCCATTGGCTCAGCGGCATGCTTATTATGGAACCGATTCGCGCTATTCCGGCATTCAGGACAAGCGCGTGCAAATCTATTTCCCAGTCTTTAATCGATGCGGCCAAACGGCTTAAATTTTCCTCACGGGTTAAGTCCATCGAAATCCATTGCGCACTTCCGCCTTCGGCGGAAATTTGTTCTGTTAATTGTTGCAAATCGGATGTTTGGCGGGCCACCAGCACTACACCCCAGCCGTTTTGAGCCAATAAGCGGGCCGTGGCCTTACCGATGCCTTTGCCGGCCCCGGTAACCAGCACCCATTTAGAAAGCCGATTCAACGCGCGGACTCCTGATTAAACTTAAAAATTCATTACGGGTCTTTTCATCATCGCGAAACGAACCGAGCATGGCCGAAGTGATCATTTTGGCCTTGTCCTTTTGCACACCGCGCATCATCATGCACATGTGCTGACCTTCCACCACCACGCCTACGCCGTCGGGCTGCAGGGTTTCGTTGAGAAGATTGGCAATTTGGGTGGTCATCTTCTCCTGAATTTGCAGACGTCGGGCAAACATATCCACGATGCGCGGAATTTTACTCAAACCGACTACCTTGCCTTTGGGAATGTAGCCCACGTGCACCACCCCGAAGAAAGGCAGCATGTGGTGTTCGCACAAACTGTAATATTCAATGTTAGCCACCACTACCATCTCGTCGTATTCCACGTCGAAAATGGCGTTGTTGATAATTTCGTACGGATCGGCCTGGTAGCCGGTGGTGATTTCTTTGTACATTTTAGCCACGCGATAGGGGGTTTTTAGCAAACCTTGACGTTCCGGATCTTCTCCGATTTCCACTAAAATATTGCGTACCGCTTCTTCAATAATCTTGCTCATTTATCATTTCCTTTCCATTTCGAAATAGTTGTTGTTCGTTTCCCAGAGTTTTAAGCGAAACAATTTGTCGCCGAATTTTGTCTCCAGATTTTGCCACAGGTAGCGGATGATTTCTTCTCCGGTGCTACGATGCGTTTTAAAATATTCGATCTCTTCGTTAAGATGCCGGTGATCCAAGGGGTCGATAACCTCGTGTACCAGACGGTCGAATTCGGGTAAAGGGAAGACCATGCCCGTTTCCGGATGCGGTGTCCCGAGCAAGCCCACTTCCAGCGTGTAATCGTGTCCGTGTCCGTGCGGATTGTTGCATTTATCGTACAGCCTGCGATTAAAATCCGCATTTTTTTGCGGAATGTGTAAACGGTGGGCCGCGCTGAAGGTGTAAACCCGGTAAAAAGCCACGCGTTTCATGGTGCCTCACTCCGCCACACGTCGGCGTAAATATCCCGTCGTTCATACAAACGGATTTTTTGGAGCTGCAAATCCGGGAAGGGTTGCAGTTTTTTTTCGATCAATTCGAACAGTACCAGGGCGATGTTTTCCGTGGTGGGAATGCGATCTTTGAAATACGGCGTGTCCAGATTTAAAAATTTGTGATCAAATTGTACGATGATTTCGTTAACGCGTTCTTTTAAGGTGGCTAAATTAATAATCATGCCGGTTTGGGGATCGATGCGTCCCTGAACGGTTACATGCAGTTCGTAGTTGTGGCCGTGCCCGTAAGGGTTAATGCACTTACCGAAATGTTGTTCGTTTTTTTCTTTACTCCAGTCGTCGCGCCAATAACGATGGCTGGCCGAAAATTCGAATTTTTTACTGATCGTTATGCGATGCATGGCGCCTTTCCCGTTTTGTAAATGCTCTAATTGTTTAATTCGATTTTGCAAACGAACGAATCGCCTTAAACATTCCGCGGAAGCACCGTGTGCAAAAGTCGGAGTAATTCTTGCGCCGAAGCCTGCCAGGAGAACTGCCTGACTTTACGTCGACCGGCTGCACCCATTTGTTCGCGCAATGTACGGTTAAGAAGCAAAGTTACTAAATTTTGTGCTAATCGGGCAATATCTCCCACCGGGGTTAACAGACCCTCGTTCGGGCTGACCACCTCCGGAACGGCAGTCGACCGGTAGGCCACAACGGGTAAGCCCGCCGCCATGGCTTCTAAAAATACAATACCGAACGTTTCGTGATAAGTGGGCAAACAAAATATCTGGGCCTTACGGTAATAGCGGGCCAAACGAGCATCGTCGTTCACATCTCCGACAAATTCGATGTACCGGAAAACACCTCGTTGGCGTGCCAGTTCCTGATGGAATTCGAATTGCGGCCCTCCGCCCACAAGAGACAGGCGTACCCCGGGCACGGCGCGTATTACAAAGGGCAAGGCCTCGATTAAATCGGCAATGCCTTTTCGCGGATAGTGTTTGGCCACGCAAAGAATGGTCGGCGGGTTGTGGTCGGCCTTTTCTGCGGTCGCCAAGAGATTTTGCCAGTAAGCGTAATTGATGCCCGGCGGGATGATGCGGATGTGTTCGCGGCTAATGCCGTACAGTTCCTGAACTTTTTGCGCCGTGTATTGCGAGGGTACAACGGTGAAGGCGGCGCTGCGGACGTTTTGGCATTCGCGCAAGGCCAGATGCCGCAAAATTCGTTGAATGCGTCCCTGTTCAAAGCGTACGATGTCCGCCAAAATCCCCCCGTTAAGAACGATCTTCGGCGGTCGGCTTGCGGTGAGGCTGAAACCGTCGAAATCGCTGCCAATTACAATGTCGTAATCATGCAAATTCAGATGTTTGTTAAAGAGTAAACGCCGTACGGCCAGATTCAAATACGATTTGGGATGAAAACGGGCATGGATAAAATCGGCTTCAACATTTAGCTTTTGAAGGGCGCGCACATACCCGGAAATCATGCGCACCACCCCGGATCCTACGGAGACGTCGTTGGGAAAAGAAGTCAGAAAAGCGATTCGAGGATGGGAACGATTGCTCATATATTTTTCTCCGGATCACCGGTTAGTATCTGAAAAGTTGTCTCCTGCCATTTATTAGCAAGATATTTTTTAGTGCTCATGGTAAACTTTTTGGTTCTGGTTTTGCCAGGTTAGGATAGGGCCAAAATGCACGCCTTTTTGATCGCTAAAAAACATAGCCGAAAGCAGCTCACGATTCTTCGCCGAACAAATCGTTTTCGGAGAGAGGTTCCGAAGATTTTTCCAGATAATTTTCCACTTGAAAAGCGCGTGCGGCTCCGCGGGCAAAAAGTTGGATTTGTTTCATAATCGCCACATCTTCGCCGCTGATTAAGGTGGAAATAAGGCGGGACAGGCAAAGCTGCGGCAGCCCGACGATTTTCACGATGCGGTTTTCCTTAAAAACGCAATGGGCCATCAGCAGGGCGTCGTTTTCAATTTTCGATTCCATTTGGGAGGCGGGAATCAGTTTGGCGGCTTCCTGCAACAGTTGATTGCCGGCTTGAATTATCTTGAGAACTTCGTCGTAGGGCAGGCGATTCATTTGCAGATCGAGACCGGTATTCAAATAACGCAAACGCTGGAAGAAACGTTGAATGACCGTTTCCCGCCAGACCAAACCGAATTGCGGAGCGATCATGATGGGTTTCGGCTCAAGTTTGTTCACCGCCTCGATGGCGTATTGCAAACATTTTCCCGTGGCAAAGCGCTCCTGATGATATTGCCGAACAGCATCCCAATCCGATTCCAAAGCGAACAGACGATTGTATTGTCCGGCTTCCAGATTGGAACCGAACATGAGACCGGAGAATAAAATGCGTGTTTGCGGATCGTACATCATAAAAGAGCCGGGCTCGGGGCAGAAAGGGATGTTAATAAATTGCAGGCGATGGCCGGTTACCAATTTTAGCCGATTATTTTTCAGTGAATCGATTAGTTTTACATGGCGCACATTAATGCCGAAGGGAATGAAACGTTTTAAGTGCTCGCGGTTGGTGACAAAAATCAGGCGATCATTGAATTCTTGAAATTTCTGCCAGTTGCGGTTCCACTCAGTTTCCGGATTGGTCAGCACCAAAATCTGCAGATTTTTTAAGGTGCCGATCAGGTTTTCTGTTTTGGATTTGATGGACGCAAAATATTCGCTGGGCCCGGCATCGATTGCTAAATTAATACGCTGTTCTTCGTGTTCGAATTTGCGTAAATAGGTATTGACCTGCACGCGGTTTTCCATGTCCCGATGTCCGGTCCACCAAATTTGCTCGCCGATTTGAATGGAATCGTTAAATTCGGGCCGTACGGCAGAAGGCACCTTTTTCTTCATCAATTCCAATTTAAAACGGAAATCGGTGGGACGAATGACGAACATGCCCTCATCCCACAGGCGAATGGCATCCAGGGCGCGGGCTTCGGACAGGTTTTTGTAACGGATTTCTTTGAGTTCGCCTTTTTCCACGGAAACGGTGGCTGTTTCGTTTTGGCCGTTGTAAAAAACGATGGAGCCCGTAATACTTTTGTCGTGGCACATTTGCAATAAATCGTCCAGAGAATATTCGGCCAAATTGCCGCGTATTTGCGTGGCCAGTTCCCGCAGGTTGCGCATGCGCCGGAAAAGCGCTTCTATTTTTACAATAACTTCATCAAAGTTGAATGGTTTGACGATGAAGTCATCGCCGCCCGCTTTAAACCCTTCGATTAAGCGATCGCTTTTGGCCGTTAAAAAGATGACCGGTAAATTGCGTGTCAATTCATTGCTGCGAATCATTTTGCAGAATTCAATGCCGTCTGTTCCCGGCATGGCGATATCCAGCAAGACCAGGTCCGGCAGTTGTTTGGTAATGATTTGCCAGGCTTCGTTGGCACTGGAGGCCGTGATCACCTCAAAATCGCCGGAAAGCTCAAGAATACGTTGTAAAGAAAGCAAAATGGATTCTTCGTCATCAACGGCTAAAACGGTTCGATGGTCGGCCATTTTTTAGGCTCCTTGCATTGAGTGTGATCACTAAAAGTTATGAATAATTTTTTTGCGATTCAAAAGATTTGATTTTTCCTAAAAAATTTATCATTTTTGTCACGGAAATACATCAACAGACGAGGGCGAAATGGCCGATATTTTAGTGAAGATTCGTAAAGCGATTGAAGAAAGTTTGGAAAATGCCCGCGCCAATGCGCAGGGTTTAAAAGAAATGGCCGAAGACTACGGCAAGACCGCCCGTCTGAAGTTTGAATTGCACCAGTTGAAATTAAGCGAACGCAAAAAGTTCGAGCTGTTGGGCCGAACGGTTTTTCCTTTTTTAATTGCCAATGATTATGCCGCCTTAAAGAAACATGAAACTTTGCGCGTGATTTTGGATGATTTGAAGAACGTGCAAAATGCCATTCAATTAACGCAGAACGAATTGGAGCAGCATCTTTCCAAAAGTGCGCCGGAAAAAGAAGAAGAACCCAAACAAAAGGTGCAGGAGGAAATTCGCCAAATCGAAAAAGAAATCGAATCGCGCCTGGACGAGATTAAAAAAATTAGAGAGTCGGCCAAGGCGCAGGCCAGCAAAGCAAAGAAACGAAGGACACGGACAACCAAAAAAGACAAGTAAAACGTACGATTTAACATAATTTCCGTGGGGGTGCTCCAACCGCATTCGGGGCTGAGAATATACCCCTTGAACCTGATCCGGATAATACCGGCGCAGGAAACGGGTTAAATATTTTAGCCATTTCCTGCTGAAACTGTGGGGGATGGCTTTTTTTTTAGCAAAATAGTCATAAACCGTAAATGTTTAATGTAATAAAATGAGGTGCACTATGGTACGCCAATGGTTTTTCGCGCTATTGATGTCGATTTTGTTGTTTAATGCTTCGCTGTGGGCCGGCGGGCGCTTGTATCGCATTTCGGGCTATGTAATGGATCGGACCAGTAAAGAAGGCCTGGCCGGTGCCAATATTACCGTGTTGCAGACGACCATCGGAGCTACTACCGATGTGGACGGCTATTTTACATTGCCTCCGTTGCCGGAGGGGGCGTATCGGATTAAAGTGACCTACATGGGCTACAGTTCAAAAATTGTGCGCTTAACCTCCTTACGGCAAGACACCACGTTGACGATTGCCCTGGATCAAAATATTCTTTCCGGGCCGCGGATTAACATTGTTGCTACGCGGGCCACCCGGCGGGTTACACCGATTACATTCAGTAATTTGAGCCGGAGGGAAATAAGCGCCCGGCACACCATCCAGGACATCCCCGAATTGCTTTCCGAATTGCCCTCCACGACATTTTATTCCGAAAGCGGCACGGGACTGGGTTACAGCTATTTAAGCATCCGCGGCTTCGGACAGCGACGCATTTCCGTGATGATTAACGGCATTCCGCAAAACGACCCCGAAGATCACAATGTGTATTGGGTGGATTTCCCCGATTTTTTAAGCAATGTTCAGGACATTCAGGTGCAACGCGGTGCAGGAAATGCTTTTTACGGACCCGCGGCCATCGGGGGGTCCATCAATATTATCAGTAATTATTTTTCGCCGCAGCGTCAAATAAAGGCTTCGGCCGGTTACGGTTCGTTTAATACACGCAAATATTCGCTGGCCTACAATTCGGGTTTGTTTTTCAATAAGTTTGTTTTCTACACTCGTTTTTCACGTATTCAAACGGACGGCTATCGGGAAAATGCCTGGATCGATTTTAAAAGTTATTTTTTGGGATTAGCCTATTACACGGCGCACAGTTCTTTGCGTTTGCAATTTTACGGCGGGCCGATTGCCGACGCACTGACTTACACGGGCATTCCCAGAGAATACAACCACAATCCTACGTTAAGACGCAAGAATTTTAATTGGTGGGACTATGCCAAAGACGGCAAAACGGTTTATTTTTCCGAACGGCGCAAGGATGAAATCGAAAATTTTAACCAGCCGCATTGGGAACTGTTGCACGAATATCGTTTGAACAAAAAAGTCACCTTAAACAATACCTTTTTCTACATCAAAGGCTACGGCTTTTTCGATTACGACGGAAGCTGGGGCACGCCGGAATATTTTCGTTTAACCCCGCAATACGGCTTTAATGTCGATTCCATTCCCTCGGATGCCTTAATACGCGCTTACGTGGACAATAATCAAGTGGGATGGTTACCGCAATTTATTTACAAATCGCGCATAGGCGAGCTTGTTCTGGGAGCGGAATTACGCCTGCACCGTTCGTTGCACTGGGGAAGATTACAAAAAGGAAGCGGGCTGCCGTCCGCGGTTGTGGGTGAGCACGGACGTCACTATTATCAATATCGAGGTGCTAAAGATATCGCTTCCGTTTATTTTCATCAGACATCGCAAATTTGGCCTAAATTAAGTTTAATGTCCGATTTACAGTATGCCTATAAGAAGTACCGTTTGTACGACGAAAAATACATCGGCACGGATTTCAGCGTTCCCTATCATTTTTTGAATCCCAGAACCGGCTTGAGCTACCGGATCAATTCCAGAATGGACACGTACGTAAATCTCTCGTTCACGCAACGGGAACCGCGGCTGAAAAATTTTTACGATGCGGCCGAAGCCAGCTCGCCCGAAAGCTGGGGGTATGTTAAACCGCAATTCGCGTTAAATCCGGATGGCACGTACAATTTTAAGAAGCCCCTGGTCAAGCCCGAATCGCTGACCGATTTCGAGCTCGGTTGGGCCTACCACGTTCCGCGTTTGCGCTTGAATATCAATTATTATTACATGGATTTCGTCAATGAGATTGTGAAAAGCGGGCAACTGGACCGTTTCGGTCAGCCCATAACGGGAAATGCACCGCGTACGTTGCATCAGGGTATTGAAATAAGCGGCCAGTGGCAAATGGCGCCGCGTTGGCAGTTGCTGGCCAATGCGACTTACGGGAAAAATCGTCTGATCAAGTACACGGTGTACGATTGGTCCGGTCAGGCCATCGATTTAAGCGGTAATCCCATTGCCGGCTTCCCGGATGTGCTGGCCAATGCCCGCTTAACCTATTCCTGGCGCAAACTTTACGCTTCGTTAAATTGGCATTATCAGGGCCCGTTTTACACGGACAACTTTAAGAACCCCCGTCATAAAGTGCAGGCCTTCCAGTTGTTTCATTTGGACTTGCGTTATCAACTGGCGCGGTTGGCCCATGTTAAAATAAATGCTAAATTGCACGTATCGAATTTGTTGAATACAACCTATTTGGCACACGGTGAGGGAAAAGAATTTTTCCCTGGTGCGCCGCGCAGCTATTTTGTTAATCTGGAAGTGGTTTATTAAATAAGGTAAATTCGACGGGGTCAATCCGGCGTTCAAAGGAAGAAAGAATGCGCAGAATTATTATTATTTTAAACGGTGAAGGGCTTCAAGCCGAGCGAATAACAAACTTATTGCAAAAAGAAGATATTATCATTGCGGCTGACGGCGGTGCCAACTATTGTCTGGAGCTCGGAATTCGGCCGCATTACATCATCGGCGATCTGGATTCGATCCGCGTGGGGCACGAACGCCTTTTGCCCGAGAGCGAACTTATTCGCATCGACGATCAGTATTCCACGGATTTGGAAAAAGCCCTTAAATTGGCGGAAACGCTGCACGGTGAACGCTGGATTGTGCTAAATGCCACCGGAAAACGCAGCGACCACGCTTTGGCCAATATTTTATTCTTGTCTCGCATCAGTCAAAAAATTGATTTACAGGTTATTGATAACTACGGACGGATGCGTTTTTTATCGCCCGGAAAGCATTCTTTCCGTTGGCCCAGGGGAACGATTTTCTCATTAATTGCCTGGCAAACCGTTAAAAATTTAAGCATCGAAGGAGCGCAATATCCGCTGGATCATGCCGATTTCGATCCGTTTTTCGTGGGGATTAGCAATGTAGCCATAGCATCTGTCTGCACCATTTCGTTTGATGCCGGCTTATTGAGTTTGTACGAGGTGGAGCGCGGTGTCTAAAGCTCTTTTGTTGGATAGTATTCCGGTTATTGTTTATGTGTTGCTATTATTTTGGATCGGATTTAAAGCCACCCGCCCTCAGGCGGATGAAGATGAATTTTTGTTGGGCGGACGTTCGTTGACCATACCGGCCTTTGTGGCTACCTTGGTTTCCACCTGGTACGGCGGCATTTTGGGTATCGGTGAATTCGTTTACACCTCGGGTCTTGTGGCCTGGGTGGTGATGGGCCTGCCTTATTATTTGTTCGCCCTGTTGTTTGCCTTATTTTTGGCGGGCAAAATACGTCAGGCCGACACGGTTTCCATTCCCGACATAATGTACCGGCGTTACAGCCGAAAAGTGGGTTTGTTGAGCGGTGTTTTTATCGTCTTGATGACCTCACCGGCTCCGTACATTTTAATGTTAGCCGTATTATTGCGCTATTTTTTTCACACGAGTTTATTAACGGCCATTGTAAGCAGTGCGTTTTTTTCCATGATTTACGTGTATTGGGGTGGTTTCCGTTCCGTTGTGCAAACGGATAAATTACAATTTATTTTCATGTTTGCCGGGTTTTTACTTTTACTCATTTTTCTCGTCCACATTTTATCGCCGGTTGCTTTATTCCAGAAATTAGACAGCACCCATCGATCTTTAAAGGGGAATTTAAGTTGGCAAAATATTACGGTTTGGTTTTTTATTGCCAGTTGGACTTTTATTGACCCGGGATTTAATCAACGCTGTGCGGCGGCACGAACGGCCCAAATTGCGCGGAAAGGCATAGTCATTTCCGTTTTATTCTGGTTTGCCTTCGACATGTTAACCCTCTTAAGCGGACTGTATGCCTACGTGCTATTGCCGCACATCGAACCGTTAATGGCCTATCCGGCAATAGCCGATCGATTTTTACCGCCCATAGCCCGCGGTCTGTTTTTTGTCGGCCTTTTTGCCACTATTATGTCCACCATAGACAGCTACACCTTCCTTTCGGCAATGGGTATCGGACGGGATATTATTTATGAATTTTTGGGCCG
The DNA here is from genome assembly GCA_964532875.1 of uncultured Caldithrix sp. GTDB lineage: Bacteria > Calditrichota > Calditrichia > Calditrichales > Calditrichaceae > Caldithrix. The sequence continues at coordinate 324 of CAZHIZ010000118.1, read as the reverse complement.
GGGAAGGGAAAAAGAAAGCACGGGGTATGTAAAGATCGGCTTGATTATTACGGGGATTATTGCCGTTATTATGGCCTACACCATGCCTTCCATCGTGGAATTGTGGTACAATTTAGGTTCGCTCTTTATTCCTCCATTGCTTTTGCCGATTTTGGGGGCCTATCTACGCCCGTTTAAAATGAGAGCGGGGGTAGCTTTTATTTTAATGACGGGTAGTTTTGCCATCGGTTTGTTCTTCTTAATTTGGGGCTACGGCCATGCGCTAAACGGCAGCGTTCAATATCCGTTTGGTGTCGAGCCGTTTTTCCCGGCGATGATTTATTC
>CAZHIZ010000117.1:0-10524 GCA_964532875.1 uncultured Caldithrix sp. | reverse complement strand
CAATTCCTTTTTGTACCCGTCCTCGGCCAATTTAATCATTGCTTATTACCGTAAATATTTTAAATTTGAGCAGTTCAATTGGCTAAAAGGAGGTAAGATGGAATTAAAAGTTGTTAAAATCGAAAAACCGGAAGATATGAATTTTATTCTGGGCCATTCCCATTTTATCAAAACCGTGGAAGATATTCATGAAGCTCTGGTCAATACGGTACCGGGGATTAAATTCGGGCTGGCTTTTTGTGAAGCTTCGCAGCAGGCTCTGGTGCGCTATTCCGGTACCGATGAGGAGCTTATTGAACTGGCTAAAAAGAATGCTTTTAATCTTTCTGCCGGGCATAGCTTTATCATCTTTCTGGGCAATGCTTTTCCTTTGAATGTTTTGAACACCGTAAAAATGGTGCCGGAAGTGACCCGTATTTTTTGTGCAACGGCCAATCCAACCGAAGTAATCATAGCCGAAACGGACATGGGGCGTGCCATTTTGGGCGTCGTGGACGGTATAAAAACCAAAGGCATCGAAACGGAAGAAGATATTAAGGTGCGAAAGAATTTTCTGCGTCAAATAGGCTACAAATTTTAGTGTGGATCAAAACGGAGTTTGGGTTAAAAAATAAACTTGCAGCCAAAACCGATATTGGGCCAGGTGCCTTTTGGACGGAGAAAGCTCCGGAAAACTTGATTGGCGAATGTAACCACAACACGGAGAGTTCATGAGCAACTTACAGGAATTGTACGATTTTTATCTGGAGACCAATCCTTCCACGGGGAAAATACGGAATGCCACTAATTTTTTAATCCATGCCTGTCAGGCCATGGAAGTATCATCGCCGGAAGAGATTGATGACGATTTAATTGAAGAGTTACCATCGGCCATTGACCAATATTTCGGCGACAATCAGCAAAAAGCCGTGCATGACAAAGGGGTGCTGGCCGAGATGATCGGCCGGTACGGCCCCAGAAACGGTTGGGAAAAAGTGTACGAATTGTTGTTAACGGATCGGGATGAAAATTTAAGCCAATTTGCCTTGCAGGCCATTGAATTTTCGGCGCGCAAAAATCCGCAAATGGCCATGCCCTACATTGAAAAATTTAGAAACGGTAAACGTACCATAATGCGTCGGGTGGCTGCCCTGCTGGTCTCGCGATTGATTTGTGCCGATCAACGGGAATTTATCGATTTTCACATCGGCTCGTGGCAAAAAAACGATCCGGAATTTGTACAATTGATTCTTGACCTGCTGGATCATCAAGCGCACAATTCATTGAATAATCTGGATGAAAAATTACAAAGTCGCAAAGCATTGGAATGGCTGACAAACCGTCTTGAAAGGCAAAAAAGTGATCGTAGCTCATGATGAAGCATTCGCTTAAAATTGCCGTTATTTGGAGCTTGGCGTTTCTGTTTTTAACGCATTGCTATCCAACGCAAACGAGCAGGTCGCAACCTGTGGCGCAGAAATCGGCATTTCGTTTTTACGAAAATGCTTTAATCGAAAAATTCGACGGCCGCTGGCCACAAGCTCTGGAGCAAATCAATCGGGCTATTGCTCTCAATAACCGAATCTCTTTGTTCTTTGTCTTAAAAGGGCAGATTTTTGATTCATTGCATCAGGTCGATTCCGCCATTTACGCCTATCGGCAGGCTTTACGAATCCGGCCCCATGCACCGGATGTTTTGCAGAAAATCGGTGCCTTGTACATTGAAAAGGGGCAACCGTTAAAAGGCGTGGTCTTCCTTAAAAAGGCCTTTGCCTACGATGAGACGCAAACGGATATTCTGTTGCGTATTGCCAGGCTTTACATCACTTTGGACAGTTTATCTTTAGCACAGCAGGTTTTAAGCGATTACAAAGTGCGCATGGAACTGAGTGCTCGACCACCTGCGGCGGCTTATTATTTAATGGAAGGGGACATGGCCTACAAGCGGAAAGATTTTGCCGCCGCAGCCAATTATTACGCTGCCTGTCCCTGCAAACGATGCTTTACGCGTCACCAGGCATTGAGGGCTTTTGAAACGTTGTTTCTTTTTAAAAGATTTAGCGATTATTTTGTCCTGTTAACCGGCGTGGACGAACATAAATTCCAAAAAGGAGAGTTGTTTTATTATCGCGGCTTGTACTACAAGGCGATCGGTAATGTAAACGAGGCAGAACATCAGTTCGAGTTGGGACTTCAACAGGGGAGCACGCAACCGGGACTGTTCTGGGAATTAGCTCAAATCTATCATCAAAAGAAGCAAGTCGCTAAACTTCGGGCTTTGTATGGCAAATTAAAAACGGTTGCTCCGAATAGCAATCTTTTGCCTAAAATAAAGGCTCTGTTTTGAACGGGCAGTATTGAATTCTCAAAATATGCCTAAGGAATTGTGTAACGACAACGGAAATTCATTTAAAGAGTTAAAATAAAGGAAAAGGAATTTATGCGTTTTAAGTCACCGTACATTGTTTTTTCGGCACCTTCCGGCGGCGGCAAAACCACTATTGTAAAAATGCTGCACGAAAAATATCCCGAAACCGTAATTTCCGTTTCGGCGACCACACGTCCTAAACGGCCCAATGAAAAAGACGGGATTGACTATTATTTTATCAGTCAGCAAGAATTTGAAGAGAAAATAAAACAGGGAAAGTTTTTGGAATATGAACAGGTGCACGGCCATTATTACGGCACTTTAAAAGATGTGGTCGATCGGCATGTGCGCAACCATAAAATCGTATTATTCGATATCGATGTCAACGGGGCGCTTTCCATCAAACGCCACTACCCGCAGGCGATTTTGATTTTTCTTAAACCGCCCGATGAGCAGGTGCTCATTCAACGTTTAAAAAACAGGCATACCGAAAGCGAAGATGCCATCCGCAAACGCTTGCAGCGCTTGCCGTATGAATATGCCCAGGCGCAGAAATTCGACCACATTATTATTAATGACGATTTGCAGGATACGATTCGCAAAGTGGAAGAATGTATTTTAGATGAGGCTCCAAACGGTGCACGTTAAAATTATTGATCAAACAAACGGCAAATTATTACTTTTTTTACCGGCTCTCAGCGCTCTGCAGGCAACAGATGTTACCATTTCGTTCGAGAGCAAGCAGCAAATCCTGCTTGGCGAATGGAAGCGATTTAGCGATAAAATTGTGCTGGCCGAAAAGGGGCAACGGGAAGACGTGCGTATTTTGTTGACCGACACATCAGCGGTGGGTGTGAAAGTCCCGGAAATTCCCACGATAATTTATCCGCTTTGGCCGCAAACCGAAAGCGCTTCATGGTCAACGACAAAGGAGCGAAATCCGTTTCGCGTTCCCTTGGGCTCTCTAAAATTGATGGGACACCGCCTGGGAGATGTGCCCTCGCTACTGGATGCGCTGTTCTTTTTTCAGTCCGAACATCCTTTGCAAGGCAGGCGCTTTTTGATTACAGCCGGCCCGACGGCTGAGGATTTGGACCCGGTGCGCTATTTAACGAACCGCTCCAGCGGGAAAATGGGTGTGGCTTTGGCCCGTGCGGCTTTTGTACTGGGTGCGGATGTTTTGCTTGTGATGGGGCCGGGTAGTGCTTCGTTCCCGGCTTATTTGTCCCCGGTGCGTGTGCGTTCCGCAAGCGAAATGGCACACGCCGTATTGGAAAATTTCGATGATTGTCATGTTTACATCGGGGCGGCGGCCGTGGCCGATTTTACCCCGGCCGAAACATCCACTGAAAAAATAAAGAAAAAAGAAGGGCAAATGTATTTGCCTTTAAAACGCACGGTTGATATTTTGGAAATGCTGGGGCGCAAACGTCAACAACAAATTTTAGTGGGATTTTCGGTGGAAACGGAAAACGTTCTTGAAAATTCGCTGCAAAAATTAAGGCGCAAAAATTTGGATCTGATCATCGTTAATAATCCTAAAGAAAAAGGAGCGGCTTTCGAAACGGAAACCAATAAAGTAACGGTTGTCGAAAAAAACGGACGCCGGCATGAGTGGCCTTTAATGTCCAAATTCGAATTAAGTTTAAAAATAATGCACTTGTTGGCTGAGGACTTTTTAAAATGAGCGCTAAGGGAATGTTAGAGGAAATCGAATCTTTTTTACAATGGTATCGTCTTACGTACGGCACAAACCTTTTGCTGCCGCGTTCCGTTTCGGAATTAAGGGAAATGTTTCGTCAGGCCGCGCAAGCCGAGGCACCGACATCAACCTTTGCAAAAACCGCCAGCCAAAGCCCAATTTTGCCCTCGAATCGGCAGACAAGTCCCGAATTGCAGGAACTGTACCTTAAAATTAAGGATTGCCAGGCTTGCGATTTGCACAAAACGCGTAAACATTTGGTTTTCGGTTACGGCAATGCACAGGCTAAAGTGATGTTCGTGGGCGAAGCGCCTGGTCGTGAAGAAGACGAGCAGGGAATACCGTTTGTCGGTGCGGCCGGAAAGCTACTGGACAAGATGCTAAGCGCCATCGGCCTTACACGGGACGAAATTTACATCGCCAATGTGCTTAAGTGCCGTCCGCCGGGCAATCGCAATCCTTTGCCGGACGAAGTGCAAAAATGCGAGCCGTATTTAAAGGAGCAACTAAAGCTTATTAAGCCGCGGCTCATTGTGGCCTTGGGCCTGTACGCCGGGCAGTCTCTTTTAAAAAGGCAGGAAACACTAAGCCGCATGCGCGGGAGCGTGCATCGCTACGAAGATATTGACGTGATAGTAACCTACCACCCGGCCGCTCTTTTGCGGAATCCCGTTTGGAAAGCCATGGCTTGGGAAGATTTGAAAACCGTCCGTCGTTTAATCGATCAAAATAAAATCGATTCCGTTTAGTCGATTTTGAAGCCGTTTTCATTTTCTTGTTTGGGAGATCGCACGTCAAGAAGTTGTTGGATTGCCCGTAAAAAAGCTTGACCGTATGCCGTTTTTTGCTTATTCTTATCCCTACATAAAGCGTTAAATAACGCAAGATAAGCGTGTCGTGAAATAAGTGAATCTTTACAAGGAGAATCATGTCGGAGACCGAATTACAAAAGTCCGAGGCTGTCCGTTCCATGCCTCAGGCCGTTGATGTGGAGCAGGCCGTTTTGGGCGCCATGTTTTTAGATCGCGATGCCGTTCATCTGGCGGCGGAGAGTTTGCAGGAGAGCTATTTTTACAAACCCAGCCATCGCAAAATTTTTTCCGCCATGATGGAATTATTCGAAAAAGATGCCGAGATCGATCCCATTAGCGTGGCTGACGTGCTTAAAAAGCGCAATCAATTCGAAGAAATCGGCGGGCATGTCTATTTAACCGAAATCGTGAACAGCACACCGACCTCCGCCAATATTCAATATCATCTGGAAATCATCAAGCAAAAAGCGCTGAGTCGAATGCTCATTCGCACGTGCGAAAATATCATTACCAAGACCTACGATCAAGATAAGGAAATCGATGAGCTTTTGGATGAGGCCGAAAGTAAGATTTTCGATATTTCGGAGAAACGCCTGAAGAAGGGGTTTGACCCCATCAGGAAAATTGTGCAACGTACGTTTGACCGCATCGATAATTTGCACAAAATGAACGTCTCGGGTATTACGGGCGTTCCCACGGGTTACAAAAAACTGGACGAGTACACCGCAGGTTTACAGCAGGCGGATTTGATTATTCTGGCCGGACGCCCCAGTATGGGTAAAACGGCCTTCGCCCTTAATCTGGCACGCAATGCGGCCGTAGATCACGGGATTCCCGTAGGATTTTTCAGCCTGGAAATGTCGGCAGATGCTCTGGCCATGCGCCTTTTGTGTACCGAGGCCAAAGTGAATATGATGAAAGTGCGAACGGGTCGCCTGAGCGGGGATGAGTTTGATCGTTTAACCGAACATGCCCCCCGATTGATGGAGGCACCCATTTACATCGACGATACTCCGGCCATGAACGTTCTTGAACTTAGAGCAAAGGCACGGCGTTTAAAAGCAGAACATAATATTCAATTTATTATTATTGATTATTTACAATTAATGGAAGGACACAAGGGCGAGAACCGGCAACAGGAAATAACGCATATTTCCCGCTCGCTTAAGGCTATTGCCAAAGAATTGGACGTACCCGTTCTGGCGCTTTCTCAGCTTTCGCGGGCCGTGGAAAGTCGCGATAAAAGCAAACGGCCACAATTGTCCGATTTGCGCGAATCGGGGGCCATCGAACAAGACGCCGATGTGGTCTTTTTTGTGTATCGGCCGGAATATTACGGCATTATGGAATTTCCGGATACGGGCGATTCCACGCATAACATGTGTGAGATCATCATCGGTAAGCAACGTAACGGCCCCACGGGGAATGTGCGTTTGACCTTTTTGAAGGAGTTTGGAAAATTTGCGGATATCGATTTGATGCATGCCGGAGGCACTTTGCCCGTCAGTGAATTTTAACGGCGCAGGATGAACAATTTATGGATGACGCTGCACTTATTGCCAAATTACATAAAATGTACGATCATCAATTTGATGAATTACTGAAGGCGATCGAGGCCTACGACCCGAATCCCGAACGGGAAAAACTGCGCCTGGCTTTCGATACCGCTCTGGAAGTGCACGCCCGTCAACGGCGTTACTCCGGTGAACCGTATTTTGAACATTGTTTGCAGGTTGCCCGCATTTTAGCCGAATTACACATGGATGATATTTCCATCATGGCCGGTCTCTTACACGATACCGTTGAAGATACCGAAGTGACTCTGGACGATTTGCGCGAAAAATTCGGTGAAACCGTGGCCAAGTTGGTGGACGGGGTGACTAAAATCGGCGGATTGAAATTTAAGAGCAGGGAAGCACGTCAGGCCGAAACATTCCGCAAGATGTTACTTTCCATGGTTAAAGACATTCGCGTCATTATCATCAAATTTGCCGATCGCCTGCACAATATGCGTACTCTGGAACACGTACCGGAAAAGAAACGGCGCCACATCGCCATGGAAACACGCGACGTTTACGCACCTTTGGCCCATCGTTTGGGCATTGCCCGCATCAAGACCGAACTGGAAGACCTTTCGCTGAAATATCTCGAACCCAAAGCATATCGCGATTTGGCTAAAAAAATCAAATCCACCAAAAAAGAGCGTGAAGCGTATATCGAGCGGGTGAGCCAACCGATTGAGCGCGAATTAATTAAACACGGTATTAAAGCCTCCATTGCCGGCCGGCCCAAGTCTTTTTTCAGCATTTATCATAAAATGCAAAAGCGCAATAAGCCGTTTGAAGAAATCTACGATCTTTTGGCCATCCGCATTATCGTTGACAAGGTGGAAGAATGTTATTACGCGCTGGGCATTGTGCACAGCCTTTACATGCCCGTTTATGATCGTTTTAAAGATTACATTGCCATGCCCAAAATCAACGGTTACCAGTCCCTGCACACCACGGTAATCGGCCCGGACGGTAAGATGGTGGAAATACAGATTCGCACCTATGAAATGCATCATCTGGCGGAAGACGGAATTGCGGCCCACTGGCGCTACAAACACGGCATCGAAGAACGCACTAAGTTTGATGAACATTTGAACTGGATTAAGGATTTGCTGGAACGCCAAATTTCCAATAACGATCCGGGTGATTTTTTGGAAGATCTCAAGATTGATCTTTTTCAGGATGAGGTGTTTGTCTTTTCGCCGCGGGGCGATTTGTTTAAGTTGCCGCGCGGTTCCACGGCGGTTGACTTCGCCTATGCCGTGCACACCAATGTGGGTAATCATTGCATTGCAGCCAAAATAAACGGGAAAATCGTTCCGTTAAAAACGCCCTTAAAAAGCGGCCAGCAGGTGGAAATTATCACCTCGCAAAACCAAAAGCCCAATCAGGATTGGCTTTCTTTTGTCAAAACGAGCAAAGCGAAACATTGCATTCGTCGGGTTTTACGCGAGGAACAACAGGCCCAGACTTTAGAGATGGGGCAGGAAATTTTGAGCCGCTTCTTAAAGAAGTACAAATTAAAAGAAGATTCTCCGGAAATAAAAGAAGTGCTGCCCAAAGTGGGCTTTCAAAACATCGAAAGTTTAAAAATTGCCCTGGGGCGCGGGGAATTTGTTATTGAAAATTTGCAACGGAAACTTTTCCCCGACAAACAAGTTACGGCCAAAGAAAAAGAGAGTTTCTTTGTCAAATTTTTAAAACGGGCAAGGAGTACATCGGGCATTAAAGTACACGGCATGGATAATATGCTGATTACATTCGCGCGCTGTTGTCAGCCGGTGCCCGGCGATCGCATTATCGGGTACTTGACGCGCGGTCGGGGTATTACCATCCATCGTTCCGATTGTAAAAATATGATTGAGCTGTACAAAGAAAAGGAACGCATTATCGAGGTGGAATGGGATACGCAAAAAGAACAACGTTTTCAAGTGCAGCTTAGTATTTTGGGAGAAGACCGTAAAAACCTTCTCAAGGACATTACTTTGTGCATCGCCAAAAAGGATATTAATATTATTAATGTCAATTTTCATGTGGACGATATGTACGCCAAGGGACTGATCGATATTGAAGTTCAGAATTTACACCAACTAACTAAAATCATTCACAGTATTGGTAATGTGCAGGGTGTTCTATCCGTAGAGCGCGTGGAGGATATCGGCTCGGCCCAGATGGCCCAAAGCTAAAATTATTTGAATTTAGGCCGATGAATTATTAGGTTTAAGTCATTGCACATAAGAGACTTTCTACAGGGAAACGACACGTTTCCCTTTATTTTTCTGATCTTGTAAAGAAAATTCACCGGGACTTTAAAATCGGAAAGGAGATGCCGTGGATTACGTTTATTTAACGAAGGAAGGTCTTGAAAAATTAAAAAACGAATTGCATGAATTGAAATACAAAATTCGTCCGAAAATTTCGCAGAAAGTAGCCACTGCCCGCGAGCATGGCGATTTAAAGGAGAATGCCGAATATCATGCCGCGCGCGAGGAGCTTTCCATGGTGGAAACGCGGGTTCAGGAATTGGAAGATAAAATTGCCCGCGCCCGGGTGATTAGCGAGGATGAAATTAACGTGGATTCCGTTTCCATCTTGAACAAGGTGACCATCGAAGATTTGAACAAAGGACGAAAGTTGACCTACACACTGGTGTCCGCGGAAGAAGCGGATTTTAAACAAAATAAGATTTCCATTGCTTCACCAGTAGGCAAGGCACTTTTGGGGAAAAAGGTCGGTGATGAAGTGGAAGTACGGGTTCCTGCCGGAACGTTACGCTACAAGATTCTTTCCATCGAAATTTAATCGTTCTTTGTTTGTGAAACTTGCTTTCGGTTTTTACGTCTTATTAAAATAAAGAAAACACTGACGGAGGTTTTTATGCAAGATTCACAAACATCGAACGGAAGCCCGCCGAGACGTTTGTATCGTTCCAAAGTCAATCGCATGATTTCAGGAATTTGCGGTGGCCTGGGAGAATATTTGAATGTAGATCCCGTGGTCATCCGTATTATTTTTATTTTACTTACCCTTTTTGGCGGCGGCGGGTTACTTTTGTATTTGATCGGCATCTTTGTCATTCCCGAAAATCCCGAACAGGTCGTTTCGAAAGGGGAAAAGGGCCAAAACCGTAGCAGCCATTCCGCTTTTTGGGGCTGGGTGCTTATTATTTTAGGGGCTTTGCTTCTCATCCCGCAATTTACCTTCATGCCGCCGATCGATTTGTGGAGTTTGCCTTGGGCAACCATCTGGGCCGTGTTGTTTATTTTATTGGGACTGTTCTTCCTGCTTAAAACCGAACCGAAGGAAGAAAAATACGAAGCTCCGCAGGAACAAAGCGAACCTATTTCCGGGGAAAGTTCGCAGGAGCCTTCCGCTTCTAAGGAACAGCCGCGGGCATCGGGTAAGCAATTGTACCGTTCGCGTAAAGACCGCATGATTGCCGGTGTTTGCGGGGGGCTGGCCGAATACTTTGACATGGACCCCACGGTGGTGCGTCTGATCTTCGTATTGCTGACGCTCTTTTCCAAAGGATTGGGCATTCTGGCTTACATTATTTTGATTTTCGCAATGCCCGATGAGAAACCCTCGGTTTTTACGAACGGAGATCAATCATGAACGCACAAAAACGAATCGGCATTATTTTGATCGTGTTAGGCGGTTTGATCCTTTTGGATCAATTGCAGCTCTTTCATCTGTCGGGCAAAAACCTGATTGCACTTCTCTCCGTTATTTTGGGCTTGCTTTTGATTAAGAAATCACAGAATCGTCCTAAAAAGCGCGGTCTTTTGGCCGGAAGTTTCTTTTTAATTTGGGGTGGTTTGTTTTTTGTTTTTGATTATCATACCAGCCCCATGGGGCGCACGCTGTTTTTCGGTCATTTCTTTTTGAGTTTGGGTCTGGCCAATTTGATTTATTTTTTCTTTTCCGGCGTGACGAAAAGCCTGTATTTGTTTGCATTTGTCTTGTTCGAAGCCATTGGCGCTACCATGGTAGCTGCCTATTACGGAAAGCTGGATGTGCTGCGTTTGCAATCGATCGTGGATACCTATTGGCCGGTCGTTTTAATTTTGTTCGGCATTTTTATTTTGGTGGACAGTTACCGCAGCAGGGAAG
>CAZHIZ010000116.1:0-10575 GCA_964532875.1 uncultured Caldithrix sp. | reverse complement strand
TCTGTTTGCCATGGTCGATACGTTGCTTAATATGTTTTTAATCGAAGACGGTAAGTTAAATATTGACCGTCAGCTTTTCGATTTTGTGCAAGATGTGATTAAACCCATCATGGAAGAAGTTAAAATTCAACTGGAACATCGTAAGCAAAGAGTTAAAATTGAGGCGCCGAGCGAAAAAAATATCTTTTTCGGTGATTTGCATTTGATGCAGGTGGTTTGCCGCAATTTGTTTCTCAATGCCATTCAATACGGTCGTGAAAACTCGGATATTGAAATTACCGTTTTAAACAAAGATAAAGAGATGGAAATTCATTTTTTGAATTACGGCAATGAAATCCCCGAAGATCAATTGCCGAAAATTTTCAATAAGTTCTCTCGTTTTCATAAAAAGCAAGGCCACAGCAATGTGGGGCTGGGCCTGTACACGGTAAAAAGCATCGTCGAAATGCACGGGGGAGGCATCCGCGTGGAAGCCAAAAACGACGAATGGATTAAATTTATCATCACCTTACCCAATTATTATCAGGCAACAAATTAAGGCATTTTTTATGAGTGATATCGTTCGCTTTCATGTTCCTTGCAAATTGGAATACACGCGCATGGTGGAAGACTTTGCCCAGTTGATCGCTTCGTATTTACAGGTCCCCGATGTGCACAAAACGGAATTATCGCAAAATTTGCGCGCCGTGATGAATGAAGTGTTTATTAATATTGTCAAGCATTCCAATACGGCTGCCATTGACGAAATGGTGCGCTTTCAATTTGAGATGGGCATGAAATTTATTCTTATTTCCATTTTTGATCACGGGCCCGGATTTCAGGCGGAATCGTACTACCCGCCTTACCCGCAGTATTTGTTCGGCAGAAAATTTTTATTGAATAAAGTATTGGACGGTTGGGTTTACTACACCATTTTAGACCCGTTTACGGTCTCTTTCTCCTTTGAGCAAGGGCCGTTCCGGGAGAAAGACGATATTATCGATCCCGGCGTTTTACAGGATCACGGATTGGGACTGTCCATCATTACCAAACTCATGGATTACGTAACCTACACCTACATCGGTGAAGGAAAATTCGATTGGAAAATCGTGAAAAATTTAAATCCTCAAAAACCAAAACCCGAATGATATTACAGAATAGCGCATATTCTTTCAAAGCGATCCAAATGCCTACTTTCTTTCCCTGTTTTTTGCCTGAAAATCGTGCATTTTAAGGTGATTATTTGTAAGAAAAATATTATATTAGTGCTTGATAGTCCGTTTACGCATGGAAAACGAAAAAAAACGGGCAATCAATGCGATCGACGACAATGCTTAGGGTTACATCAACGATTGCATTCAAACAACCAACACTGCATTAACAAACGACTGAAAAGGGGGAGTCATGGATCAAGAAGCAGTACAGGCCTTAACCGTGTTATCGGAAGATGAACAGATGTTTTACGATGCGGTTCGATCTTTTGCCGAAGATCAGGTGAAACCGTATTCCCGCGAAATGGACGAAGCGGCAAAGATGCGTCCCGAAATCATCAAAGATATGTTTGAAATGGGATTGATGGGCATCGAAGTCCCGGAAGCTTACGGTGGCTCCGAGACCAATTTTTTCATGGCGATTTTAGCCATTGAAGCTTTGAGCTACGTGGATCCCGCTGCGGCTATTGTAGTCGATGTACAGAATACACTGGTGAACAACGCCATATTGCGCTGGGGTAATGAAGCCATCAAGAAAAAATATTTACCCCAGTTAACCACGGAAAAAGTCGGCGCTTACGCCCTTTCGGAAGCGGGTTCCGGTAGCGATGCCTTTGCTTTGCGTTGTCGTGCCGTGGACAAGGGAGATCATTGGGAATTAACGGGACAAAAGTTGTGGATTACCAACGGCGGCGAAGCGGAAATTTTCATTATTTTTGCCAATGCCAATCCCGAAGCCGGTTACCACGGAATTACGGCTTTCATGGTCGAAAAAGGTTTTGAAGGTTTCAGCGTAGGCAAAAAAGAAGACAAACTAGGCATTCGGGCATCTTCCACCTGTGAATTGATTTTGGATGGCTGCAAAGTACCTAAAGAAAATGTTCTGGGCGAAATCGGGAAAGGTTACAAAGTAGCCATCGAAACGCTTAACGAAGGACGTATTGGCATCGGGGCGCAAATGGTTGGCCTGGCTAAAGGAGCTCTGGAGGCCACATTAAAATACGTGAATGAGCGTGAACAATTCGGTAAACCCATTGCCAAGTTTCAGGGCGTACAATTCCAACTGGCCGAAGCGGCTACGGAATTGGAAGCGGCACGGTTATTGGTTTACAATGCCGCACGTTTGAAAATGGCCGGACAAAAATTCATTAAAGAAGCGGCCATGGCCAAATATTTTTCTTCACAGATAGCCCAAAAAGTCACCTCGCTGGCCATCGATTTATTTGGCGGTTACGGCTTCACCAAAGAATATCCGGTGGAAAAATATTTCCGGGACGCCAAAATCGGAACGATTTACGAAGGCACTTCCAACATGCAATTGGCTACCATTGCCAAACAAATTTTAGCATAACCTTTGCAGCAGGCGGGTGCGACTCGACGCATCCGCCTTGTTTTATGAACGTGCTTCCACTTGCAATCGTCTTATTCCATTTTATGTCTTATCACTCGTTTTTTATTTGATTCCCAAAATATTTTACCCATAATAAGCGTTAAAGAAATTGTGCGATACCTTCGAGAATGAAAAATGATCGGATAGCAGGAAGCACCGCATCGGCAAAAAGCCTTTCTTTTAAAAATTGGATTTTGGCAATTAAATTTGTTACTTTTTTCAATTCTTCAAGGATGAATTTCAAGCGTAGAAATCAGGGTTACGTTTTTGTTAGAAAGATCGGATTGCAGGTATGTTGGATTGTGATAAAGTTCGAATAAATTTGCAGACATCCATTTTCGGTCGTTCGCTGTATTGCTTTCAGGTTATCGATTCGACCAATTCCTATTTATTGAGCCTGGCGCGAGACGGAGCTCCGGAAGGCACGGTGGTACAGGCGGATTTCCAGACGGCCGGGCGGGGGCGCAAGGAGCGTAAATGGGTGGCTGCTCCCGGTAAAAATTTATTATTCAGTATTCTGTTAAAACCGGAATTGGAAATCGATTATTCGAAAAAGATCGTTTTGGCCGCAGCGATTATTTTGGCGGAAACCATTCGTCAGTATGTGGAAAACCATCATTTAGAACCCATCGATATCTCTTTTAAATGGCCCAACGATTTGATGGTGAAGGGACGTAAATTAAGCGGTATTTTAGCCGAATCCATTTTACGTGATAAAAAAATCGTGGCCATGGTGCTGGGCATCGGCATCAATTTGAATGAAAGCGCCGAAGAAATGGATGCTTCGATTCGCGACACGGCCGTTTCCCTGTACCAACTCACGGGGCAACCGATCGATCGGGAAGAATTTTTGACGATTTTTTTACGCCAGTTCGAAAAAGACTATGAGCGATTCGAGCGTAACTTTTACAGTCAGGTAGTGAACGAATGGAAGGCCCACTGTCAACAGATCGGGCAGAAGGTGTTGATCAGTACGCCCTTTGGGGATGAAGAAGGAGTGGTGAAGGACATCAACGAAGCCGGTTACTTAATTTATGAAGACCTCAAGGGAACTCAAAAAGCATTAATAGCCGGAGAAATTAAAAAGGAAGACCATGCTACTGACGTTTGATATCGGCAATACACACACGGTGGTCGGCTATTTTGACGGCACCCGATTGGTGAATCATTGGCGCATAACCTCGGAGCGCGTGCGCACGGAAGACGAACTGGGCGTTTTGTTGCACTATTTTTTTTCCATCGAAAAATTGAGTTTTGACGAGATCGAAGGCATTTGTATTTCGTCGGTTGTTCCGGATTTGACCGAAATTTATCAATATTTGAGCCGCCGCTATTTTAAGAAAGAACCGATGATTGTGGATGCCACATTAGATTTGGGCATGGCGGTAAAATACAAAAATCCGGCCTCGGTAGGAGCCGACCGCCTTTGTAATGCCGTAGCCGGCGTTCAAAAATACGGTGCACCGTTACTCATCGTGGATTTCGGTACGGCAACTACCATCGATTGCGTGGATGCTCACGCAGATTATGTTGGCGGAGTGATTGCACCGGGCATCATTACATCCATCGAGTCGCTCCATTTGAAAGCGGCCAAATTACCGCGCGTTGGTTTCTCCTTTCCCAAAAATTTCATCGGGCAGACCACCGAAGAGAGTATTCAAAGCGGTATTTTTTGGGGTACCGTATTTTTAATAGAAGGATTAATCGCCAAAATAAAAGAAGAGTTGGGAAGCGATAGCAGAGTTGTGGCTACCGGTGGCTTGGCTTCCAAAATAATCGAACACACGGCATCCATTGAAACGGTCGATCCCTATTTGAGTCTGGAAGGCATAGCCATGATTTACCAAAGAAACCGGAAAAAACAATCGGGAGCTGATTCCTAAATGTGCTCAAAAAAAGCGGATGTCGCAAGTCTGTCTGCATTCTTTCTGTACGGTTGCGTTCACCGCAGAACCAAATTTTCTGTATGCTCTATTAAAAAGGTCGATGTGCAATGAACGAACGAAAAAAAATATTACTCATCCATCGCAATAACGTTATTCAAGAACGCCTGGCGCGTTATTTACGGGATATCGGTTTCTCCGTTATTCTTGCGCCCAATATTCAGGAAGTACTGAACCTTACGCGCAGCATGACCCCGGATCTCATTTTGTGGGGCACTTCCTTAACCGCTCCTTCCAAAGAATTGATTCGCAAAATCAAATCGAGCAAGCAGGGGGCCTTAATTCCCATTATTGTCATGATTCCGGATATCGAATTGTTCGAGCGTCTGGAAATCAAACAATTGGGCATTGACGATACGATCGACCTGACACCCAACTTCAGCGAGCTCAAAATCAAAATCATGATTTTGTTGGAACAGCGCGAGCGCATTTTGACCTACGAACGCAAAATGTGGGATTTGCAAAAGATCGTCGAGTTACAGCACAACGTTCTGCGCCAACACGATTTGTTGCACCTGGGTGAAACCGTCAATGATTTTGTACATTCGGTAATAGAGCCGGATTATCTGATCCATTTCATTTATGATGTGAAAAAACGGGAATATCTTTTTAGCAGCGTACTGTCCAAAAGTCGCATCCGCAACCGCATCAAAGACGAAATTTTGGATTTACCGTTTTGGCAGCAATATTTTCTGAATCATCCCAAACTGGAACCCGATCTGCTGAGCGATACCTATGTGTTGGAATTTTTAAAAGCCATCGGTTTGGATGCCAAAACCTATTATCAGTTCCCGCTGAAAGTCAATTCCAAAATACGCGGATTGATTTTATTGGGCTTCCGGCAAAGTGATTACCAATTTTCCCGCGACCGTTTTAACGAGTTGCTTTTTGTGTTTAATACGTGGGAACATCGCATTGCCGAGCTGATTAAAGAACCCGCTGTTAAACAGGCCACGGAACGAACGGACGACACAACCGAAATTCGTTATTTGTTTAAACGATTAAATGAAGACAAAATCGCCAAACATTTAAATCAGCAATTGCTGGAATATTTAAAAGGCGATGTCAGCATCTATTTTAATTTCCATGAAGGTTTCCGTTTTTTGTATCCGCAATACTATTTTCAATCAAACGGGAATACGGCTCTGTTTGAGAAAGAAAAGCCGCCCGTTTTGTTGTTAAAGGATTATCCCACGTTGGAGAAATTTTTAGAGTCGGATATTACCAGTATCATTCTGGATTTCGATCAAAATGAAGCAACCGATGTGCAACAGATTCTGGCTATGACCGAGCAGGATTTCAAAGTAGGGGTAATTTTCAACATTCGTATCGGGACCGAGAAAAAAGGTTTAATGGTGGTGGCTTCCAAAGACAAAGGCCACGTATTTTCGCCCGAACGCATCACGGAAGCCGAACAGTTGATCGGCAAGGCAACGGCCATTCTGGAAGAGAGCCGCGTGGTTAAGCAAGCCCAAAAAACCTTAAAACAGTTGGATCGTATTTTCGAATTGGGCAAGGAGCTAACCTTAGAAAACGATATTACGGAATTGCTGGACAAAATTGCCACGGCCATTCGCCGCACCCTGGGCTGGAATATCGTTATTCTGGATCGCATCGATCCCTACACCGGCACCATTAAAAATGTTTGTTACTACGGACTGACCTCTCCTACTTACAAAAAACTGCGTTCCAAATACAAAAAATCGTTGTATCATTCCCTGGTGGATTATTCCTTTAAACTAAGCCATTCGTACTTTTACGATAATGTGCTGAGCAAGGAACGCATTACGCCGGAAGATCAGTTACAATTCCAGCTTTCTCTCGGGCGGGAATGGAATGATGATGATTGGCTGTTGGTTCCCATTCGCAGCCGCGGCCGGGATTTGGGCTACATTGCCGTCAACGATCCGGTGGACCGCGTTCGTCCTTCCGAAGAAAAAGTGCGCAGTTTGGAATATTTTGCCAATCAGGCCGCCGTGGTTCTGGAAAACGCCAAACTGTACCAGGATTTAAAAAATTCCGAAGAAAAATATCGCCTATTGGCCGAAACCATGACCATGGGGCTGGTAACCTGTGATTTTAAAGGTACGATTATTTACGCCAATCAAAGTTTGGTTTCTTTATTGCAATACAAAAACCGCGACGCTTTGCTCAACCATAGTTTTTACGAACTGTGTTCTTTGAAGACGCGCGGTGACCTGGAAAACCACATTTTGAAATTATCTCAAAGAGAAATTTCGCATCAGGAGCTGGAGAAGTTGTCCAGAGAAGGCCTGGAAATCGAGTTGATGAGTAACACCAACGAATACATTCCGTTTAAAATTTATTTGACGCCCTATTACGAAAATGTCAAAAAGGCCGGCTTCATCGGTGTGCTTTCCGATTTGCGCCCTCAACGGCGTTTGGAGCAATTAAAAGCCGATTTCAATTCCATGATCGTTCACGATTTGCGTTCTCCCTTGAATATCATTCAGGGTTACATCGATATTGTGCGCAATCAAGTGGTGGGTAATGTTTCGGAAGAGCAGGCCGAACTGTTGACCATTGCCAAAGAAAATGTGGACAAGGTGCTGAAATTGATCGATAATTTCATGATCGCCTCCAAATTGGAAGCCGGACGGTTTGAATTGAATATCGAAATCCATTCGATCAATGCCCTCATCGAAACGGTTTTTAAGCATTATCAGGTGCTGGCCAAAAAGAAAAATATTAACATGTCCTTGAATTTGGACGATAAGATTTCTTTCATGCAGTTCGATCGCATGCGTATTGAACAAGTGTTGAACAATTATCTGAGTAATGCCTTGAAATTTACCGAACCGGGCGGATCGATTACGGTTAGCAGCCGCCTGGTCAAAGAAAAAAACGAATTGACGGGGGAAGAATTGATGGCCGTGCATGTGGCCGTTCGGGATACGGGTGTGGGAATTCCCAAAGAAGAGCAGGACAAGGTGTTTAGTAAATACGAGCAAACCGAAGCCGGAAAAGATGCTTCCTTAAAAGGCACCGGTCTGGGCCTGGCCATCAGTAAAGAAATTATTACCTTGCACAAGGGACGTGTTTGGCTGGAAAGCGAACCGGGCAAAGGCAGCACGTTCTATTTTAGCTTACCGATCATCCCTTTTAAAATTTAATCGATACACTATGGCAAAGAAGAAAAAAAGCAGTAATACCACTCCTTTAATGGAGCAATATTTAAAAATAAAGGCAGAGTACAAGGACGTTCTATTACTCTACCGCATGGGCGATTTTTACGAAACTTTTTACGAAGATGCCCACACGTTGGCCCGTACTTTGGGCATTGCTTTAACCAAACGTTCCCATGGAAAAACCGGTGATGTGCCTCTGGCCGGATTTCCGTACCACGCTCTCGATAATTATTTGCCCAAACTATTGGGCGCCGGTATGCGCGTGGCCATTTGCGAACAGGTGGAAGACCCCAAATTGGCCAAAGGGGTAGTGAAGCGGGAAGTGGTGGAAATCGCTTCACCCGGCGTAACGCTGTCCGATAAATTGCTGGACAGTCGTTCCAATAATTTTTTGGTTGCCGTACACTGCCGGAACAAAACCTGCGGGTTGGCCATTGCCGATGTGTCCACCGGTAGCTTTCAAGTTGCCGAATTTGCCGAAGAACACTTGTTGGATGAATTGATTCGCTATCGCCCGCGTGAAATTTTGGTTTCGGCCGATGCTCTGGAAAATCTACGCAGCTTAATCACCAATCGCTTGGATGCCGTGCTTACCAAGCGCGATAATTGGCTGTTCGATCGCGATTATGCCTATCAACTGTTAACCGAGCATTTCAAAACGCATTCTTTAAAAGGCTTTGGCGTGGACGATTTGGATGCGGGAATTGTGGCGGCCGGGGTTATCATTCATTATCTGCAGGAAAACTACAAAACACGTCTGGAACATTTCATTGCCTTGCAGCGCATTAATCTTTCCAATTACATGATTCTGGACGAAAGTACGCGGCGCAATCTGGAAATAGCCGAATCCATTTCCGGCAGCGGAACTCGAGCCACCTTGTTGCATTATCTGGATTTTACGGTGACGGCCATGGGAGCCCGCCTGTTTAAACAATGGCTGCAACAACCGCTTTTGGATAAAGAAGCCATCAATCGCCGGCTGGATATTGTGAGTGAATTGTTCGAGTCCGCAGAGGTTCATCAACAATTGAAAGAAACTCTGAAAAGTGTTTTTGACACCGAACGGCTACTGGGGAAAATAGTGACCGGACGGGCCAATGCACGCGATGTGCTGAATTTGGGCCAGTCGCTGAAACAAATCGTGCCCATCATGGAAATTTTAGGGGCCTCCGGTTTGCAGCAATTGCAAAGCTATTTTAGCGATTTTGCACCCCTGAATGATTTAACCGATCTGATCGATCGGGCCATTGCGGACAATCCTCCCTTAACCATTCAGGAAGGGGGCATCATCCGCGCGGGTTACAATCAAGAATTGGACGAATTGCGTCAAATTTCCGAACACGGCAAAGATTGGCTTTTGTCCTATCAGGAAGCCGAACGGCAACGCACGGGCATCCCCAATTTAAAAGTGAATTACAACAAAGTATTCGGCTATTACATCGAAGTAACCAATGCGCACAAAGAGAAAATCCCAGCGGAATATGTGCGCAAACAAACCCTGGTAAATGCCGAACGTTTTATTACGCAGGATTTAAAGGAGTGGGAAGATAAAATTCTCGGTGCCGAAGAGAAAATAAATCAATTGGAATATCAATTATTTCAGGAAATTCGGCAAGAGATCGGGCGCTACGTGCAACCGATTCAGCTTAACAGCCGTTTATTAGCCGAGCTGGATTGCTTTTTAAGTTTAGCCGAAGCCGCGCGGGAGAATGATTACGTCCGGCCCGAAGTAAACGAAGGTTTAACGCTGGAGATCCGTCAGGGACGCCATCCGGTGGTGGAAAAGAATCTTCCGCCCGGCGAAGACTTTATTGCCAACGATACCTATCTCGATCCCGAATCGGAGCAAATCTGGATTATTACGGGTCCCAACATGGCCGGGAAATCTACCTTTTTGCGCCAGGTTGGTTTGATTGTGTTGATGGCTCAAATCGGTTCGTTCGTACCGGCCCAAAAAGCGGTGATCGGTATTGTGGATCGCATTTTTACGCGGGTCGGGGCTTCGGACAATTTGGCCTTGGGGGAAAGTACTTTTCTGGTGGAAATGAACGAAACCGCCAATATTTTACACAATGCCACGCCGCGCAGTTTAATTTTGTTAGACGAAATCGGACGCGGCACCAGCACCTTTGACGGCCTGTCCATTGCCTGGGCCGTGGCCGAATACATTTATCGCGAACCCAGGCTGCGCTGTAAAACGTTGTTTGCTACTCATTATCACGAACTGACCGAATTGGCCTTAATGTACCCGCGCATTAAAAATTACAATGTCGCCGTTCAGGAATGGAACGATCAGGTGGTCTTCTTGCGCAAAATCGTAGCGGGCGGTTCCGACAATTCCTACGGTATTTATGTGGCCCAAATGGCCGGTTTACCTGCGCCCTTAATTTCCAGAGCCAAAGAAATTTTGACGAATCTGGAGGCTAATGAACTTTCTCCGACCACCCGTAAACCCAAACTGGCCATGCGCCGGCCCGGGCGCACGGTGGACGCCAATCAATTAAGCCTTTTCGATCTCGAAGATCGTAAAGTAAAGGAAGTGGGCAAGAAGGTTAAAAAAGAGTTGGAAAACGTTGACGTAAATAATATGACCCCCATTCAGGCTTTGCAAAAATTGGACGCCTTGAAGAAATTGATCGACGAACATAAATAAAATCATAAAGTCGTCTTAGATCAAGCTGAAGCACGGGCATCATTCGGGCAGCGTAGATTCAAGCGGAAAATATTTCATTTTTTCGGATATATTTAACCGATAAAAATAGAGTTCCGGGGTAAAAAAAACCGCGCCTTGACGGAGCAAAGGGGAACTTAAAACGGCTTTTTATTCCCTTGACCCCCTTCCGGCGAGGGCGGGATAAGTTTAATTTCATAATTATTAAGAGATTGGGCTTGATTTGCAAAAG
>CAZHIZ010000115.1:0-10580 GCA_964532875.1 uncultured Caldithrix sp. | reverse complement strand
CAACGGTTTATCATCCCCGGGCCGGTATGGTTTACGCGGATTACGAATTGGAATCTGAAGGAAAAATCAAAGAAATTCATTTATTAAAACACCACATCGGTCGCGTGCGCGATAATCAGGATTATGGCCGCGTGTTTCTATTTAACAAATCGGTTCTGCAAAATATCGGTTTGGCCGATGAATCATTACAGTTCAATACCCTGTACGATTTGCGTCTAAAGATTGCGGAAACATCCGAACTGATTCATATTGCCAATCGATACGCGGGATCGTTGTACCGCGTGGTGGCTCAGGGCAAGACACACAACGTTTTCGATTACCTTTTGGCCAGTAAAGAAAGTCAATTGGAAGCCGAACGCGTGCTCACCGAACACCTGAAACGCATTAAGGCCTATTTGGCTCCCGGGAAATTCTACACGCCGCGACCGGCGGCTCCGGCGGAAGCCACGTTAAAAGCCACGGTAATCATTCCGGTCAATAACCGTCCCGAATTCATCGGGAAAGCCATCGAAAGCGTACAGGCGCAAACCGTAAAAGAAGTGGAAGCACTGATTGTGATTAACGGCGGACCGGACGATCCCACAATAGAAGAAGTAAAACGCTACATGCCCGGCGGTGACAAATACGATTCTTCCAAACCCGAAGTACGCATGCTGGTTTACGATATTAATAACATCGGTTTTTGTCTGAACATGGGCGCCAAATATGCCCGCGGTGCATATTACGTACAATTGGATTCGGACGATCGCCTGAAACCGGAAGCCGTGGAAAAAATTCTGCAAGTTTACGATAGCGATGAAAATATCGGTATGGTCATCGGCTCTTACGAAGTGTGGCAATTGGACGAAGATGGCAGTTATTATCGCATGAAAGACCTGCCTGTGGTTACGCACGACGAATGGACCGAAGAAAACGGGCGTAATAATTTGCTGCGTGTGAATGGAGCCGGTGCTCCCCGCTCCCTGCCGATTCAATTGATTCGCCAAATCGGTTTCAGCATGAATGAAGAACCTTTTGCCCGCAATTACGGCGAAGATTACAACATGGTTTTGCAGGTGAGCGAGCATCATCGTATCGGACGTGTTTGGGAAGCCATTTACGAAGTGGTGCGTCATGCCGGCGGCACGGATCACAACATTGATCAGGCAACCATCGATCGCAATGACGAAGCTAAAGATTACATGCGGGCCGAAGCCATTAAACGGCGCATTGGCATGAACACAGCGTCCGAATAAATAGCTACTTTAAAAAACAAATAAGTTTTAGGAATAAAGGAACAAGATTTTGGACAATGCGAAAGATTTCATCGTTTTAGGATTGGATGGCGGTGCCACCAAAATCAGCGGTTACCAGATTCAAATTGATCCAGACACTTCGGTCTTCGATTTAACCGCTAATCATGCTGAAAAATCCTATCGGGAAATTCCCGGTTACCAGGAAAATTTTCAGGCGGTTGACATCGGTACCCAGCTACGGGAAAAGGAAAAAGGGGCCATTCGTTTAACCGAAGGCGAAAAGCAACAAGGGGCTGTTTATGTGGAAGCGGCCGCGATTGTTGTGGAGCAACTGGTTAAGCAGTCCGGACAAAACAATGTTCTGATTGGGCTGGGAATGCCCGGCTTAAAAACCGCCGACCAGCGCGGAATCGAAGTGGTAGCCAACGGCCCGCGCATTTTAAATTATGCCTCTTTATTTGAAGATCGTTTAAAGTTAGCTAAAATACGTTTGGTCTCCCCTATTCACCGCATCGGTAGCGATGCCGATTATTGCGGTATCGGAGAAAATTACGCCAAAGAAGGTTTGTTCCGTGATGTCGCCAGCGCCTATTATCTGGGCGGAGGAACCGGTGTGGCCGATGCGCTGAAATTGAAGGGACAACTGGTCTTTTTCGATCAAATAAAACCATGGATGGCTAAAAGCTGGGAGATGAAAACCGCAGACGGGCGTTCTTTGGAGCGTTTTGCTTCTGCCGGCGGCATTCAAAATTTATATGCGGAAATGGCTGGGAAAGATGTAGCCGAACTGAATCGGCAAAAAATTTACCCGCTGCAGATTGCTTCTTTAGCCGCAGAGGGAGAGGCGGCCGCTCAGAAAACCTTTGCATTGGTCGTCAATAATTTGGGTTTGCTGCTTTTCGAACGGATCAGTACCATTTACGCCGGATGGCAAGGTTTATTTTCATTCGTAAATCCCAATCGTCCTGCCCTGAGCAAACAACATGCCTATTTAGGCACCTTGTTGCAACGTATTATCATCGGTCAGCGTCTGGGCGAACTCATGGATTCGCAGGCCGGTAACCTTGTTTTGCGCAAGCCTTTATTTGAACGCTTTGCAGAATTAGTCGCTGCTTCCAAGGCTCTGGACGAAAAGGCCAAAGAACATTACGCCCATCCGGAAAACATTATCGTTACTTCCAAATTGCGTGAGGCTCCGGCTCTCGGTGCCGGTATCGACGCCTATTTAAATTATCAAAAATCATAAAGTGCAAGGCTCTCTTTGAAATGGTCCTTTTTCCGTTTCGGAGAGAGTCTTGGCTATTGCAATATCAGGGAAAAGATCATCATGCTTGAACCCAATGTAATTCCTAAAAAAGAACCGATTATTCATGTGGGCATTGTTCTGCCCGAAGACGATTTTACATCGCTCAGCATTCAAGTTCCGGCCGGTGAAGATTATCAAATCGAATTTTCCGGACAATCCTTCTTACTGGAACCGGAAACGGAGTTGTTTTTCAAATTGAGCGGCGATTCCGTTTCGTTCACGATCGGTAGCAAAAACTATTCTGCTCCTAATGAAATTTCCTTGTTCCCGGTTTTCAAAAGTCCGTCTCTAAAGCCCAAACAAGGGGCTCTGGTTAAAAATGTGTTGGCCGGCCGTCAATTCCACTGGCGCAAATACATCAATGTGACCCTGCCCGAGACATTGATCATTCGGCAATACGAAAATCGGCTGATTTTAATCAACGCCTTGCCCCTGGAAAAATACTTGATGTGTGTGGCGACCTCCGAAATGGGAGCTGCCTGTCCGGCTGCCTTATTGGAAGCTCAAACCGTTGCCGCTCGTAGTTGGCTTTTAGCCAATGTGGAGCAAAAGCATCGCCATTTGGGCATGGATGTGTGTAACGACGATTGCTGCCAACGCTATCAGGGAACCACCTTCTTAACCGAGCAATCCGTCAAAGGAGCGGAAAACACCTATGGTTTGGTCTTGTTGTACGGGGACAAAATTTGTGACGCCCGCTATTCCAAAAGCTGCGGCGGTGTGATGGAAGCGTTCGAATCCATCTGGGACGGCCCTGCCCTGCCCTACACTCAAGTGAAAGCCGATGCCCCTCAGGACCCGCCCGAATGGCACAAGCCCTTGAGTGATGAGCAAAATTTGAAAATCTGGCTGGACAGCGTACCCCATACCTATTGCTCGCCCCATGTGGTACCGGAAAATACGTTAAAAAAATATCTGGGTAATGTGGACGAAGAAGGTGCTTATTTTCGCTGGACCATTGAAATTTCACAACAGGACTTAACCCGACATCTGAACAAGGAAATCTCCCCGGCAATGAAGGCGGTGAAAGCGTTGCGAATCACTTCGCGTGGCGGTTCGGGACGAGCGAACAAAATGGATATTGTGTATTTGGATTCCGAGAACCAACAACAGGTTTTTCATGTTCAATCGGAATACGATATTCGTCGTCTCCTGCACCCTTCGTTTTTGTACAGCTCCGCCGTGCGCATTGAAACCGTGCCCTCCAAAGCCACCATTCCGCAAACCTTTGTGTATCGCGGCGCCGGTTGGGGACACGGCGTGGGGCTTTGCCAGATCGGCGCCCTGGGTATGTCCTTACAAGGCATTGATTCGCGGGAAATTGTGCAGCACTATTATCCCGGGAGTACATTAAAGAAAATTTACTAAGAGTAAAAGATGAAAAGGAACGGTTGGATGAACAAAATGGTGGCTAAGGGATTTTGAAGCTTTGTGAGATCAGCATGGAAACAGGTACGATTAAGAAGGATAAGCACCGCTTCTTACAATTACCAAATTTTTCTTTACTCTTAACCCTTTTTCCGTAACAAATTGAACAGAAAAGAATAAAAGACCTAAAGATGAAAGAAAACAGGCATGAAGAAAAAAACACGTAATCCATGGCTGTGGGTACCCACGATTTATTTTGCCGAAGGCATTCCGTATGTGGTGGTAATGACCGTCTCCGTGATCATGTACAAACGCCTGGGCATTTCCAACACCGATATTGCCCTGTACACCAGTTGGCTTTACCTGCCATGGGTCATCAAACCGCTCTGGAGTCCGATTGTTGACTTGTTCAAAACCAAGCGCTTTTGGATTATTGCCATGGAATTGTTGCTGGGTGCCGGCTTAGGAGGCATTGCACTTTCCATTCCCATTCCCAATTTCTTTAAATTTACACTGATTTTCTTCTGGTTATTGGCTTTTAGCTCTGCCACGCATGATATTGCCTGCGACGGCTTTTACATGCTCGGTTTAAGCGAATACCAGCAGGCCTGGTTCGTAGGGGTACGTAGTACGTTTTACCGCATTGCCATGATTACGGGACAAGGATTGCTGATCATTTTAGCCGGTTATCTGGAAAGTCACACGGGTTTGCACAGCGTGCAGATGGATGTCGTTGCCGATCCGCAGGCAGCCGTCGTACGTCCTTTGGATCCCGATTCCTTGAAAATTCAGCCCCAACCCGGTGCCCTGCGCATTTTACATTATCCCAAAGATCAACTCGTCATTGCGGCCAAACCGCAGAATAAAAAATATGTGGATTCTGTTTTGGCCGTAGTGCGCCAATGGAATGTGAGCCACGGGTTTGCCAAGGAAGATAAACGGTTTGTGGTACGCAACAAAGCACAGGAAAGCTGGTGGCGACGCCATGTCTCCGAACCCCTTGGACAATGGATCAAAAAGAATTTCGGTGAAGCGGTTAAAGTACGTCCGGCCGATTTTCGCGGCAATGTGGGCCTTATTTATTTTTATCTTTCCAATAAGCCCAAACCCGACGAACACGTCGTGATCAATTTCGGGCGTACCAAAGGAGACAAAAGTATTTCTTTGCTCGAAGGAAGTGCTTACGGAAGCCGCCTTGTTTTTAACAGCCATAATTGGAACAAACCGGCTCTGGCGGTTATCCAACTCGATCCGAAACTGAACTATCGTGCCAAGGCGGTGTTTACGGCTCATGCCGGGAATATTCCTTTGGCCTGGTCTTTAACCTTTTTCTTTTTGGCCGCCATGTTCATTGTCTTTTTCCTCTACCATCGTTTCATTCTGCCCTATCCCGACAGCGACCATCCCAGCGCTACCCGGGGATTAATGAATATTTGGAAGGAATTCTTGGAAACGTTTGCCGAATTTTTCCGGCAGGATAAAATCGGCTGGGTGCTTACCTTCCTGCTTATTTACCGTTTGGGCGAATCGCAATTGGTTAAACTGGCCTCGCCTTTCATGTTAGATGCGCAAGAGGTAGGCG
This sequence comes from uncultured Caldithrix sp., assembly GCA_964532875.1. GTDB lineage: Bacteria > Calditrichota > Calditrichia > Calditrichales > Calditrichaceae > Caldithrix. Next base: position 5,089 of record CAZHIZ010000115.1, on the reverse strand, counting down.
GATTGGCCCTGACTACAGGTCAGGTGGGATTCATTTACGGTACCATCGGTATTCTGTTCTTGACTTTAGGCGGTTTGCTGGGCGGATTTGTGGCCGCTAAAAAAGGCCTAAAATTTTGGTTGTGGTGGATGGCCATTGCCATTAATTTACCCGATGCGGTGTACATTTATCTTTCTTTCGTACAACCCGACAATTTGTGGATCATCAATTTGTGTGTGGCTATTGAACAATTCGGTTACGGTTTCGGATTTACGGCTTACATGCTCTACATGATTTACGCTTCTCGGGGTGAACATAAAACGGCTAACTTTGCCATTGCCACAGGTTTTATGGCTCTGGGCATGATGATTCCCGGAATGTTCTCCGGCTGGTTGCAGGAATTGATCGGATACCGGCATTTCTTCATCTGGGTTATGATCGCCACTATTCCCGGATTTTTGATTTTGCCTTTTATTCCTTTGGATGAAAATTTCGGGAAGAAAGATAATAATACGGAATGACAGGCCGGGTCGGTGGGTCATTCTGAACGAAGTCCCGAGAATCGGGACGAAGTGAAGAATCTCCCGGTTTCTTGATAAGGATTCTTCGCTACGCTCGGAACGACAGCTCTCGGCCTTTACCGATGGGATGAGCGCTGCAGGCCTAACCTTTAACGAGCATTTTAATCAATTATTCTAAATTGCCCGTTACGCGCCTTAAGCCACAAAACGGCATAAGGCTCTATGTTTAGTGTTAGAATATGTTTCCGGGTGGAAAACGTTTTTTTGCTGATCAAATCGTGCCAGTGATAATCACCGAGAATACCCCATTGCAGTAAATTGATGTCCGCACGGATCGTCTTCGAGGTAACGTTGGTTACGGTTAAGATGAGCTCTTTCTGGTCTTCCGTGTAACGAAGCACGACAAACAAAGCATCGTTCACTTCCAATATTTTTTGCGGTGAATTGGGATGAAAGGCCCGTTGCCGGGAGCGAATTTCGATGAGCCGCACCAATCGTCTGGTAACATGGTAGGTGGTTGTTTCCGGGTTTTCAAGCGATTGAATGAGTTCTTTTTTGCGCAATGTTTTGCGATTAATACTGCGTGTCTGGCGCTCTTCCAGAACCAGATCCGCATCGTTTTTCGAGCCTAAAAATCCGTGTAAATAGATGCCCGGAACCCCCATCAATACCAGAGCAATGGCCCGCGAGGCAATGTAGCGTTTCACCTGAACTTCCATGGGTTCGTCGGCGTCTTCGTCATTGATAGCGCTAAACCAGGTAATATTGAGCTCATACGGACTCTGGGAACCGTCCGGATTGGCCCGGTACGAAATAAAACCTCCGTGTTCCACCACACGCAAAGCCATCATCTCAATTTCTTCCGGTGTTAAAATCCCCTGCACGGCCATCACACCCACACCGTCATGGGAATCGAGAAAATTGAAAAAGGTCGCTTCTTTGGAAGGGGCCTTTAATGTTTTGGCCCATTGGGTCAATTTGCGGGCATTTTCGTTTTGAAAGCTGAACAATACCAGAGGCGGCAAAGCAAAGTTGTACACCATTTGAGCTTCGTCGCGACCGTTACCAAAGTAACGAATATTATCTTTGTGCGGCACATTTGTTTCGGTAATCAAGGCAACATGCGGGGCCACGGCATCCAAAATATCGCGAAATAATTTAATAATGGTGTGTGTTTGTTCCAGATGTACACAGGAGGTTCCCAATTCTTCCCAAAGATAGGTCACGGCATCCAAACGAATAATATCGGCACCACGGCGCACGTAGGTAAGCAGGATCTCGATCATTTTCAAAAGGACGCGAGGATTGTGGTAATTCAGATCAATTTGATCCTGACTGAAAGTGGTCCAAACCAGACGTTTACCGTTCAGCGTATGAAATTCGGTCAAAATCGGCGTGGTTCTGGGGCGCACAATCAATTTTAGCTGATCAGGAGAAAGTTGCTGCTTGGTGGAAAACACGGTAAAAAAATTAATGTATTCCGGATTTTGATTGAGAAATTCCTGAAACCAACGACTTTTGGACGAGACATGATTAAATACCCCGTCAAACATAAGCTTGAAGTCTTTTTTCAGCTCCAGAATATCATCCCAGGTACCCAGGTTGGGATCGACTTCTTCAAAATCCATTACGGCAAATCCGCGATCCGAGGAAGACGGAAAAAAGGGCAAAATATGAATAAAATTAATAACGCCTTTTAAATACGATTCCAAAAGTTGGGATAACGTTTTTAAGGGTTTCTGATTCGGCGTTTTGATCAGATCTCCGTAAGTAATTAAAATGATATCTTTCTCGGTAAAGCGATCTTCGGGGTTGAATTGCTTTTCAAATTCTTTCATCAACGGGGTTTTGTGCGCATAATAAACTTTTAAAATGCGTTCCAGTTCGGGGTAAATGCCTTCGAGACGCGGTGCGCCGTAAAGAAAGGTAATTTTTTGTTTGAATCGCTGTGCATAGTAATCCGGTATCTGATAGATGGGTTTGGTGTAATCCGGTTCCTGCAGGTGAAAATACCTGCGATCAAACATTTCTTCCCGAGCCGCCATGAAAGTTTTACTCCTTAAAACTCTGAACCGCTTCTTCTACGTTCGGAAATATTTTTATAATTTGATTAATATGGGTTAGTTCCAATAAATCGAGAATGGTTTGTTGCGGTGCGGCCAGACGAATGTCACCGCCGTGTGAACGCGTAGCCGCAATTTTCGAGACAATTGCCCCTAACCCGCTGGAATCCATATAGCGGGTTTTCTCCAGATTCATCACCAGCTTGTACTTACCCTGACCGATTAATTCCTTCATCAGGCTTTTTAATTCATCGGAAATTTCCGAAGTTAAACGTCGCGGAATATCAATAACCACAACGTCACTGTCTTCTTGAACATGGGCCTGAAAATTCATGGGCTTTTCCTTTTATTTATTTCTATTATAAATTGTCGTCTAAAACCGGCGATAGTTAAATTCCCGTACAGATTCCCGGCGAGTCTAACCTATGCGCATCTTATTTTCGACGAACCAAAAGTAAGGTAAAATCGTCGTCTAACGGCTTTCCGCCTGTATGGCGTTTCACGGCGTCGATTATGCGTTCCTTCAGAGCATCGATATTTTCATGGCGATGGGCAACGATAATCTTCTTGAGTCGTTCCAAACCGAATTCTTCTTCCTTTTCGTCCATGGCTTCCACCAGTCCGTCGGTGTACATGACTAACAAATTATCCTGTGAAAAGGCCAGATGTTGCTTTTGATACTTCCAGGGCAGAATGCCCACGAAAATGCCACCCTTGTTCAATTTTTGAACGCGACCCTTGGAATTTACCAGCAAAGGCGGATTATGCCCGGCGTTGACACTGGTAATGCTTCCTTTTTGCGGATCGTACAAAGCTACAAATACAGTAATATAGCGATCGCTGTCGGTTTGTTGAATCAATAAATCGTTAATCCGCCCCATGATCCAAATTAAATCGGAACTGAACTGCAAATAGGTGCGAATGGTGGCCTGAAAATTGGACATCAACATGGCCCCGGGGACACTTTTACCGGAAACATCAGCCATGACAAAGACCCACTTCCCGTCGCTAATGGGAATGACATCGTAAAAGTCACCGCTCATTTCTTTGCAGGGAATGTAGGTGGCGGCCACTTCCAACTGGTCGATATGGGGTAATTTTTGAGGAATGAGCATGCTTTGAATCTTAGCGGCTACTTTCAGATCGGCTTTGAGACGCTCTTTTTCCAATGCTTCTTTTAAAAGACGTGTGTTTTCGATGGCCAAGGCAGCCTGGGTGGCAAAGGTGACCAGCATTTGTTGGTCACGCTCGGTAAAGGGGCGATGATCCAGGCGGTTTAAAATAGTAATGACGCCCAGAATGTGGTCTTTGTATTTTAACGGAACACACAAAAAACTACGGGTGCGATATCCGCTGCGTTTGTCAAAGGAAGGATCAAAACGCTCGTCTTTGTAGGCGTCTTTGATGAGAATGGGTTTGCCGTATTTGGCAACCCAACCGGAAATGCCCTGACCGGGTTTAATGCGAAACGGTTTTACATTGTCCGATTTGGGCCCAATGGCCACTTTAAATTCCAATTCGTCGCCTTGTTCGGTGTACAACATTAAAGAGCCCGATTCGGCATGCATCAGATGCATGGATTTTAGAACGATATGATGCAATAAGGAATCCAATGATGAAATGGATTCGATGGACCGGCTGATTTCATGTAAAGCCGTGGTTTCTTCGATCACGGCCTGCATGCGGGAAGAAGCACGTTGCAATTCGCGCTGTAGATGTACATTTTCAACAAACGATTCGAACAATAAGGCACATAATTTAATCAATAAGATATCCGAAGATTTGAACTCGCCCTTGCCGGTTAATAAAATTTCTTCTTTATCGGAAATATAGCCCCAGGCAAACTGATTTTTTTCCAGAATAGGCTTGATGGCTTTGGGCGCGTTATTTGCTTCGAAAAAATTGATTACGCTTAATTCGGTCAGGTAACTTTGATCGGCTTTAAATTTGGATTTCTCTTCCCCTGTCGAGCTAGTCACGAAACGCCAATTGCCGTTAACGCCGGAGCGATAAAGAAAAATTTCGGCCTGGCGTTTTCTTAAAAAGGGTTCGAAGGATTTAAGTAAAATTTGTTTGTACTTAATCTTTTCCATGCACGCACTCAATTCCATTTAAAAAGTTATACCGCCATGAAAAACTTCAATGGCGGTACGTTTTTTGATTTCAGGAAATTAATGGTAAATTTCAAGCATTTCAAATTAAATAGTACCTTTTTTAAATTTTTATGCCCTTCAAAAAATGTTTTATCTGTTTTCGACCGATCCGTCCGAATATTAATATTTATTTAACAGCGATTACCTTAATCGGATCGCCAACGGGAAGTGCACTTTTCTCAAAGCAATACCCGGCTATGAACTATCTTTTTTCAACATATTCAACGTTCTTGTAAAATATTTCGGAAATCGTTAACTTTTGTTATTCAAACGGGCAAAGCGGCCCGCCCAAATTGATTGAAACACCAATACATCCGAGGTTTCCCATGGAAAGAAAAATTACTTCTTCCAACATCCTTTACATGATTTTAGT
>CAZHIZ010000114.1:0-10949 GCA_964532875.1 uncultured Caldithrix sp. | reverse complement strand
AATACATGTTGCTTGGGGGATGAATACGAATGCCCATTCAATATTAACCCTTAACGATTAACGAGTACACGAAGAACAATTTTTCTCGTCAAGGCGTTACCTGTGCAGAGCAGGTTACCTTGGTAGAAAAAGGAAGAATGAAACGTATGCAAGATTTAGAAAAATTACAGGAACAATTGGGCTTTTACGGAAAAAGTCCGCAAATAGAAGAGCTGTTGCAAACGATTATCATGGTGGCGCCAACCGATCTTTCCGTACTTATTACCGGAGAAAGCGGAACGGGTAAAGAAGTGGTTGCCAATGCCATTCACCGTTTGAGTAAACGCAAAAACAAACCGCTCATTTCCGTTAACTGCGGGGCGATTCCGGAAGGTATTCTGGAATCGGAATTATTCGGCCACGAAAAGGGCAGCTTTACCGGAGCCATTGCCCAGCGCAAGGGCTATTTTGAAGCGGCCGACGGCGGCACGATTTTTTTGGATGAGATCGGCGAGATGCCCTTAAATACGCAGGTAAAATTGTTGCGTGTGCTGGAAACTTCGGAAATTATGCGCGTGGGCGGCTCCAGACCTATTAAGGTGGACGTGCGTATTATTGCCGCCACCAATAAAGATTTGGAAGCGGCCGTGGAGAATAATGAATTCCGTCGTGATCTCTATTTTCGTTTAAAGGCCATTACCCTGCATATTCCGCCGTTGCGAAAACGTAAAGAGGATATCCCCATTTTGGTGCATAAATTCAGCGAAGCTTTTGCTGCCAAAAATCAGATTCATTTCAAAGGTTTTGCGCCGGAAGCCATCGAATTGCTCAAGCAATATCACTGGCCGGGCAATGTGCGCGAATTGAAAAATTTTGTAGAAACGGCCATCATTTTAAACAAGGGCGAGATTGTCCATTCGTCTTATGTGCGTCAAGCGTTAAATTTGCAACCGCGCACGGTGCCCTCCGAAAATTTACCGGTTCCTTTGAATAAAACTCCCGATCAGGCCGAACGGGAACTGATTTACCGCACACTAATCTCGCTAAAGCTGGACGTTACGGAAATCAAACAGATGCTGGCCCAGCTTATTCAAACTCAAATGGAATTGATGCGGCGTCAGGTACCGGTTAATCCCACGGTGCAAAATGCCGATGATCAGGAAGTGAAACCGACTTCGCTCAGTGCCATGGAGCGGGAATTAATTAAAGAAACGTTGAAAAAATTTAACGGCAATCGCCGAAAAACGGCCAAAGCCTTGCAAATTAGTGAAAGAACCCTGTATCGGAAACTCCACGAATACGGGCTTTCCTGAACCGATTGTCAAAAAAGTCGTTCAAAATCATGAATCGAAATAAAAAAATAAAATTGAGCGTGAGAACAAAGTACCCGTTCATGAAATTCGCCATTATTTTAGGGTTGCTTTTAGTCCTTGGGGCATTAAGCGCTTGCGGGTATTATTCGTTTAAAGGATCGTTGCCTTCTTACATCCGCTCCATTGCCATTACGTTGTTTGACAACCAGACGCCCGATCCGGGAGTGCCGGAAACGTTGAACCGTTATTTGCGCGACATGTTTATTGATGATAATACGTTGAAGGTAGTGGACGAATCGAAAGCCGATTTGTTACTGAGCGGTTCCATCGAATCCATTCGCCAGAAGGCGGCCGTGGTACGCACCGGCGAGCAAGTGACCGAAGATCGACTGGTGGTAACGGTCAAGGCCCAATGCCAGGATTTAAAGACGTCCAAAACATTATTCAATAAAACGTTCGATTACGCCGTGCCGCTCAGTGCAACAGCCGGACTGGATGAGCGGCAAAAGGCCATTGATGAAGCATTAAAATTTATTGCCGAGGATATTCTCAATGCCACATTGGGAGCCTGGTGATTAAAGTTTGTCATTAAGGGGGAAGTACCATGTTAAGCCCTACGGAATTTATTTTGAGCATCGGAAGTGAATCCGTCTTGTTTGCCCATAAAGCCGATTTGTTGTTAAAGCGGGAAGAGACGGAAGAAGCGCTTGAATTGTGCGAGCAGGGGGTAAAACGTTTTCCGTTTTATGCCGAGGGCTACGTACAATTGGCACGTTGCTACCAGATGCTCGAACGGGATGAACAGGCGGTGGAAGCCTACAAAAAAGCCTTGGCCTTTCAACCGGGGCATTCCAAGGCTTTAAAAGGGCTGGCCTATTTGTATTACAAAATGCGTGAGAAAGAAGCGGGCGAACGGATGCTATTAAGCGCTTATTTGTACGATCCCTTTGACCAAGAACTGCATGAATTTCTGGAAAGCGAAGGGCTTCTAACTAAAATTTACACTACACCGAATTTTGCAAATGAATCGGAAGAGGAAGACAAAAGCGAAGGCGTGGCTCTGGATTTGGAAGAAATTTTAGATGATTCCCGCTTAACTCCCGAAGACGAGCGGCAAAATATCATCGAAAAGATCGACGAGATTTCCGATGAAGCGCCCGAAGATCGTACGTCATCTGAGGCGCTTACGGATTTGGATGCTTCGAAATTGGAAGAAGAACTGGCTGCCGATACGGATTCTCATTTTGATCTCGATGCGGATTTGGACGATGATTTCGAAACGGATTTTTTCCCGGAAGATCTGTCCGAATTGGCGCCCGGAGTTGGCGATATTTCCGAAGAGGAAAATAGCGAAGAAACCATTCAGGAAGCTTCTGCTATTTCCGAGCAAATCGATCAGGGACGTTCCGATGTGCAGGAAGGCGAGAATTTTTCCAAATGGATGGACGATCTGTTCCAAAGTGATGAGGCCAGCGCCGCTCCCGAAGCCGAACCGGCTCCCGAAAGCACTAAAGAAGAAGCACGACAAGATCAATCCGCAGAAGCACCTGCTGAAGAACCTCTTTTCGACGAGGAAACGCCGAATGTATTGGATACGGCACTAATATTTAACGAACGCCGCAAAAGCGAATTACAGGACCAGCCGCAGGAAGAAGAGGCGGCTTCTGCGGAAGACGAACAAGAGAAGCCGGTTGCCGATTTTAATACTCTGGAAGAAGATATCGAGCGCATTTCTACCCAGGATGCTGCCAAGATCGAGCAGAGTATGATTGAACCCAAATCCGAAACATCCGAAGAATTGGATGAAGTGATCAAGCGTATTCAGGAGAGTACGGAGAAGAAAAAAGACGAGTCCGGGGTCAAACAGTTGGAATTTGATCGGCAGCAAGCCAAAGCCGTGGAAGAAGATGCCGTCAATATCGATGATATTTTGAACAATCCCAGTTTATTGACACCTACCTTCGGAGAAATCTTGATCGCCCAACGCAAATTCGAAGATGCCTTAAAGGTTTTTAAAGCTTTGATCAAAAAAGAGCCGGACAATTTACGGTATCGCAAAAAAATCGAATTTCTCAGTAAACTGGTTTCCATTAAAAAATAATGCGCATTTTAATCGCTTTAATCGGTGTTTTTCTTATTGCGTTTTCGTCGCTGCAGGGCCAGTCGTATTTTGTTAAATTGACTCCGGCCGGCATGGCGAAACGTAGCGAATTGTTGCAGGTTCCTTCCGTACCGGGCCGTTTGCACAAGCAGGCCCGACCCTTATTGCACAACATCGTTAATGTTCCCCGCCAACCCGCTGTCTTGCAAAAGTGGCTGCAAATTGAAATCCGTTCCGCTCAGGATAAGGCTTACCTGCAATCTCTGCGCGAGCAAAACCTGATCGAAAAAATAGAACCGGTGGGTTATTTTAAAGTGCATTCCATTTCCAACGACAGCCTTGTGGATCGGCAATGGTATTTACCTTTACTCGGAATGCCCGGGGCCTGGCAAATAACGACGGGCGATTCTTCGATTATCGTGGGTGTGATCGACACGGGTGTGGATTATTTGCATCCGGATTTGGCCCCCAATATTTGGCACAATCGGGCGGAATGGTACGGCAAACCAGGTGTGGATGATGACGGAAACGGTTACGTGGACGATACGATCGGCTGGGATTTTACCGATGCGCCCCGTTTTGCGGACGGAGGCGATTATTTACATCCCGACCCCGATCCCATGGACGAATTTAGCGGTGGCCACGGGACGGAAGTGGCCGGTATTATTGCCGCCGTACGAAATAACGGCCGCGGAATCAGCGGTATTGCTCCCAATGTTAAAATTATGGTTTTACGTGCCGGTACGGCCTCCGGTTATTTGGAAGAAGACGACGTAATCCGCGCCATGATTTATGCCCAAAGAAACGGGGCGCGCATTCTGAATATGAGTTTCGGTGATCGGCAGGTTTCCGCGCTGTTTCATGACGTGTTGCACTATCTGGCCTCCAAGGGCATGATTCTGGTAGCGGCGGCCGGTAATGACGGCAGTTCCGACGTTTATTATCCAGCCGGATTTCAGGAAACCGTGGCCGTCGGTGCTTCGAATAAAAACGACTGGTTGGCCGGATTTTCCAACTACGGTGATTGGTTGGACGTGCTTGCTCCGGGTGTGGACATGTTGAGTACCGCACCCGGAAATGGCTACAATACCGTGAACGGTACTTCCTTCAGTGCACCGGTGGTTTCGGCCATAGCCGCTTTGATTTTGTCCCGTCATCCGGAATTTAACAATGAAGAAGTACGTACGGTGTTAAAGGGCAGTGCCCGGCCTCTGGCCATGGACCATAGTAAAATCGGTGCCGGTCGCGTGGATGCCCGGGCTGCCTTAACCGTGGAAAAATCCGGTGCGTTGCAAATCATTCGTCCGGCACCCCAAACGTACATCGGCGGCAATCGCTATCCCGTTGTCGTAACGGCTTATCATCCGGATTTACAATTCGTGCAATTGGAGTACGGTCTGGGAGTCAATCCAAACCATTGGCATCCTTTGGCCCAAAGTACTTACCGCTTTTATCGGGCGGATACGATCGCTTTTTTGCCTTTGCTGTCTTTGCCCGATACGTTACTTACCTTGCATTTAACCATGGGTTTGCTGAACGGTAAAGAAATCGATTTGACCCGTACGGTACACATCGATCGCACGCCGCCGGTGATTGTACGTTTTTTATCGGTGCCGAGCTATCAAGGCACGCAATCGATGCTTCTTTTTTCGCTACAAACGGACGATCCGACCACCATGAAGGTTTCCGCAATGAGGCCCGGGGACATAGAGAAACGCGAGGTACTGGAACAATCCACGTATTCCGAACGTCATTTTTTTCAAATTACGCCGCAAACGCTTCCGGAAGGTAGCCGTCTTTTTTTGCAATTTGTAAACGGGGCGGGATTTTCCTGCACGAAAAGCATTACGTTAACTTTCCCTGCCTCCGTAAAACTGTCGCCGTGGCAGCCTCTTGGGCAGGTTTTACCGCGCGGCTATTTGTTGGCTAAAGTCACCGATTTAAATAACAACGGCCAAAAGGAAATCGTAATGAGTAAATATCGCTCCGGCGGTACGTTCGGCAGGGTGCATATTTACGAATTTACCTCCGGGCATTTTGTCGATCGCTGGCATACGGATCACATTTTCATTCCCCGGGATGCGGGGGATGTGACCGGTAACGGTAAGAAGGACTTGTTGCTGAGTCTGGGCAGCTATTCCTGCTTAATGGAAGCCAACACAAACGATGCTTTTCCTGCACGGGTAATTTGGCAGGATTCGTCTTTTTGGGCCGCCGCCCTTTGTGATCTGGACGGTGACGGTAAAGGTGAAATTGTGGGTTATCGGGATTCGCTCTATCAGGTACTGGAATGGGATGGACAGGCTCAATTTAAGATGGTGGCCACATTACCGAATCCGACAACGGGCGAAAATCGCCTGGGAGTACCGTTTGTAACTATCGGGGATTTTAATGGGGACGGCACACAGGAAATTGCCTACGGAGATTACGACGGTGACGTGATTGTTTACACCTGCTCGGGGGATAATCGATTCCAATTGCTAAGCACCGGGCGCGCCGCGCAGAGCGATGCCACAGATTTACTTACGATGGCTACCGGTACCGTTTTTACGCTTACCCACACGGCCGAAGATGAAAATCTGGAATCCCAATGGCAGCGCCGTTATTGGAGCCTGCAATCCTTCCGGAACTCAGCAGGGGCGGCAAATTTAAGCGCTTCGTATTTGAGCGGATTTTATCCTTATTATCCCAAAAAAAATTTCGGCAGCTCTTTAAACTACGCGGAAATGGACGGCGCGGATTTTTTATTTGTCGGTTTGTATCCTTACTTGTATTTGTTGCGTAAGGCCGATCAAACATGGCAACCCGTCTGGGTTAGCGAAGGATTTAATTCCAATACTGTTTTATTAGCTGACTTTAATAACGACGGTACGCCGGAGTGCTATTTCGATGACGGGAAGGGCATTGCCGCCTTCAGTCCGCAAAGCGTCCGCCGTCCTCTGGCACCATTCAACCTGCAGGCTCGTTCACTGGACTCTCTTCGCATTCAATTGCGCTGGCAAGGGAGCGCCGCCAATGGCTTTTATGTTTATCGCGGTTCATCGCCGGGCTCGCTGCAAATTTTAACGCACAGCAAAAGCAATACGTTTGTCGATACTTCCGCCTCCTGCCTTGGTTGCCGGTTTTATTACAGGGTAACGGCAGTGGATTCATCGTCACCCTTCTCGGAAAGTGCCCCGTCAAATATCGACTCGGCCAAAACGGGACATGCGCCGCGCCTTATCGCCGCCCGGCAGGAAAATGCTACGCAAATCGTGTTGCAATTCGACCAATCCATGAAAACGGAGTCCTTCGCCCGTCCGCGCGTTTCATTAACTAAGGCCGGCGTTACGGCCCGTTCTTTAACCGTGATGGCACCCCCCAATCGTCTTTTGGCCACCTTCCCGCAGTCCATTCCCTACCGCGAGGGGGAAATACTGACCGTGGAAAACGTGTTTAATTCGGACGGCATTCCGCTGAACGAGCGTTTTAATCGTGTGCCGGTTTCGTGTGATTGGGGGCGTACAAAACCCTTTGTACGGGAGATGCGTATTAAAACGCGTCGTAACGTGGAACTGACTTTTAATATGCCTATGGACAGAAGCAGTGTGTCGGACCTGAGCCATTATCGTTTACAGCCTTACGGGCAGGTGGAAAAGGTCATCATTCTGGATGATGCGTGTTCGCAAATCGAATTGCAATTGAGTGCTCAAAGCATGGCCGGCGGTTACGGGCAAAAGGCCTATCTTATCGTAACCGATCTAAAAAGCAAAACCGGGGTTGAAATGGATCGCGCACAGGAGATCAGTTTGATTCGTGCCGTAAACGATTTGCAGCATCTTGTGGTTTATCCACAGCCGGTGCGTCCGCAGAATCGGCAATTAATATTTGCAAAATTACCGCAAAACACTCAAATTCAAATCTTTGCTTTAAACGGTAAACGGATTCGTTCTTTCCGTAAAGTTAATGAGGCCGGCGGGGTCATTTGGGACCTGCGGGATGAAAACGGCCGACAGGTGCATTCGGGTATTTATTTTTATCGTGCGGAATACCGGGGCAAAGAACGCATCGGTAAATTGGTTATTGTGAGGTAAAAAATGAAAAGAGAATATAATAATCCATTGGTTGTTGCCGTTACAGGTGGCATCGGCAGCGGACAGACGACGGTGGCCAAACTATTTCAGAAATGGGGAGCAAAGGTTATCAATGCCGATCTTAAAGCCAAAGAGATCATGCAGAAAGATCGCGAAATTCGTAAGGCTTTGCAACAAACGTTCGGCGCAGGGGTGTATTATCGTAACGGGAAATTGAATACCAGGCGTCTGGCCGAATTGGCTTTCAAGGACGAGTTACACACCCAAAAGCTCAATCAAATCGTTCACCCGCGAATGGTCTCGTACATTGTGGATGAAATGGAAGAGGCGCGTTTTTCCAAACGCTATCCCCTGGTGGTAATTGATGCGGCATTGGTTTACGAGATTAATATTGAGCAGCTTTTTGATGCCATAGTGGTGGTTTATGCGCCCATTGACGAACGTTACCGGCGCGTTCGGCAAAGAGACGGCATGAGTAAACAGGAATTTTTCAGTCGGGTAGATCGGCAAATCCCCTTGGAAGAAAAACGAAAATGGGCGGATTTTGTAATCGATAACAGCGGCTCTTACGAAGAGTTGGAGCAAGAGGCGCACCGGGTTTTTGAGCAGTTATTACGCTTGCAACGCAAGAAAGAAAAACAGCGGGTACCCGTCAGTTAAAGACGAACTTTTGTACCACTTGTGCGATCCCCATGGAGGGATCCAAACGTCTGAAATTTCTCCAATATTTAATGTAGCGTTTAATACATTCTTCAAGCGGTTTGTTTCTTAACGAAGAACTGATGATGCGCACACTTTCCGGAATGACGTATCCTTCATAGGAAATTTTGAAGGCCACTTTAATAAACCCTTTGGCATTGGGCGCGTAACGGGTGTGTTTGCGAAAACAATAGTCGATCATGGGCGAATAGCTGCGAACGACTTCTTCGATCTCCGCGGGGTCACGGTAACCTTTCTGGACCGGAGACTCTTTGAGCAGTTGTTCGGGAACATCCAAATAGGCAGAGCCTTTGCGCTGTACGACATAATTAAATAATTTTACGTCTCCGGTAGTAAGGTCGCCCGGGTCGAAATTGTTGACCGGAGTAATTTCGGCCTGGTAAACCGGGTTAACGGGGCGTACCCGGGTTTCGATTTTTTCTAAAGCTTCTTTCGCATCGGCCATAGCCATTACATCGGTATCAACAAATAATTCGTCATCGGAAAAGGCATCCAAGCCTTGAGGCAATTCCTCGGCGATGCCTTGGCCGGTTCCTTTTTTACCGATTAAGCGGGTGCGATTTAAGATGTTACGTTCTTTGCGAATACGTTCTGCCAATTTTTGGCGTTGTTTTTTTAGCTCCGCCGCAGAAACGCTTGAAGGAGCAGGACGCGTACGGGCAATGGTTACTGCCGGCGGGATGACAACCTGACGAATATTTTTAATATTGGGCGCAGCTTTTTTAACTTCGTTGATAATTAAACGGGAGATGAATTTTTTGTATTTAAAACCGATTTCTTTTTCGGCTTTAAGCTTGTATGAATCATAATTTAAAGTGGCTAAACGTAAAATAAACAAAGCAATAATCAGTGCTGTTACTATGAAAATAAAATAGTAAGTACCATCCAGCCGATCGCTCAGCCGCAGCCCGAACATCCTGTTAAACTTAAATTTTTTCTTACCCTTGCCCACGATCCGTCCTCATGACGTTTATTTTACGCTAAACAATTTCTTGAATTGATTAAAATTAACTGTGATTAAAGTCACCGTACTCAGAATGCGAAAAAACTAAGGACGTAATTTCGGGAGAAAAAACGACTTGAACTAAATTTGAAAATTAGCTAACATCAACGCTAATAATTATATCAATAAATTTGAACAAAATCAAGCTAAATTAAAGGAAAAGGAGGATCGATGCTAAACCATATCTGGGCCTGGATGATTTTTTTAAGCATTATCATTGCCGGTGTGAATGATGTCTATCACGAGATGAATCGTCCGGCGACTCCTGCCGTACAAAAAGAACACAGGCAGGAACGGAATTTGAACAAAGAAACCAAATTGGGCCAAATCACCACGGCCGCTATCGATGCCGCTAATTTAGCTGTTAAAATTTCTTTCGGTTTAATCGGCGTGATGGCCTTATGGTTGGGCGTGATGCGAATCGCTGAGAAAGCGGGCATGATCGAAATTATTTCCAAGTTAGTTCGTCCGATTACCAAACGTTTATTCCCGAGCATCCCGGAAGACCATCCGGCCATTGGGGCCATGATTATGAATATTGCGGCCAACATGCTGGGGCTTAACAATGCGGCCACACCGTTAGGCCTGAAAGCCATGGAAGAATTGAATAAACTCAATCCCAAAAAAGGGGTGGCTACCGATGATATGATTACCTTTCTGGTCATTAATACAAGTGCCATTACCATTGTGCCGGCTACAGCCATTGCCATTCGTGCTTCGTTGGGATCGGCAAACCCTCAAAAAATCGTGATTCCTTCGATAATTGCGGCCAGTATGGCTACCCTGGTGGGTATTACTACGGTTAAACTGATTCAGTATTACCAAAAAAAGAAGGGGAAGATGATCGATGATTAAACTAATCATAAATTGGCTTTCCATTTTGGCCATCCCGGCCATTCTCGGTGTTTTTATCGGATACGGTTATTACAAAAAAGTGCGCGTTTATGAGGAATTTGTGGAAGGAGCCAAAGAAGGATTTGCCGTGGCGGTTAAGATTATTCCTTTTTTGGTAGCCATGTTGGTGGCCATCGCCATGTTCCGGGCATGCGGCGCCCTCGATTTTTTAACGAATATTCTGGGTACATTCACGGAAAAAATAGGCATTCCCAGTGCCGTTTTGCCCATGGCCTTTATGCGTCCCCTTTCGGGCAGCGGTTCCATCGGCGTGATGACGGATATTATGAAACATTACGGGGTCGATTCTCTGTACGGTTTTATCGCTTCCACCATGTTCGGCAGTACCGAAACGACGTTTTATGTGGTAGCCGTTTATTTTGGTGCGGTTAATATTCGCAAAACGCGCTATGCCTTGCCGGCCGGTTTAATTGCCGATGCCGCCGGTTTAATTACGGCTGTTTATATTTGTAAATTGATGTTTTGAGAGGAGAAGTTAAGAGTGTAAGGGTAAAGGGCAAATGAGTAGCATGTAGTTATCTCTGTCCACGTTTGCAAGGGGCCTGATGGAGGCGGGGCGTATCGAGGCAACAGGGCCCGGTTCTCTCGATACGTTCCTCCTTCGTCGGAACACTCGAGAACCGGTTGGTGCTCTTCGGTCTATTGCATTGGTAAAATCCCGTAGGGATTTTTGACAATAGCGCGGCAGTTTACTGCCGGGGGAAAGGGCAAAACTACACAAAATAAAATGTCCCGTAGGGACATCTGATTATTGTGCAATCATTTCAACCGTCCCTATGGGACGGCGATAGTGTTTTGGTTGTGCATTGTTCCCGCCAATAAATTGGCGGGCTATTTTCAGCTCG
>CAZHIZ010000113.1:0-11054 GCA_964532875.1 uncultured Caldithrix sp. | reverse complement strand
TGCGGTTTCCATCCAACCATTCATGCGAATGTCGGCCAGACCTTACTTAGCCCGATAGAATAATTTCCCGGTAACCAGCAAACCGATAAAAACAAACGCGGCAAAGACCAAACTGCTTACGGCCAACTGCATGCCGCCGGAAAGGATGTGCCCGCTGGTGCAACCACCGGCCATGCGTGCCCCGAAGATTAGAATAAAACCGCCCACAAAAGCCCAAATGATCCGGTTGAGGCTATTGGTCCCCTTGTAATGTTCCCAATTGGAAAAAATCAGGCGAAGTTGAAATTCTTTTTTCAGCAGTGAAAAGACCAAACCGGCCAAAACGGCTCCGGCCAGAAAAATCATTTCCCAATGACCAGGTGTTTGAATTTTTTGGAAATAGGCATTTTCGGTAAGCCCGGTCAAATAGTCCGCCAAATAGGGATAGGTCGTAGAAGCACCGATGGGTCGATTAGCCACCGAGCCCAAAAAGACAAAAGCATTTAACACGGCCAAAGCAATGCCGGCATACAGCCATTTTTTATCGCTGCCGTTCTCCTTTTTGTCCATCCAAAAAGCAAAATAAATAAAAGCAACGGCAATGATAAACAGAACAATGAAAAAGAGTATATTGGCCCCTCCGGTAATGGAATACAATGAAATTTTACCCCAATTGGGCCCTAAAATACCGGCAATGCCCGGCAGAATCAATGTGTACACCAAACCGCCCAACAGTCCGCCGACAATCCCAATCAAAGCGTCCAAAGCGCCTTCACCTAAAGAAACGGCCAGTGTCCCCGGGCAATAACCTAAAATAGCCATGCCCGCGCCGAAAATCAGGCCGCCCAGCACGATTCCTCCAAAGACAAACGGTTTTACATGGTAGCCGGCAATGCCTAATGCAATTTCAATATTAACAATAATGGCCCCCACTCCAATCGCCAAGACCACAGCCTTAGCCACCGTTAAATCTTCCAAAGTGGAAAGTCGGCTAATCACATCGTATTTGTTTAACCGCGCATATTGTAAAATAGCGCCGAAGACAAAGCCCAGAATAAGAATGACCCACAGCATGTTTTAACTCCTCCAATAATTAAATTCTTAGATCTCCGCAAAATTGCATTCATTGTCATCCTGTGCGCAACGAAGAATCTCGTATATTAAATAAAAACAAGGGATTCTTCGTCGCTTCGCACCTTAGAACAACAGTTACATTTTAATTTTGCAAAAATCTGTAAAACCCCGTAAAAATCCAAACCGAATGTATGTAAAAAAATGAAAAAATACAAAAGGCTCAAAAAGCTTATCCTAAAAACAATCCTCATCCGCTTCTTTTAGCCTATTAAACGGTTTATTTATCGAATTCAACCATGCAAGCCTTCTAATGCCCAGTCACAACGGAATTACATGCCGCTATGGCCTTTCATTCCTTCCACGGGAAAAATCGGCGCTGCTATTTTTTGCTTTTGCATCGCATCGATTTTTTTTTCAAATTGCCCACTCAAATCGAATACGCACGTTAAAAAATGAGAAAGGAAAGCCATGAAACCCTCATTAGTCATTTTAGCGGCCGGCATGGGCAGTCGGTACGGCGGTGTTAAGCAAATCGACCAATTCGGGCCCAACGGCGAAACCATTCTGGACTATTCCATTTACGATGCCATAAAAGCCGGATTCGAAAAAATTGTTTTTGTGATTCGTCGCGAACTGGAAAGCAGTTTTAAGGAGGTCTTCGGCGCTAAGTTGAAAAATCGGGCCGATATTCATTTCGTATTTCAGGAACTGGACCGTTTACCGGCAGGATTTTCGGCACCGGCCGAACGTAAAAAGCCCTGGGGCACGGCCCATGCGGTGCTGGTGGCCGAAGAAGCGGTACGGGAACCGTTTGGGGTGATTAATGCCGATGATTTTTACGGGCAAACTTCCTTTCAAATTCTGGCCGATTTCTTACGCACCCAAGCGGTGGACGGAAATGAATACGCAATTATCGGTTATCGTTTGGACAAGACCCTTTCCAAACACGGTTCGGTCTCTCGCGGCGTTTGTCAGGTGGATGCGCAGGGTTTTTTGCAAAAAATCGTCGAGCGTACCAAAATTTACTGGAAAGGTCAGAATATCGTCTTTTTGGATGAGAACGGAAACGAGCAGGCCATTGACGGTTCGGTGCTGGTTTCCATGAACATGATGGGTTACACGCCCAAGTTTTTCCAATATTTAAATGAATATTTTCGTCGCTTTTTGGAAGAGCATGTAAATGATGTCAAAGCCGAATTCTTTTTGACCTGGGTTCTGGACGGTCTGATCAATTCGGGTAAAGCCAAAGTTAAAATCATTCCTACCAACGAGGAATGGTTCGGCGTGACCTACAAAGAGGACAAACCCGTTGTTAAAGAAAAGATACGGCAACTAATCGCCGCCGGTAAATATCCCGAAAAATTGTGGTAAGCTTGCGCTCAATACGGGAAATGCGCCGGCGCAAACGGGTTGAATAGGGGCTGGCATTGAGCTGTAAACATCCTCGCGGACTTTTATTCCTTTTTCCAAGCCCTATTCAACCTTTGTTCCGACCGATTCTCATCCCCCTGGGTTAAATTTCTCAAATCCATTTGCATTTGATGTGCTTTGCCTCTTATTTTATCTACGAGTCATTCGTTTCAGGGAAGACAACGTAGCACACACAATTCCGGAAGAACCACCACTCACAGCTCACCGGAGGAACGGCTTATGGCCATTTTTTGCACCGATGCCGGGCACGGCAAACCGGATACCGGCGCCGTTTGGCAAGGCATTATGGAAAAAGACCTCAACTGGCAGGTGGTACGCCGATTAAATGCCTACCTGAAGGAACGTGGCCACGAAGTTTGGACGACGCGGCACAACGACGTGTCCGTTCCGCCGTTAAAAACGCGCTGCCGGCTCATTAATCGACATCATCAACTGCAACGCCCGGCCTTTGATGCCATTATTTCCATCCACTGCAATGTGGCGGCTCAATGGGACGAAATGAAACAAACTTATTTGCCCCTACCCAAACACAAAGGATTGTATGCCATTTACAGCGCGGAATCACCAAGCGGAAGCACCATAGCCCAACATATTGCCACGGCCGTTTCCGCAAAAGGAATTCCCCTGGCCCACAACGGCATGCTTTCCACCGTGGAATTGGGTCGCAGCCTGGCCTGGATTCATCAAACCTTGCCTCCGGCCGTGCTGGTAGAATTGGGCTTTTTAACCAATCCGGACGATTTTGAAAATCTGCAAAAAGCGGACTACCAGCAGCGGTTAGTCGAAGCCATTACAGCCGGACTGGAGGCATTTGTTCAACCCGTTGTTTAAGCGTAAAGAAAGGAAACAGCTATGGATAAATTCCGAGGCAAACCCAGTACGTGGCTGCTTAAAAATTCGAAAGGCTATCCGGACTTTTTATTTACCATTTTGACCTATTCCATGATTTTATTGATCTTTCTGGCCTTAAGTTGGCTGGCCTTTGCCGTTTTGGGTTGCCTTCATGCCGGTGATGCCCGTGTAGCTACCGTACTGCAAATCATGGATAGCATGAAAACGGGCTTGATTTCGTTGGCCGGAGTGGTTTTTGGTTTGGCCGGCAGTTACACGGTGCGCCGTTACAAAACGGATGATCATTATTTACAAAAGAAACGCCTGGAATACGAACTCGGTGAAAATGTCTCCCCCACAGCTCCCCCGCTTACGGGATCCTTAAAACCGGTTCAAGATGAGGAGGACATCTGATGTTCGATTTAAGCGGAATAAAAATTTGGTTGGATGTGCTGATCATTGTCATTCCGGTTATTGTCGCTCTTATCCTAATCTGGAAACTGGTATTGCCTCGCCATCCCAAATTGGGTGTGGGAATGATTGCCGGTGTGGGCCTGATCGGCGGCTATTTGATTCATCGAAAATTAAAAAAGGCTTTTGCCGTTGAAGAAAAGTTAGCCGAGTTCAATGAAGAATTTGCACGTTTTAAAGAAATCCAAAAACGTCGGCAAGAAGCCGTTAGCGCCAATCAGCAAGTCATTCGCATTTTGCAAAAGAAACGGCAAAAATTAGCCAAACATGCCGATCGATATCAAACGGAGCTCAAACTTGTTGATGCCGAATTAAAGGATCGGGAAGCGCTGAATCGGCAGTTATTGGAAGACGCTTCATCTTTTGTTGCGGCAGCTCGCGCCCGTAGTAAGGAGCGCCAAAAGTTAATCGGCACGCTGCCCGAAAATGAAGAGGCAGCCCCCGCCCCAAATGCACCCATTGAAATCGACGGGTATCATTTGATTAAGGAGTAGTTATGCGTATTACCGCCACCGTGCTTGTTTTTCTTTTACTCGCTTTAACCCAAAGTTACAGCCAGACAACGGCCCAACTAAAGCAGGCTTTACGCGGCTGCGAAAAAGATTTGAACACCAGCCTTAATAAGATAGAACAGTTGGAAAACGCTCTTAAGGCCACAACGCAAATAAGCGAACGGCGTAAAGCCCTTTCCGATAGCCTGATCCGCAACCTGCAAAATCAAATCCGGCTGCAGGCCGCAATTAATTCCCGCCTTAAAGCCAATGCCGATACGCTGCAAGCGATGGTAAAAGATTACGATCACAAATTAAACGAAGTCGCCGACCTGTACCGTAAGGAATTGCAAAAGAAAGCCCGGCCCTGGTTTTTGTCCTGGAACGGACTGCAGGGCTTTGCGACCGGTGTTTTGGTGGGCGGTGCTTTGGGAGTAATTTTCAGCATCGCCCGTTAAGCTACCAGGCATAACGCGAGGCTATGCGCAACGCTTCCACCATGCTGTGTTCGTTGGCTTTGTTTTGTCCGGCAATGTCAAATGCCGTACCGTGATCCACCGAAGTACGTAAAAAAGGAAGCCCCATGGTCAAGCTTACCGTGCCGTAGAAATCATGGGTTTTAGCCGCAATATGTCCCTGATCATGGTAAAGAGAAAGAACCGCATCGAATTCCCCGCTCAAATTCAAATGGAAAACCGAATCGGCCGGAACGGGTCCGACTACGTCCCATCCCTTGCGTTGCGCCTCCCGTACTGCCGGTTTAAGTATCGTTTGCTCTTCATCGCCGAACAATCCGTTTTCTCCCCCGTGAGGATTTAAAGCGGCAAGGGCCAAACGCGGATGCCCAAGACCCAGTTTGCCTAAATGGGCCAGGGCCTGTTCCATCGTTTGCACCAGTTTTTCTTGATTCAACGAAGCTGGTATCTCGCGGAAGGGAATATGCCGCGAATAGAAGAAAATGCGCAGTTTCCCGCTCATAAACAATGTCATCACCTGGGCACTTCGGGTAAGTTCTTTGAACATGGCCGTATGGTCGGTAAAGGGGACATCTCCGGCTTTTAAGGATTGTTTATTGATGGGAGCCGTGGCAATGGCCCGCAGGGCACCTTGCCGGGCCATTTCAATGGCCAGACGAATGGCTTCGTAAGCCATACGCCCACCTTGGGCAGAAATGCGGCCCAACGACGGAAGCGGCTCGAACAACGGGGTGTCGAAAACAACAATCTCGTTCGCTTTCAAACTCAAATTCAGCGGGATTTCGGAACGGATGATGCGCAGAATGGGCTGCCTTTTTAACTGGCGCAGGGTGCGAAGTACAATTTCTTCGGGCGCAAAAACAACCGGCCGACACCAGTCATAAATTTCGGGATGATTGGTCAAAGCTTTCAAAACGATTTCCGGGCCGATTCCTGCCGGATCTCCTATGGTAATGCCGATGATTTTTTCCCCTGACATTTGAATCCCTTTTTTAAATCGTCAACGCAATTTGCAAAAATTCACAGAGAAAGTAAAAAAATTGTGGCAAGAAGAGGAATAACTGGTTTGTGTAAAAAGTGAACGGTTGAAGGGAAACTGGTCCGGCAATAGCGGGATTCCATGAAAGGCGGAAGAACTAGTCCGCAGAAGGCGGGAGCCCGTTTTCTGCGGGAGAAGAATCCCATCCAAGCATTCAAGGGATTCCTCATCCCGATGAATCGGGATGAGGAATGACAGCCTCACCCACATGTTATTCCAAGTGTAGCGAAGAATCCCCTTCAAGCTTTGGGCAGCAAACGCCTAAAATAACAATGGAATTCTTCGTTCCGTCACGCTGTTCGGGACTCCACGCAGAATGACAGGTTGAGCCGGGCTGTCAATAGCCGACAGGCCCAGCCGAAAACACAACGCCACTCGGCTCAAGCTACTCTCCACTTTGCTGGTCACCGTTCTTTTGGAACGGTAACTTCATCCACCAGATACAGGATGGATTCGTACGGAATGCCGCTATGTTCGCTCAAGCCGATTTCACAGGTTCGGCTGGTGGAAAAGCCCCGTTTCACTTCCATGGGAATTTGTTCTTTAATGGTCTTTAATCCGGCCGCATTCAATTCCGGCACGGTAAAACCGCGATCCCCGGCAAAACCGCAGCAATTGGTATCCGGCATAACCACCTTTTCGGAACACATCTGGGCCAGGCGAACCAGCGATTCTTCCAAAGCCATTTTTTTGGCACTGCAAACGGCAAACACCGAAACCGGTTCCGTCGTTTTGTGGAATTCTAAATAAGGTGCCAAATATTTTAAGGTAAATTCAATCGGTTCGAAAAGTTGCAAGCGTCTGTCCAGAGTTTCCTTCATCGTGTACAAACACGGACTCATGTCGGACAACACGGGAATTTTCCCGTTTTCGCTTGCTTTGAGTAAGGCCGCTTCCAGCTCCCTGGCCTTACGTTGTCCCACTTCAAACAAGCCTTTACTGGAAAAGGCCATACCGCAGCACAAATGATTGACGTTTTCCGGATAGATGACTTCGTAACCCGCTTTTTTCAATAATTTGTGAGTTAATTGCGTGATGGGTTCGGCCTGAGCGCTATCGGGCAATACGCCCATGGAACGCGTAATACAAGAGGGGAAATAAACCACCTTCCGTTCGGCGGCCGGATCGGGAATGTATGCGGGGATGGCTTTACCGGGCTTGGGCATGTACGGCGACCAACGCGGCAATTTTTTAAAGGTGATCGTACGCATTGCTTCCGCCAAACGCAGCATCAAATTTTTTCCTAGCACGGAACGGAAAAAATTCAGCAAGCCGAATCCCACGCGAGCCCAGGCCGTAACCGAGCTCATGTGATCCGCTATGGCTTGCGCCACACGCTGTGTGCGGGGCGAAATTTGCTCATGGCGCAATTCTTTAATCAATTTACCCGTGTCAATACCCACCGGACAGGTTAAAGCACACAAACCGTCTGTGGCGCAGGTTGCATTGCCGTAATATTGATAACGTTCGTTCAATATGGCCAGGCGATGCGGCTCGTCTCCGGTTTCTTGCAAATGCGTCATTTCCCGGTAAATCACGATTCGTTGCCGCGGAGAAAGGGTTAAATCGCGCGAAACACAACTGCTCTCGCAAAACCCGCACTCGATACACGTGTCGATTAAATCGTGCGCTTTGTACATGGGTTTGATGGCTTTTAAATGCAGCCGAGGATCGTCGTTAATCAATACGCCGCGATTCAGAATATTCAGCGGGTCAAACAGGCGCTTGATGTCTTTCATGATTTCGTAAAGCCCTTCTCCCCACTCCATAGCCACAAAAGGAGCCATATTGCGCCCTGTCCCGTGTTCGGCTTTTAAAGACCCGTTGTATTCCCGCACCACTAAATGAGTCAATTCGTCGATAAAGCGTGCATAGCGCTCTACCTGTCCGGGCTTGCTAAAATCCTGAATCAGTACGAAATGGACATTACCGTCAAAAGCGTGCCCCCAAATAATGGCATCGTTGTAATCATATTTAGTAAATAAAGTCTGCAGATCGGTAATGGCCCGCGCCAAATGCTCGTAAGGCACGGCAATATCTTCAATAACCACCGTAGTGCCCTTTTCCCGGGCGGCACACACCGAGGTAAACAAACCTTTGCGCACATTCCACAAAGCAGTGATTTCATTGATGTCACGCGTGAATTCAATGGGACGCACTTTGGGAATGTCTTTTAATTTTTCCACGATTTCATCGATTTGACTCTGCAATTCTTCGGCGGAATGGGCGCGTGTTTCCACCAGCAAGGCAGCCGCTTTATCGTCCAATTCTTTTAAAAAGGAAGGCATTAACGGTTTGTCCTGCACGGAACGCAATGAGGCGCGGTCCATTAATTCCGCGGCATTTACCTTGCAAGAGCGCAAATAAGGAATAGCGCTGCAGGCGGTTGGTACATCCGGGAAAATTATCAAACTGGTGGCCTTGTCTTTCAAATCGTCGATGGTTCGAAAGGTAATTTCCGAGACAAAAGCCAGGGTACCTTCGGAACCTACCATCAGATGTTCGATGATATCCAGAGGATCTTCGTAATCCACCAGGGCATTAAGACTGTAGCCGGTGGTATTTTTCAAGCGGTATTTTAGCCGAATTTTTTCTACCCAATCTTCATGCGCAAACAGGCGTTTACGAATAGCCAACAGGCCGTTGATAAATTCCTTTTTACTGGCTAAAAAATTACGTCGACTTTCCGCATCGCGTGTGTCCAGAACGGTGCCGTCTTCAAAAACCATACGTAGCCCTACCAGAGTGTGGTAACTATTATTGCCCACACCACTGGTCATACCGCTGGCATTATTGATTAAGATGCCCCCTACCTGAGCATGATTAATGGAAGCGGGATCGGGACCGATGCGTTTGCCGTAAGGTTGCAAATAGCGATTGGCTTTGCCGCCCAAAACGCCCGGCTGCAAGGTAATGGTACCGGCATCGTCACTAACGGAATAATGGCGCCATTCGGAGCTTACCAAAACCATGAGCACCGAATCGGTTACGCCCTGTCCCGAAAGACTGGTACCCGAACCGCGAATGGTTAAGGGAATTTCCATTTCCCGACAGGTTTTAATGACCAAACGCGCCTCATCTTCATTGTGCACTTTGACCACCAATTTGGGAATCAGGCGGTAAAAACTGGCATCCGTTCCGAAGGCCAGCGTATTCAAATCATCATGTAATAAACGATTTTCGGGAATGTGTTTTTTTAAACGATTGTAAAGTTCTTTGTAGGATCCTGCCAGCATAAAAAAACTCCGTTTTATTCTCTCCGCTTCATTAATAAAGTTTAAAAATTGCTAAAAAATTTCATATCATCCAAATAAATTTGGAAAACGATTTTTCCCGCAAGATTATTCTCCCCTGTTCGCGCCGGCAATTTTTTACATCGTTTTGATCTTTGGCAATCTTTGTTTAAAAAAATTCGGCAGGTCAACAAAAAATTTCTTCCGTCCGGTCTGGCATGGATCCGGCAACCGATAATCATTTGAACGGCGTTTTTAGTGACGGGGAGTAGAGCTCTTAATCTGGAGCGTAACAACTAATACCTGATATTTGGGACTTGCATTCCCAATTATCAGGTATTTTACTATACTTTAAATCATACAGTTTTGAACATCTTCCCATAATAAGTAATAACAATTTGAATCGCATTTCTACTTGATGTAACTTTCATTTTTTATTAAAAATTTTGGATATGCCCGATGCGACGCTTATTATTTATTTTTATGTTAATACTGTCGTTTTCTTCCTTTCTGTTTGCCTCCCCCATGCCCTGGGGCAAAGGAGAAAGCAAAGCGCAAAACCTGCGCTTTCTTTTGGCCACTTTCGGCCCGGGAGACGACATTCCGTCCTATTGGGGACACACCGCCCTGATCATCGAAGACACCCTGCTAAACCAGTCCGCCATTTACAACTTCGGGCTCTATTCTTTTGATGAAGATATGATCAGGCACTTTATTATGGGGAGATTGGTTTTTTCCGTGGGACGCGCTTCGGTGGCTTCGTACTTCAATTACTATCGTAGTGAAAACCGCGATATTCGCCTGACCACCCTGGATATTCCCCTGAAAAATCGTTTAAAATTGGCACGAAAATTAGAATGGTATGTGCAACCGGCCCACTGCAACTACCTGTACCATCATTATTTCGATAACTGCTCGACCCGCCTGCGCGATTTGATCGACATGGCATTGGACGGACAATTTCATAAAGTAATGGACGTGCCGGGACGTATGACCCTCCGTCAGCACACCAGGCGCTATGTGGCTCGCAATCCTGCTTTGGAAATGATATTGATGTTCTTAATGAACGATACCATCGACAAGCCGATTACCAAATGGGACGAAATGTTTTTACCCGACGAACTGGAACGCGATGTGCATGAAATGACTTATGTCGATTCCGCAGGGATTTGTCATCCCTTGTCCGTGAATTATCGCATTTGGTACAACGCCCATCGCCCGCCCGTTCCCCGGACAGTACCCCGTCATGAGATCGGGGCCTTCTTTATCTCGTTATTGCTCGGCTTTATTATTGTATTGACCGTCTGGCTTGAAATTAAAAAGCCCTATCGCTGGTTTCAGCTTTTGTTCAGTATTTACAATTTTATCCTGGGACTCATCTTGGGTATTCCCGGACTCATTCTCTTTTTCACCATGTTTTTCACGGATCACGAGGTGACTTTTCACAATGAAAATATTTTATTGGCTCATCCTTTAACCTTACTCATTGCCTTTTTGGCCGTGTTTCTGGCCTGGCAAAAGGCATGGGCTTTTAAAGCCTTGCGTTCCCTTTATCTTTTACAACTATTCGGCGCCGTTCTGTTAATTGCTTTAAAGATTGTTCTACCCGCGACATTCGATCAGGATAATCTTCTGATCTTTGCCTTTGTTCTGCCGCTTGAAACTGCGATGGCCATTGCATTCGGGATGTTAAGGCCCAGCTATTTTTCGTCTTACAAATAAGCGCCTCTTTTAAGGGAGAGCGACCGGAACCAGCACGCCTGCAAAAATGTCCAATATTGATCTAAGGAACTGTTTTTCCGAAAGATTCTAAGCCTATCCGGCCCTGCAGAAGTTGGGCACACTCAACAGATCGGCCCGAAAAAAGCTTGCATGGCCGCGAGCTGAATTGCCATGAGCTGAATCGCCACAAAATAACGGAGATTTCCCCCCAACAATAAAAGGCAAGACCGACGGTTTGATTGCAACAAGAACACGGTTCTCTCGATACGCCCAGCCTGCGGCGGGGCACTCGAGAACCGGATGGTGC
>CAZHIZ010000112.1:0-11109 GCA_964532875.1 uncultured Caldithrix sp. | reverse complement strand
CGTCGAAGACGGAAGGGGTACAAAAAGAACGGAAAATAAAGGGAAAAGAGAAGTGAAGGTCACTTTGACCGGTCATTTCGAGGCGTTCCGAGGATCGGTTGAATGATCCGGCGACGCCATATTTACCTTAACTTTTAACTCTTTGCACATATTAAACAAAAAACAGGGCTCAATCTTTAGTTATCTTAATTTCCAAATTTAGGAGGGTTTACCATGCACGCACCTCATCGTATTCCCGATCTTTTCGTGCTCTTTTTATTTACTGCGGTATTTCTTTTTTCTTGCAATAAAAAAGCCACAAACAATGATGAGCAAAATACGGTTTTTACCAGCCATCAGTTTACCTGGCAAAAAATCGCTTTCACGCAAATGACACCGGATATTATCTCTGTGATTGATCAAGACGATATTTGGATTACCGGTAACAGCGCAGGTAACTTTTCAGCCTTGCATTGGGATGGTAAAACGTTAAACCGTGTTTCTATTTACGATCCCCTTTATCAAAGCATCAAAAAATATTTTTCCGATTTTGTGGCCATGGCCGATAATGACCTGTATTTCGTTGACGGTAATGTTTCGCATTCAGACGGACAAACTATGGTAACCATGTACAACTGCGACTATGAAAATAACGAATTTTTCCAAACTTTATGGATGGAAACGCCGGGCGATATCTACGCCGCCGGGCGCAAAAGTATTATCCATTTTAACGGGCAGGAATGGTCGCGTTTTGCAACAGGTGTGGATGACCCGGTGGTTGATATTTGGGGCTCCTATCCCAAAGAAGGTGCTGCGGCCAAAATCATCGGCCTGATCTCTCCTCTCAAGGCCCTGGGCGTTCGCAAATTGATTACCCTCTCCAAAGGGGTCGTTAAAGATACCCTTCGTTGGCCGGATGATGTTCCCGCCCGTCATTTATGGTTCGATAACAAAAGTCCCGTTTATGTCCAGGGAAAAGATTTGTGGCAATATGAAAATGGCGGTTGGGAAAAGGTTGCTTTGGACGGCAGCAACTTAAATGCCCTGCACGGTTCGGCCTGGAACAATATTTTTGTCGTGGGGGAACAAGGCTACGCGGCGCATTTTAACGGGGAAAGCTGGCAAAGTTACCCTCAGTTGCATGACGACAGCGGTGCTTTCGAATCCGTATGTGTTAAGGGAAACGTGGTAGCTATGGCCGGACGATTTGCCACAGGCGGCTACTTGGTTATCGGCAAGCAGCAAAAGGGACGGTGAAACTTTCCAAAATTTCTTTTTTCTTTTTAAACAAGTGCTATTCTCGTCAAAATTGCCGAACACATCGGCACAATTTACGTTTTTTTTGAAAGACCCATGACTAAGGCCCCTTTTATCAGGGGCTTATTTTTTGGCACGATACTTGAATAATCAATAATGAAATCAAATAAAACGTAAACCAACACAGGAGGACAAACCATGTTTGCCAAACGTCTTTTAAGCGTCATCGTGTTAAGCTTATTTTTAACCGGGGCTATTTGGGCCCAACCGCAGCCCGCACAAAATCCGCCGATGGGTCCGCCGCCGGCCCCAATGAAAATGTACCGCGGTCTAAATCTAACGGATCAGCAACGGAGTCAAATCGAAGATTTGCATCTGGCTCTGCAGAAAAAATTGGTTACCCAGCGCGCCGATTTACAAAAGCTGAATGCGGAATACAAATTGATGCTGATTAATCCCAAAGTTTCCGAATCCAGTTTAAAAGCCCAACTACAAAAAATTGCCGATGTTCAGGTCAAAATGAAATTGGAGCGGGCCAAAACCCAACGCAAAATTCGTTCTTTATTAAACGATGAACAGAAAAAGAAATTCGATGCGATGATCCTGAGCGGGCCCAAGGGTAAGAAAATGATGCACCGCAAAATGATGCATCGCCCGGGTAGAATGGCTCCGCGCCAACGTATGATGAAACGCTAACCTCCTTCAACTTTACCCCCACTAATCCCCCTAGCCCTTCTTGGCATAAGAAGGGCTAATTTTTAATCATCTACCCTTTTTAAAATCAAGATTTGCAAATCTCTATCGATAAATAAAGCAACGATAAATAACGGTTATTTTTAAAATTTAATCGCGAACCGTAAACGGAAACACGTTTTTTTTCAGAAGCTTTGCACCGGACCATTATTTAGAAAACGAAATCTATCCCGGGTGCAAAATAAAGTTCCTTAAAATAAAAACCCGTTTTTAATTGAGGATAAAATAATGAATAAACGTCTCATTTTTTTTATGTTAGCACTATTAGCATCTTATTTATTCTTTTCCTGTAATAACAAAACTTTACGCTTGATTCCCGTGAAGAAAACAACCGTAACTCGCACGAATACTTCTCAACCGGACTATCCGCAAGAAGTGGACGGAATGTTATTCATCCCGGGGGGCTGGTTTGCTATGGGCAGCCACTTTAAAAGTGATGAAAAACCGGTACACCGTGTTTTCGTAAAACCTTTTTATCTGGACAAATTCGAAGTAACCGTAGATGAATTTCGTCGTTTTTGCGTGGAAACGGGCCACAAAATGCCCCCTCAGCCTTTTTGGAATAAAGATGATCATCCGGTTGTCAATGTGAATTGGTACGATGCCCAGGCCTACGCCCGTTGGGCGGGAAAACGGCTGCCCAGCGAAGCTGAGTGGGAATTTGCGGCTCGAGGCGGCCTGCCTATTTTACGGTATGCCATAAATACCCAACACTCCATGGCGCAGTCTCATGGAAACGTGGCCGATTATTCTTTACTAAACAAAGACGGGCGCCGCATTGTAGAAACCGGTTACGACGACGGGTTCCCATTCACTTCCCCTGTCGGATATTTCCCGCCAAATGTATTTGGTATTTACGATATGGAAGGCAATGTTTTAGAATGGTGCAACGATTGGTACGATGCGCGTTATTATGCCCTCAGCGCGGATCACAATCCGCATGGACCGGCTAAAGGAACATACAAGGTAATTCGAGGCGGCTCATGGAACCGTAGTGGGAATTATCTGCGCCCGACCTACCGAACCTGGTATCCGCCGCAATGTTCGTTTGATTTTTTAGGATTCCGTTGTGCCATGGATGCGGATAAGGTTAGAGAGCATCTTCAGCATCAACCGTTACTTTCCGGGAAATAGGATTTGTGATTTGATTTAAATCAATACCCGTTTTTTAACCATTCTTATTTTTATTTCGACTTTACGAGTAATTCTATGAAAATCAGGAGGTTTCAAAGCATGAAGATCAAACATACCATTTTAACCCTTCTATTAATTCCGATTTTATCCTTGCCGGCTTTGGCCGATGTGTGGTCCACTTCACACATCACGACCAATACGACCTGGAGTAAAAACAATACCTCGGGTGATGGTGTCTGGATTGTGGATGTAGCCAACGACTCGCTTATTGTGGAAGCCGGAGCGACGTTAACCATTGAACCCGGTGTTACCGTCAAATTTCATAACGATGTTCTGTTCCTGGTAAAAGGGGCGATTTTGGCCCAGGGAACCGCGCAGGATTCGATTATTTTCACCATCGACGATGCGCCGGGCAGCGCCACGGAATGGAGCGGCATCAAACTGCTGTCCGATTCGGCCACGGTAAATAAATTGATTTATTGCCGCATCGAACATGGTGATGCCGATATCGAAATGACCGGCAACGGTTCATACGAGGAAAACGGGGGCGGCATTTTTTGCGCTGCTTCCGTTTCGCAAAATACACAAATCGAACACTGTACGATCCAAAATAACAAGGCATACGAAGGTGGCGGTGGCATTTTTATTGTGGGCAATCCTGAAATCAGTTTCAATCTAATTCGAAACAATTCGGCCGGGCAATACGGCGGCGGCATTGGTATTCGCGGCAGTAGTGTTTTTGATTTTGCCGCTCCGACAGGAGGAAGCAATTTAATTCTTCACAATCGCGCAGACGGACAAGGAGGCGGTGGGATCGGAGTTTTTGCCAATGCCAATGCTACCTTTACGAACGATCTGATTTACGATAATCACAGCCTAAACGGAAACGGCGGTGGCATTTTCCTTTACAGCTCTTCCAGTCTGATGACCATGACCAATGCCATTGTTTGGGGCAACACGGCGAATGCGGACAATCAAATTTTCGGTGTGGTGAACATGACCTATTCCGATGTGCAAGGCGGCTATTCCGGGACGGGGAATATTGACGCGGACCCGCAATTCAGCGATCCGGCGCAGGACGATTTTCATTTTGCCGCCACATCGCCTGTGGTAGATGCCGGCACAAACGACAGTGCCCCGTCGATAGACTTTGACGGCAATACACGTCCCTTTGACGGTGATCGCGACGGAACGGCGACCAGCGATATGGGCCCATACGAATATCAAAACACGCCCCCGGAAATCACTTCGACTCCCATTACCAGTGCCACGGAAGATCAGGAATACACCTATCAGGTGGAAGCGCAGGATCCGGATGCCGCTGAAGTATTGACGTATTCTTTATTACAAGCACCGTCTTTTTTGAGCATCGATCCCCAAACGGGTTTAATTAGCGGAACTGCCACAACCGATGAACAGGCCGGTGATTACACGGTTACCGTGCAAGTAGCCGATTTGAATAACGCTACGGATACGCAAACCTACACGTTAACGGTCACCGCAGTTAATGATGCTCCGGTTGTCAGCGATATTCCGGATCAGACCGTGGATGAGGGACAAACTTTTGCTACGATCCATTTGGATGACTATGTGAGTGATGAGGACAACTCCCCGTCCGAAATGACCTGGACCTACTCGGGCAACCACGATTTGCAGGTCAGCATCGACGCCAATCACGTGGCTACCATAACCATTCCGGATACCAACTGGTACGGGCAGGAAACCATCACTTTTACGGCTACGGATCCAGGCGGTTTGTCCGATAGTGACAGTGCTGTTTTTACGGTAAACAACATCAACGATGCGCCCGTAGTGAGCGACATTCCGGATCAAACCGTTGATGAAGGCCAAAATTTCACAACAATCCATTTAAACGACTATGTGAGCGATATTGATAACGATGATTCGGAAATAACCTGGAGCTACTCGGGTAATCACGATTTGTCCGTTTCCATTGATGAAAACAATGTAGCCACTGTTCAATGGCCCGATGAAAATTGGAACGGCAGTGAAACGATTACCTTTACGGCAACGGATCCGGGCGGTTTGGCCGATAGTGATGCAGCCACCTTTACGGTGAATCCGGTTAATGACCCGCCGGTGGTAAGCGATATTCCGGATCAAACCATTGATGAGGGGCAGAGTTTTGTCTCTATTCATTTAGACGATTACGTAAACGATGTGGACAACAGCGATAGCGAGCTAACCTGGACGTACAGCGGAAATCAGGATTTACAGGTTATTATTTCAGCCGATCACATCGCCACCGTTTCGGCTCCGGACACAAATTGGTTCGGTAGCGAAACCATAACCTTTACGGCTACAGATCCGGAAGGGTTGTCCGATAGCGATCCGGCCACTTTTACAGTCAATAATATAAACGATGCTCCGCAAGCGGTTGACGACAGCGCTACGACCGATGAAGACGTGGCTGTGACCATTCCGGTTTTAAGTAACGACTCGGATATTGATGGCGATACACTGACCGTAACGACTGTTTCTCAACCGAGTCACGGAACCGCTTCCATTGAGGACAATACCCGAATCGTTTACACACCAGGTGAAAACTGGTCCGGAAACGATTCGTTTACCTACACGATAAGTGACGGAAACGGCGGAACATCGCAGGCTAATGTACAGGTACAGGTGAATGCTGTGAATGATGCACCGGTTGTAAGCGATATTCCGGATCAAACGATCGACGAGGGACAAACATTTGCGACCATCCAATTGGATGACTACGTAAGCGATGTGGATAATACGCCGGCTGAAATGACGTGGACTTATTCGGGCAATCACGATTTGCAAGTTAGTATCGACGCTAACCACGTGGCTACCATAACCATTCCGGACAGCAATTGGTACGGAAGCGAAACCATTACCTTCAGGGCTACAGATCCGGGCGGTTTATCCGATAGCAATGCGGCTGTTTTTACCGTGAACAATGTCGATGATGCTCCGGTCGTCAGCACGATTCCCGGACAAACCATTGAGGAAGGACAGAGTTTTGCCACCATTCCTTTAAACGATTATGTTACCGATCCCGACAATTCGGATGATGAGATTACCTGGACGGTGAGCGGGAATGTTGATTTGACCGTGCAAATCG
This sequence comes from uncultured Caldithrix sp., assembly GCA_964532875.1. GTDB lineage: Bacteria > Calditrichota > Calditrichia > Calditrichales > Calditrichaceae > Caldithrix. Next base: position 4,877 of record CAZHIZ010000112.1, on the reverse strand, counting down.
ATGCAAACCACATCGCTACCATTTCCACACCGGATAGTAACTGGAACGGCTCGGAATCAATTGTATTTACCGCAACGGATCCGGCCGGATTGTCCGACAGCAGCGCGGCTGTTTTTACGGTAACTCCGGTGAATGACGCACCCGTGATCAGTGACATTCCCGATCAAACCATCAATGAAGGGGAAAAATTTGCGGATATTCATCTGGATGATTATGTGCAGGATGTGGATGATCCGGATAGTGCATTGTCCTGGCAATTTTCCGGAAACGTGCAACTTGACCTTGAAATCGATTCGGCCCATGTGCTGCACATTCAACCGAAAGATGTCAATTGGAACGGCAGTGAAACCGTTTTGCTAACCGTACAAGATCCGCAGGGAGCAAGTGATCGGGATTCGGTGACATTTACCGTTTTACCGGTAAATGATGCGCCGATTGCAGGAAATGATACGGTTTTTGTATTGGAAGACAGTTCGGTATCTTTTAACGTATTAACAAATGATTCCGATGCGGATAACGATGCGTTGACGATTGCCTCTTTTAGCGAGCCAAATCATGGCAAGGTAAGTTTACAGGATTCTCTGTTTACATATCGACCGCAGGCAAATTTTTTCGGAAGCGATTCCATGATGTATGTGGTCAGCGACGGAAACGGTGGCTCGGATACGGCCTTGGTTTTTATCCGCGTCCAAGCCGTGGACGATGCGCCGATCATTTCAAAAATTGATGAACAGATTATTCAAGAAGGGCAAACATTCGCGCCTATTCCTCTGGATAGCTATGTTTCCGATGTGGATGATCCCGATAGTTTGCTGAGCTGGGAATATAAAGGGAATACGGCATTAAAAGTGACTATTAATACGGATCGTATTTTATTGGTTAATCCGCCGACAAGTGATTGGAACGGGAGTGAGTTAATTACCCTTATCGTTCGGGACACTTCAGGGTTGGCCGATAGCAGCGATGTACGTTTTACAGTTGAAGCTGTGAATGACACCGTGCAAATCGAAAATCCGTTGCCTACACTAATTTTTAATGAAGACGATTCTTTGAATTTTCTTATCAAGAATTGGTATCCGTATGTGAATGATCCGGATAATCCGGACAGTACATTGAAATTTACCGTAAGCGGGGGTAAAACGGTTTCCTATTACCAAACCGATAGTAGTTTTATTTTTAAAGCCGAAGCGAACTTTTTCGGACACGATACCTTATTATTAACTGTTAGCGACGGCCAGGCACCAAATTCCGCACCGTTGTTCATATTGGTAAAAGCGGTTAATGATCCTCCACAAATTCATGATTTACCTGATGAAATTGATTTTGAGAATGATAGCACGTATAGTTTGATCATGAAAGCATACGCTTCGGATATCGATACGCCGGATTCATTATTAAGCTGGCATTTTAGAGTAAGTAATGATTCGTTGAAATGGAGCTATGATGCCAAAACCACGAAATTGACTTTGAGCGCACCGGGATTTCACGGCGAGGCACAATTGATTTGTATTCTGAGTGATGATAGTTCCGCTACGGTTGAAGATACGGTTTTGGTGCACGTTTCGGAGGCGACTGGAATAGATGAAGCTCAAATGGAGAATTTGCCAAAAGAATTTGAATTATCTCAAAATTATCCAAATCCGTTTAATCCGGTTACAACGATCCAATTTGCGATGCCTAAGGCCGGCCATGTAAAGATTACGGTGTACAATATTTTGGGGAGAATGGTTGCTACCATTCTCGATGAAAATGTACAGGCAGGATATCATAAAGTCGTGTTTGACGGATCGCGCTTATCCAGTGGCATCTACTTTTACCAAATGCAAGCCAAGGGATTTCGGAAAGTGAAAAAGTTTGTTTTGCTGAAATAAGATTTTTGTGAGGTATCCCATTCTGACTGATTGCTATCAGTCAGAATACAAGAACGTAAAAGGGACTGATTGCAATCAGTCCCTTTTTTAAATTTAGATTCCCCTAAACCGAACATTGATATATTCCGTTTTCCCTATTAATTTCCTTAAAAAAGGGAAACAAATGGCCCGGCAAAAACAAGCTGTTTTCCGTTTTTACGCGGAATTAAACGACTTTTTGCCACCGGAAAACCGGCAAAAAGATATTGTTTATCGTTTTTGGGGAACGCCATCGGTAAAAGACGCCATTGAAGCCATAGGGATTCCACATCCCGAAGTGGATCTAATATTGGTCAACAGCCGATCGGTAAATTTCGCATACCGCTTGCAAGCCGGGGATCGCATCTCCGTCTATCCTGTTTTCGAACTTCTCAACATCGCCTCGGTTACCCGTTTACGTCCATCTCCCTTACGCGTTCCGCGATTTATTTTAGATGTTAATTTAGGAAAATTAGCACGAAATTTACGTCTATTAGGTATCGATAGCGCTTACCGAAATAACTATGCAGATGATGACGTAATTGATTGTGCGCTCCAGGAACATCGCATTATCTTAACCCGCGATATCGGTTTATTGAAGAACAGTCGTGTTACACATGGGTACTGGGTACGAAATACCCACCCGCAAAACCAGACCAGAGAAATTTGTGTTAAATTCGATTTATTTGATCGTATCAAACCCTTTACGCGGTGTTTACGATGCAACAGCATTCTTGAACCCATACCCAAAGAAATCATTAGTGAGCGAATTCCACCAAAAGTACGATTGAAATTCGATAAATTTTATTACTGCTCTACATGCGATAAAATTTACTGGCAGGGGACCCATTACAAGCGAATGGTAGACATGATAGAAAATTGGAGAGAACCCGAATCGGAAAATAAAAAATAAGAATTATCCGTTCCGGCTTTATACTTTCGCCACTATTCGATCCGTAACTTGCTCATCCGCATGATACGAACTGCGCACCAACGGACCCGATTCCACATGTTTAAAACCCAATTCCAATGCTGCCTTTTTTAAATCCGCAAATTCTTCGGGAGTGTAAAAACGGTCCAGAGGATAATGCATTTTTGTGGGCGGTAAATATTGACCTATCGTCAATATGTCACAATCAACATCACGCAGATCACGGAACAAATCCAGAATTTCCTGCTTACGTTCACCTAATCCTACCATAATACCAGATTTCGTGACAAAGCCACGTTTCTTAGCATGCTCCAGAATCGAAAGAGAGCGATCATATCGGGCCTGAACACGCACCGGTTGCTGTAACCGTTTAACGGTTTCCAAATTGTGATTCAAAATATTCGGTCGCGCATCAAGTACCGTATCCAGATCGTTTAAATCGCCTTTAAAATCGGGGATTAATACTTCAATAGTACAAGAAGGAGCCAATTGTTGTATCATGCGAATCGTTTCGGCAAAAATAAAAGCACCGCCGTCTGAAAGGTCATCTCGGGTAACGGAAGTAATAACAGCATGACGTAAATTTAATTCGGCGACTGCTTCGGCTACCCGTCTGGGCTCGTCCAAATCATATTCATTGGGCTTACCCACCTCAATATTACAAAACCGACAACTACGCGTACAAATATTGCCCAGGATCATAAAAGTCGCCGTCCGTCGGCTCCAACATTCACCGATATTCGGGCACCGCGCACTCTCACAAACCGTATGCAATTTTTGGCGATTTATCAGCGCACGCACATCACTAAAATCTTTATTTGCTCCCCACTTGATCTTAAGCCAATCCGGACGGCGTAAACGTGTATTGATTTCACTATTCGCAGGATTTTTTTTCTTGGACACCATCCATCTCCGCAGTTTCGTTCTCATTTAAAAGCCGCAATTTAATAAGGAAACAATTTTTGGCCAAATAAAATTCCTGCTTACCAACGAATCAAAGACGAGGCCCATGTAAAGCCACTACCGAAAGAGGCAATACATACCAAATCGCCCTTTTTAATGCGATTTTCTTCCAGAGCTTCGCTCATGGCAATAGGGATAGAGGCAGCTGTTGTATTGCCGTATTTATGGATATTGCTCACTACCTTTTCTTCCGGCAAGCCCAGCTTCATGCGCATGGCTTCCGTAATACGTTGATTAGCCTGATGCGGAATAACCAAATCAATATCTTCCAATTTTACATGGGCGGCATTTACCGCTTCCATGATAACTTCTGGGAAACGAGTTACGGCGTGTTTAAATACATATCGTCCATCCATATGAGGATAAATTTGGCCATTATCAATCATTTCGTGTGTAATAAAGGGATTATGAGCACTGCCCGGACTTTCCACCCATAAATGCTTGGCAAAATTTCCATCCGCATGTAAATGATTAGTAAGAATGCCACGTCCGTCATCCTCTTCATGGGCAGAAAGCACAACAGCACCGGCGCCATCACCGAACAATACGGCCACATCTCTACCCGCCGTGGAAAGATTCAATCCCCCGGAATGAAATTCCGCTCCAACTACCAAAACGTGATTGTACATTCCGGTTTTAATAAATTGGTCTGCCGTGGCAAGAGCATAAACAAAACCCGTACATTGATTTCGAATATCCATGGCCCCGATTCCGGGAATGCCCAAATGTACTTGTAAGGGACAACCGGCACCAGGGAAAAAATAATCGGGACTTAACGTTGCAAAAACAATAAAATCGATATCCTGTGGCTTTAATCCCGCCATTTCAATCGCTTTTTTAGCTGCCTGTGCTCCCATATATGAAGTTGTTTCCCCCTTCTCCAAGTCGGCAAAACGACGTTCACGAATGCCCGTCCGTTCACGAATCCATTGGTCGGAGGTATCCATCATTTTTTCCAAATCAAAATTAGTAACCACACGATCGGGCAAATAACGCCCCACTCCTGTAATAATCGAACGTCTCATTAATCCTCCTTATCTTAATTGGTGTTGTTAAATAGAATAATGACTCTGCTTTGACCAGATATTGTTTTA
>CAZHIZ010000111.1:4488-11234 GCA_964532875.1 uncultured Caldithrix sp. | reverse complement strand
GATTCCAATTCGTAATCCGCGTAAACCATACCGGCCCGGGGATGATAAACCGTTGTTTGTAAAAACAAATCCAGAGCCGCCTGTTTTAAGCGGATTTCCGTACCCGCGTTGTGAACATACAGAATAAACGGTGCTTCGGCCTGACGTACGGCCGCATTCAAAGCTTTGCCCAATGTGCTGTTTTTGGAATCGATAGTTTTTAACGGCACATTTAATTGGGTTTCTTGGGCTAAATCAAGAGCGCTTTTTGAAGAACCATCGCTCAAAACAATTACCTCGAAGGCGGAGTATGTTTGCGCGGACAGGGAAGCGAAGAGCGACCGCAAGCGTGATATTTCATCATGGTGAAGAATAACGGTAACACTTAATTCTGACATCCAAATTCTCCTGTATTTATTATTGTTAATGTCCAAGAAAATGCGCAACCCCGTCTATTTTCTTTACCATCGATGGCAGACAGAACTCGTATTGCGCACCAAATCTCATCCGATACATCAAAGAATTAAATCAATAAATTAAATATTTTTTACGTATCGATTTAAATTTTCTCAATTCGGGCTGCCATTTTTGAACGATCTTCTCAACCGGCACGCCTTTTTGCAAATCTTTGGTAATCCAATCGCAGCCCATAACTTTATTGAACATACGCACACGATTGTCTTGGCTAAACAGATTGTGATCGGGGTACAAGCGTAGGGATGTTTGCATAATGTACAATCCCGTTGTGTAGGAATCAAATCGATAGGGATCGGTAATGTGCAGTTGCACCCCTTGGCAAATTTGTCCTTTGTAGGTGGCGTAATAAGGTTTAAAATAAAGAGGCCGAAAAATAACCCCCGGTAAATGTAAGGCATTCAAGGCTTCGGCAAATTGGTAGCCATCGACCCACGGCGCCCCTACAATTTCGAACGGAGAAGTGTACCCCACGCCTTCGGAAAGCACATGCAATTCTCCGAAGGTACCGGTAGCCCCCATGTAGAGCACGGTTTCCCAATGCGGTACATGGGGCGAAGTGGGCACCCACAATAAGCCCGTATCTTTCCAGAGCATATCGCGTTGCCAACCCTTCATGGGCACAACCGTTAACTTGCAATGGATGCCGAATTCATTGTTAAACAACCGCGCCAGTTCGCCGATGGTCATGCCGTAACGATAAGGAATGGGAAACATACCCACGAACGATTCGAATCCAGGTTCGACCAAGTTACCTTCCACCTTCCGCCCGCCAATGGGATCGGGGCGATCCAAAATAATGACTTCCTTGTCAAATTCGGCCGCAGCTTCCATCACTTTGGCCATAGTGTAAATGTAAGTGTAACCGCGCAGACCGATATCTTGAATATCGACTAAAACCACATCTACCTTATCCAACATGGCTTTAGTCGGTTTGCGGTGCTTGCCGTACAAACTGAAAACCGGTACACCGGTGTGCGCATCGATTTCATCGGAAACTTTTTCGCCGGCATAAATGGCCCCGCGGATACCGTGTTCGGGACCGAACAGGGCAGTTAAATGAATTTGGGGATCGGCAGCTAACAAATCGGCTGTGCTTTGTAAACGGGAATTAACCCCACTGGGATTGGTTAAAAGTCCCACGCGTTTGCCTTTGACAAGCGATTTGTAATGCTGCAAAAAATTTTCAACACCCAAAACAACGTGTGGTTTTGCCGGACACGGTTTTAAGGGGCGTTGGTGTAGTTTGGGGGAACAAGCCAATAGGCTCAAAAAGAAGAACAAGAAAACGGCGGAAAAAAATTTTCTCATGCGACTTCCGGGTTTAGTTGATTCAGAAACCTAACAAACTTGGCAAAAGATAAGAATATTGTCTGAGAAAAACAAGCCTTTCTTGGTTAAGTTTGGCTGAAAGTGGAAAGGCTTTATTAGTGCGAGATATTGCCGGGTTAAAAAAATGCAGCAAAGATTTTTTTGAATTGTGGGAAATGATTCGTGTCCGTTTATGGCCATTGGGATTAGGCAGCAAACGGTAAACCAAGCCGGATTTTCTTCCATTAAATCGGTCTTTCTCTTAAATGCCCATATTGCTTAAAATAACCATAATCTCGTTTAATGTTTCCGCCAATTTGGGATGTTCCAATTCGAATTTGGCGATAATATCCGGCACCTTGGCATTAAGCTTTTTCAAATGATCGCGGTCATCAGGATGATCCATTTGATGCTGTAAGTCGTCGATGAGCGCATTCATCGTTTCCTTAACATCCGCTTTGGAATCATCCATCTGACGTACTTGATTTTTTAACTTATTGACGGATTGTTCAAATTTTTTCTGCATTTCTATTTTCCTTTCCTTATTAATTTCCAATTCGTTGATTAATAACAAATGAATCCCACTGCCGGCACTTTGAGTTTCTTATCTTTTCCTGCTTTTTTTAAAGATTGATTAACCTTGTTCATCGTAACGCCGTACAAATTACGAAACTTTATCATGTTACGCTTAATAATTTTTTTCTACTATTTGGATGTACCTGCAGCTCATAAGTAACAAAGGCGGATTAAATAAAGAAAGTCCTCTTTAAAATTTATTTGTCTTTTTGCATTTAATCACAATTGGAAATCCGAATTTCGAGTATCCTTAAACAATATGCATTTTTTAAGTCAAATTTCGGAGGTCTTTCATGCGTCGTTTTTTTACGATTCTAATCGGTTTAACTTTAGCGGTAATGTCTTCAGCGGTAATTGCCGGGAATCATTTTCCGCAGAGTCCTTTAATCAAAGATAATGTCAAAGAATATCCTACCTTAAAGGCCGCTTTCGGTCGCATGGACGAAAAAAGCGGCATTTTTCGTTACCGCTACAATTTGTACGAGCCGCAATATGATGGTACGGCGGAGGAGATCGCCCGGGCCTATTTAAAAGATCATTTTAGAGAATACGGGATTGATCCCCTGACCAACACTTTAAAGACCATACGTGTACGCCAGACGCCGGGCGGCTTTCATGTCTTTTTCAATCAGGTAATCGATGGCATTCGCGTTTATGACGGACGCATGGTGGTCACGCTTAATCCGCACAAAGCCGTTACCTTTGTGGCCAGTCACTACAGGCCGACCATTCGGGCCGGAAATGTAAATCCACAAGTTTCTAAAGAACAAGCCATTCAAATAGCTTGGGACTATTTGGGCTTACGCGGCAAAATGTTGGGTGAAAAGAAGGCCGAGTTGGTCTGGTTTGAAAGCAAAGACCGCGGAAGCGAATTGTGCTGGCGTGTGTCCTTACCCAATGCCGATCCTTTGGGCGATTGGGAGGTACTGGTCAATGCCGTGGACGGTCGCATCAGCAATGTAAAAGACTGGCAAATGTTCCATGACGGCAAAGGTCTCATTTTCAATCCCGATCCGTTGACTACGGCCGGCGTCGATTACGGCGGGGCCTACACGGACAATTACGATGCCGATTCCGATGCTTTGAACGATCAGCGTATGGAAGCGGTCTTGCGCGATATTACTTACGAAGGCGGTCTTTACAAACTGAAAGGGCCCTATGCCGTACTTAGCGATGAAGAAGATCCCAGCGATACGTTTCCCGAATTGAGCGATTCGTCACAATTCCGTTACACGCGCCACCAGCAGGAATTTGAAGATGTGATGGTTTATTACCATATCGATTTGTCCACCCGGCATCTGATTCTGGATCTGGGATACGATGAACCCAAACAGCACGAATTCAAGGTGGACCCGCACGGCTTGAACGGGGATGATAATTCGCATTACATGTCGTCTTCCAATTATTGTGCCTTTGGTGAGGGCGGTGTGGATGATGCGGAAGATGCCGACGTGATTTGGCATGAACATGCTCATTCCTTCCAGACCAATTTAACGGGCGGCATGTCCTACAGCGGAGAAACCATGTCGCTGCAGGAGGGGAGCTCGGACTATTGGGCCGCTTCGTATTCCCGCATCACCAACGATTTTCACTGGGGCTATGTTTTTAACTGGGACGGGCATAACGAATTCTGGGACGGAAGACGCTGTGATCTGGATTGGGTGTATCCGGACGATTACGTAAGCGGGCACGACGGGGGTCAAATTTGGTCTTCGGCTTTGATGGACATCTGGGGCGATTTGGGACGTTACATCACCGACCGGCTTTTTATTGAGACACATTACATTTGGGGTTATTCCCCCGGATTGCAAGATGCGGCCCAAGCCTACATTCAGGCCGATCGCAACTTGTACGACGGAGAGCATCTTTCGGTCATTGTCGATCATTTTGCCGCCCACGGTTTAGTCAACAAAGAAGACTACATCGCGGATATTCAACACGATCCTTTAAAAGATACGGACGATTACAGCCATGATTATGCCGTGGTGGCTACGATTACACCCGGGCCGGCACCGTTGGATACGACCAGGCTTTGGGTGATCTGGGGTGTGGATTCTCCCGGTGATACTTTGAATATGCATGCCACCGGTAATCCGGATGAATATCGGGCGGATATTCCTGCTCAGGGTAACAACGTGACCATTGCCTATTACATTGCCGCCGTGGATACCACCGGACAGGTCACTTACGATCCGCCCAATCCGCCGGATTCCGTGTTTACTTTTCACGTGGGACCAGATACGGTTAATCCGCAGATCAGCCACACCCCGTTGGAAGATCAAATGGTTGATAACTGGCCGGCGGAAGTAAGCGCTACTGTGACGGATAATTTCGGAGTAGATACGGTCATTTGTTATTATTCGGTCAACAGCGATTCTCTGAACCGCAGTTTTGCCCTTCTTAATACGGGTGGCGATCAATATTCGGCTTCGTTTCCTATGGACGTGCAAGTCGGCGATTCGGTTTTCTATCGCATTAAAGCCATCGATATTTCCGCTAATCACAACGAAGCGTTTAGCCCGCAAAGTGGGGCTTACTCATTCGCCATTATTCAAAGCAAAGGTAAGATTTTAATTGTTAATGACGATTCCGCCAACAAAACCGCTACGGACGATAAAGGAATGGATCCCCGTAGCAAAGATGCCTACGGTAAATCGGCTCAGAGTATGGCCACATATTTGCAGGAAATGGGCTATCAAACGGTTACGGTAACCGTGGCGGCTGCTCTGGACAGCGATTTTACCCATTACGATTTAATCATCTCTTCCAGCGGAGCCAATACGGCGCCGGTATCCGATAGCAACTATCGCAGTAAATTGGAGAACTGGGTTAGCGATTCCACTCACAAATTACTCATCGAGGGTGGAGAAGTGGGCTATGATGCCTTAAAAAGTCCGGGCTATCCTTCCTTTGCACAAAACGTGTTACATGCCCAGAATTGGCACACCGATGATGCCGGGGCATTAAACTTGAATGCTTCTTACGGAAGTCATCCTCTGGCCACCACACCCAATGTACTCCCGACCACTATTGACATTTCCTATGGTTCTTACGGAGACGAGGATTCTCAAGACCCCGTTTCCCCGGCTTACGTGGTGTACGGAACCAATTCCTATTCCAATGCAAACGGAATTTTGGTGTACGATCCCGACAACGATTCCACCTCGGCCCAAACCGTGTATTTCGGTTTTAATTTTGACGCTTTAGGCGATCAAACCGTGGCCAAAGAGTTGCTGGAAAACACCGTGACCTATTTACTGGCCGATCGGCCGCGCGGCGTGATCGAAGGCTTTGTGGATATGACCGACCAGCAAGACGATAGCGGCGTTGCGGTTTATTTAAGCGGCGATATGACCGACACCACGTACACCGATGCCAGCGGATACTATGCTTTTAGCGGATTAAAACGCGGTACCTACTCGGTCAAACCCTACATGGAAAATTACAACAGTTCGCCCGATTCGGTTGACCAAATTTCGGTGGAACAGGATACGGTGTCCAACGTTAATTTTACTTTAACTCCCAAAACCTCCGGAATTAGTAATGCACACGCTTTACCCAAATCGTTTGCCGTGCATCAAAATTATCCCAATCCCTTTAATCCGCTAACGACCATTCGCTACCAACTGCCCCGGGCAGCCGATGTAACATTAACGGTATTTGCTCTTTCCGGTGCCAAGGTGCGCACTTTAGTCCAAACGCGCCAAAATGCCGGATACTACTCGGTCGTTTGGGATGGGCGCAATCAAAACGGCCACAAAATTGCCTCCGGAATTTACATTTACCGCTTTAAGGCCGGCAATTTTGTACGGGTGAAAAAGATGATACTTCTGAAATAGAAATAAAATACTCTATTATTTTACGGCCGTCAAAGGCATTGCCTGGCGGCCGTTTTTGATTGAAAAAAAATTCGATCGCTGAGAGGAGAGGCCATGCGGAAAATTTTTATCTTCCTTTTAGTTTTTGGAATCAGCGGTTTAAATGCCCAAAACCTTAAACTGAATATTCACCCAACCATTTCGGGTGGTGCAGCCATGGCTATTTTTCATGAGAAAAAATTAAGTCCGCCGTTTTGGGGCCTCAACCCGAAAACCCTATCCTTTCAACAAACCCCTCAAGTGCGCGTCTCTACGGATTTAATCGGCTCCGTTACCGAAGCCATCGATTTTGAAAAGGACGGCTCCAATACCGGATACTATCACATTCCTCCGGACAATGCCGGATGTGCCGGTCCGGATCATTTTCTTTTGGCGGTTAATGTTTCCATCGAATGGTATAAAAAGGATCGAACATTACAAAATTCACAGGACTTAACCGATTTTTTTAGTGCCACTTCTCCTACTTACGGTTTGTTTGATCCGAAAGTGCTGTATGATCAATTTAATCAACGTTTTATTGTGATTGCC
>CAZHIZ010000111.1:0-4388 GCA_964532875.1 uncultured Caldithrix sp. | reverse complement strand
TGTGGATTTTGAATAAAAATTTGTATTCCGGCAGTAGCTCGTCTTATTCGGTTTATGACCCGTCCACGGAGGTCGGTTCCAGTAGTCAGGCCTTTACTCTGCAACCGGCGCATGTTTACGGTACCATCCCTTCCAATGTCGGTGTATTTTTATTTGATTCAGGTTGGGAAGACTCGGGGAATGGTGATGATTACATCGAAATTATTCGTGTGGAAAACCCGTTAAATAATCCGTCTTTTTCGCATCAATTCATTAATTTAGGGGATGTGGATTACGGCAGCGTCCCGCAGGCACCTCAAAACGGAACCAGTGATCTGATCGACTTTGGGGATGACCGCGCCCAGTCCTGCGTTTGGCGTGATGATCGATTGGTGGGCGCTTTTACGGTTAACCCGCCATCCGGTACCGATGCCGATCAAGCTACGGTTTTGTGGTTTGATGTAAATACGACCAATTTGAGTAATTTGTCATTGTCGCAAAGCGGAATGGTAGGTGGTGAAGATATTGCCTCGAATACGTACACTTCCTATCCGGCCATATCCTTAAATCAGGATGGAGACATCGCCATCGGATTTTCAGCTTCCGCTTCCTCAATTTATGCCGGGGCCTATTACACCATTCATAAAAGCACGGATGCAGCAGGTACTGTTCAGCCTTCTCAGACACTCCATGCAGGCCTTGATCAATATTACCGGGTCTTTAGCGGCTCGCGTAATAGATGGGGTGACTACAGTTCAATTGCTTTGGATCCTTCCGATGAAATGAATTTTTGGGTATTCAATCAATATGCCTGGACACGTGGTTCATCCTCCGGAGGCGACGGGCGCTGGAAAACCTGCTTTGCTGAATTTGGCACGGTTGAAGTCCCTCAATATTTAAAAGCAGATCAGATTACAGCGACCGGGCTAACATTGCATTGGGCCGGACGTTCTGCCGAATTCAGGCTGCTCAAAGATGGCAATGAAATTTATTCAGGAAACGATACGACTTATACGGTAAGCGGTTTAAATGCCGCCACAACATATTCGTTTGATGTGTACGGAAAAGCCTCCGGCCAGAGTGTTTATTCTACCGATCATATTAACCTCTCCGTAACGACGGCCTCTTCATCCAACGAAACGAATCCCACAGCAGTTATCTCCGCCACCCCGACTATTGAGAGCGGAAACGGGAGTAGTGAGTTTGAAATAAAGGATACGGGAATCTGGCTGACTTTTCCTTCGGGCGTTACAGCAAGTACGCAATTTACGGCTGCTAAAAAAACAGGCGACCCTGGAATCAGCGGTTCTCTACCAACGGGAATTGTCAAGATTGCCACCGATCGAAACTGGACCGTAAGCGCATCCGCCGGAACAAATGTGGGGACCTACACCATTCGATTTGATCTAACCGGAATGACGGGCATTGACAACTTCAATACCTTAAAAATTTTGAAGCGGGCCGATGCCTCATCGGCCTGGGAAAATGTTGAAGATTTGGGGGCTACGTTAAACTACAACGAGCCTTACATTAGTGTCTCGGGATTGACTTCCTTTTCGGATTTCGTTGTGGCCTCAACAGGAGACAATTCTTTGCCGGTCACCTTGTCCGCGTTTTCAGCCGATGTGATGAATGGATCCGTCATTTTAAAATGGCGCACGGAATCCGAACTGGAAAATATGGGTTTTATCATTAAACGTAGTGAAGACAATGGCCGGAATTATCGACAACTTGACGACTACCAAACCTCACCCGCATTAAAAGGAGCAGGAAACGCTTCTTACGCTCATAACTATTCGTATCTTGACTCGACGGTGGAAGCCGGAAAGACGTATTGGTACAAGTTGGAAGATGTAAGTTTGAATGGTAACGTCTTGGAACATGGGCCGGTTAAAATTACTATTGCCGCCCAGAAAGGTTTTTTTGAAAAATTGTCCGGGCAAACAGTGCCCAAAACCGTGACTTTGTATCCTAATTTTCCCAATCCCTTTAACCCCGTAACGCATATCGTTTTTGCCATTCCGCAGAACAAAGAAAATAATCTGGTAACATTAACTGTTTTTGACTTGAATGGAAAGAAAATCAAAAACTTGTTGCACCAAAGATTAAGTTCCGGCAAATATGAACTGCGCTGGGAAGCCCGGGATAGTAGAGGGAGAAACGTATCTTCTGGCATGTATTTATTGGTGCTGAAAGTCGGCAATACTTTAAAATCAAGAAAATTGTTGTTACTCAAATAGTTATCTGACAAACTTGCAATCTCCGTTTCAATCCGAACGGGATGAAACGGAGATTTTAACTATTGCAACTTTTCCCTGCTTTCAAAACGCACTTATTGTTTTAATGTGACCTGTAACACCTCAAAAATCGATTTATTGAATTATACTTTATCGGTTTACCAAGTGAGAAGTATTTTATTATGCACCCGGCTTTGCGTACGCCTTAAAGCCGGATACTTTGCTTTTAATTACGACGGAATATAATCAAAAGGGAGGTTTGATTTTATGATACCCCGAGCATTTTTAATTTTTTCATTCATCTCTGTTTTTTCTCTAACACTGGCTTTTGCGCAAAGCGATCCCTTTCTGGCGCCTCAGGTGCTCATCAGCGATACCAGTGAATGCCTCGGCGTGGCCGTAGGCGATTACAATAACGACGGCTGGGACGATGTATTTATTGCCCGCGGCGATTCGCGCGAAGGAAATCCCTTCACGAATTTATTGTACAAAAATGTTAACGGTACATTGACTTTGGACAACAGTTCCAGCGTTTCAACCGAAAATCAAATTTCAGTCGGTGCGAGCTGGGGCGATTACAACAACGACGGCTACATCGATTTGTACATTGCCGAGGCCAAAGAAGGCGGCATGCCTTATGATCCCACTCCCCCCAACAATTTGTACCGCAATGACGGCCCGGACGAATTTACCTTTACCAAGGTTACCGATGCCGGCCCGCTTGTTACGGATGAAATCGATTCCCGTGTGGTAGCCTGGGGCGATCGCAATAACGACGGCTTACTGGACATTTTTATCGATAACGGTTTGGTTGTTTTCGGATCAAACGGTAAAGCCCAAAATAGTTTTTACACCAATATCGACGGGAGCACTTTCCACCGCGATAGCGTGGCTGACGTGGGCCTGATCGTAAGCGACAGTTCACAATACAAAACGTTCGGATCGGGCTTTGGTTGGTGTGATTACAACAACGACGGCTGGATGGACATTTTTAATTGTTCCGGCGGCGGAGCCACCAATCGCTTGTGGAAGAATAATCAGGGAAACGGCTTTGTCCATGTTCTGGATCATACGTTTCAGGATACGACGGGCGGTATTCGCTTTGCCAGCGTTGGTTGTAGCTGGGGCGATTTCAATAATGATTGGAAAATGGATTTATTCGTAACCAATGCCATCGACAGCCCTGCGGGTAACAACTTTCTCTACGTCAATTACAGCACGGCAAGTAAAGATTCGTTTCAATTTCTTGGCGCTGCGGCCGGTGCCGTATTTAGTGATTACTACTATTCGCAAGGTTCGGTTTGGCTGGATGTGGATAATGACGGCGATTTGGATTTGTTAACCACCAGCCTGGGGCGTTCCGACACGGATTCTTCGCGGTTGTACCTGAATTCCGGCTATCCGGATTACCATTTAATTCCGGTACACAGTGTCTTCGAAGCGTTGGATCCCGGCGACGGTACAGGACGCGGTAACGGGCGCGCCGTTGCTGCTCTGGACGTAAATCATGATGGGGCCATGGATGTGGTGGTAACCCGTGTAGGCGAGCCGCTGCTTTACATGAATCAAGGTACGTCTAATGGATATCTTAATGTAAAATTAACGGGGCGCGACGGCTATACCAATAAATTGGCCATCGGGGCAAAAGTTAAAATTGTAGCCCACATTCCGGAGCAGGGGAGCGGACTGACCCGTCAGATGCGGGAAATTACCGCCATTTCCGGAGGTTTAGCGCAAAGTAGTGCCGTGGCACATTTCGGTGTGGGCACGGCCACGGTCATCGATACGGTTATTGTGGAATGGCCCGTTTCCGGTAACGTGGATGTTTTTACCGGAGTGAATCCAAATCAAACGATTAATGTGAACGAGAGCATGCCGGCTGCCATCGCTAAAAACGGTTCATTGGTGCGCAGCTATCGTTTGGGACAGAACTATCCCAATCCGTTTAATCCTGCAACGGAAATTCCCTTTACTTTGCCTAAAACGCAACATGTTACCATTGAATTATTTAATGTAAACGGCCAAAAAATTTCCACCTTGTACGAGGGAACGCGTCCGGCCGGAAAGCATGTCATCCGCTTCCATCCGACTCAATTAGCTTCCGGTGTGTATTTTTATTCCATCAAGGCCGGCAATTTTCATGCAGTTCGCAAAATGATGCTTTTGAAATAA
>CAZHIZ010000110.1:6353-11274 GCA_964532875.1 uncultured Caldithrix sp. | reverse complement strand
CGCAGACCTGCCGTACCAGTTTCTATTCAACGATTCACCTTTTCAACCTTTTCTCATTTATCCCTGCTCCATCATTCTCTGTTGTCTTTTTCTCCGGTTCCCATGCTTCCGTTAAATAATAGCGCTTGTTCTCGGGAACGATGCGATCAAAAATCTCTTCGTTATGGGAGATTAGTAAAACACCGCTGCCGGCCGCCATTTTACGTTCGATGATTTCAATTACCTTCCGAATGCTTTCGAAATCAAGGCCGTTCAGGGGTTCGTCCAAGATGATCACTTCCGGATGCAGTAAAAGAGCGCGCAATAAGTTAAGTCGCTGTTTTTGTCCGCCGCTTAAATATCCCACTTTTTGCTTCAAAAAGGAAGGTGCCAACGTGTCATCGAAAATCGCACGTAAGGCCTGTAACATTTCCTCCGGTTCCTTTAAAGTAACGCCTGGTAGCCCTTTGAAAATATCCCGGACAAGAGCTTGCAAATTTAGGGCTTCGTCCGCATGCTGGAAGACCATGGCCAATTTCTTGCCCCAAATGTATTTACGCCAGACCGCAATCGGCGTATGCGTATCGAAAGACAAGCCGCCCAATTCAAAATGCACCTCTTGTGCCCGTTGCAAACCGGCAATAATTTTGGCCAGGGTGGTTTTGCCCATGCCGCTGGGCGCCTTTAAATAAACCAACTCCCCCTTGTGCAGCAAAAGCGGGCTGGTAGGCGCCTCGGGATGACCCAACTTTAATAAAAAGGTTTTGTCAAAGACTTTAAATTTCGGTGTTATTTTTAATACGGGCGATTGATCGCTGGTGCGCAGGCCGCTGGCAGGATGCTGGCGGGCCAGCCAATCGGTGTAGGCCGCCGGCTTAAAATCCAACAGCTTTACCAGCGCAGTGTTCTGGCGACGCAATTCCTTAAAATAAATATGGGGCAGCAAAGTCGCATGATGTTCCGTAAAAGCACTGATCATGGAATAATCGTGCGTGATGAGTAAAACGGTAAACGGTTGTTCCCGATACCGCCGTAGTAATTCCTTTAAAAAAATGTCCCGATACCTATTGTCCAAACTTCCGGTCGGTTCGTCAAAAATAAAAAGACGATCTTTATTTTTACAAGGCATGGCCCACTTCTTAAAAGCCATGGCTAACAAAATGCGCTGTTTTTCTCCCCCGCTGGGTCGGTACGGTTTGGGATACACCGAAAGCAGGGGGCGAATGTGGCTGGCGTACGGTTTTTGCCAAAGGGCCTGTAAAATTTGTTCTTGCCGGCCAGCGCGTTTTAAAGCACCCTCATTCAATTGTTCTTCTAAAGTCATTAAGGGATTCAAATGGGTGGACGGTTCCTGAAACACAAAAAAACCGTCGGATTGCAAGCGGTGCAGTTCGCGGGAGCGCAGGTAAGATTGATAGTCACGGCCATTAATTTCGATGTGTAATTCGTACGGATCCAGCAAACCGAACAAAGCCTGAGCAATCAGGGTTTTACCGATGCCCGATTCGCCGAAAAGCACGGTGATCTTGCCTGCGGCCAGGTGGAAATCATCAATGGAAACCAACAGGTGATCGCGACTGGCGATGGTCAGCTTAAAACGCATCATAAGCGGAACCTTTCGGCCAGGGCATTGGCGATTTTGTACAGAGAAAACAAAGTGAACACGATGACAAAGGCCACGCTAAGACCTTGCAAATGGCGAAAGAACAGATTGGGAAAATAGGCAGGATGAGCAAGGCTGTAGCCGATGGCCAGAATATCCTGTTTACTATCGATATCGGCCAGCAAGCTACCCAGGGTAACCGGCAAATTCACGGCACTCACCCGCGTGGAAAGTCCCACGGAAACAATGAAATCCACGCTGCATTGTAAAAATACGGCCGAAGAAAATACGGCGATCATCTTATTCAAAAGGTGCAGGCGACTGTTCTTCCATAAAATATCGTAATTAATAATGCGCCAATCGGAAATGCCGGAAACACGCATGGCATTAAAAAAATCGGATTGTCGGAAGTAGGCAATACGTTCGCGTAATAAAACCACCACTTCGGGAAAAATAAACAAGGCCAGGAAAAGAGCCATCCAAAGCATGATGCCGATCGGATTTCGCAAAAAACCATTTTGGATGCGGTAGGTAATCCACACATAGCCCAAAAGAACACCCACAATTTGGGGCAGGGAACGGATGAGATTCAGAACAAAATGGATGGTTCCGGCAGTTAGTTCTTTTTGCCGATCGGTCAGCACTTCGATGGCATAGGCCGCCGACCAGGCTAAGATAAAGCTAATCAGAACCACCAGGGAAGCAATGAACAGGGAATGAACAAAGGCCACCTCCAGCAAATGACGTTCCGGCGCGTTGAGAAAGAGAACATCCCACAGCCAAAGCAGCAGCAATCCGCCCGTCCAGAGAAAAAAGTAAACTTGCGTGCGGTATGCCGACAGGCGTTGGAATCCTTGTTCGGCGCGCCCTAATAATTTACTCAAGGCGGAACCCCGCTTTTTAGCCCAACCGGCCGCAGCGCTTTTCAACTTGGCTCCGAACCACTTCATCGATACCCCAAACGTTTTTGAATGCGAGCCAAAACAATGTCTGTAGCCCATTCCGTGGCTTTGACCAGCAGAAAAAGCCCCCAGATAATGAGCACGGCCAAATCGTAGTTTCCGTAAAGCAATTGCTGCAACAATTCGTAGCTCAAATGGCCGTGAATGTTCAAAGCCATTTCAATAATGATCAATCCGGTGATAATGAAGGCGGCTTGCTCTTTAAAAGTCGTTACGTATTGGTAACGTGCGTTCATGAAGATATGGTGCAACACATGGCCGCGAAAATCTTTGCGCAAGGCAAAAAGTTGCCGCCAGCTAATGCCCCGCGCTTTACCCGGACTGAAATCGTTTTTCAGATTTTTGACCACAGCCGTGCGAACGTATCCTTTACGGCTTTCGCTGAGCAAAAGATGAAAAAATTTGTTAGCGTAAATAATCAGCACGCCGTTGGACACCATGCCCAAAACAATCATGAACAACGTCGATTCCGTGTCAAAATCGGATTTGATGGAATAGGCAATCACGTAGGCCGGAGCAAACAAAACGAAATACACAAAAATTTTTAAAAAGGCTGCAGCAACCATGCGCAAAAAAGTAAGCCAATTTTTCCGGGTGGAATGCAATAGTGCCCGGCGCAAAGCCCTTAAAATGCGCACGGCATCCGGCGGCCGGTGTTGTTTGTATCGTAAAAACAAAAACGTGCCCAGCGTTTGCACCCCGTAGTAGGTGAATGCAATTACCAAAAGGTAAATCCAGATGAAGTTAAAATACATGGCCGTTAGTGTACCAAAGGTTAAGCGCCCCGCGATTTTTTGCCGGTATCGGGCGGATAAGCGGCGTACTTCGTTTTGACGAAGTTGAACAAACTGCTGCCAATAAGTCCAAAACCGGGCACTGTCCGCTCCGGCAAAAGTAGCGGCCATGTCTTTAAAAAGGCTCACCTGAAAAGCATCCTGCGCATCGGGCTGAAGCTGCTCCAGTAATTGAACCGCTGCGGGAATGCCCCGATCCGATTTTTGCGGGTGGTGGGTAGCCGCAAAAAGTCCGATTAGCAGCAAACTGACCAAAAGGGTAGCGGCTAAATGTTTCAGATGTAAACTCTTCATAGGTCATCCCGCCGAATAATAAACCTACCGGAGCCCTTTTCTTGCACCACATAGTGGAAGGAACGACAAAGCTCACGCAATTCCTGTAAGAAAATGCGGCTACTGCGTTGCCACTTCTTCCAGTACGCAGGATCAGAGAAACGGAGCGTGAAGCCGTTTTTTATTTCCCTTAATTGCCACTGCGGAGCCTTTTTTTGGGGCGGTGTTTTGTTCATTTTTTTGAAATAGGTGAACAATGTTTGATAGGCCCGATTTTTGCGATTCAGAAAATAACGGATTTGCTGCTCGAAATCTTGCTTCCGGATTTCGGCCTGTAAACGGGCAGCATGGATTTTTGTCAGGCGATTGCGATAGCGCAAAGGAAGGTAAGCAAAAACAAACGGCTTGCGAAACGTACGCACAAAATAATAATTTTTTGTCCGGAAAAGGCGCAGCAATTTTCTGCCTGCGGGAACGGTTTGCAAAACCTTTAACGTTTTTGGCTGTAAAAGCGGCAAATCCTTTTTAACCAGAACCGTGTCGTTCAGAATCCGTACTTTTGTGTACCAACGGTGGAACCCCGCGTTTTGCAGACCCAGAGGCCGGCCGTCCTTTCCGAGTAAAACAAAATATTTCCGTCCTAAAATGTGCGCCGTACGTACCCGCGTAATACCGTCGGGCAGGGTTTCCGCAGGCCCTAAAAAAAGGGGTAAAAAGGCCGGCCATTCTTTTTTTACCGTTGGCGGAACGGAGCGCTGGTAAGCATCCAGCAGAATTAATGGCCGGGGATGCTCCACAATCAAAACATCGCTACGGTTTGCGCCGGAAATCCGCACAACGCTAAACGCCATTATTAAAAGGGGAAAAAGGATTCGAATCATATACCTCACACCGTTTGTTTTGGTAGAGGTTAATGATTTTGCCAAAAGGTTGCAAGAAGAACCGTCATTTAGAACACAAATTGGCTTGGTCTAAAGCTTAATGCACATTTTCGCTAGTGCCTTTTCACCCGCTCCCATGCACTTTAAGGTGGGAAGAGATTTTAACAAAGACGAAAGGATTCTTTTGGCAATTGTTACAATTCTGTCAGAGGTAAATACTTAAACCCAAATAGATGCTTCCTGGTACAAGCTGCCAGGTACCCTTTTTGTAAGTCGAAATGCCTTGTTGATGAGTATCAACAAGTTTTTCAATATTGGTGGTTTTTGATTTGGAATATTCGAATCTAAAGGCGTATTCCAAGCTCAAACTCATGCTTGAATGGAAAAACCATTCCACCCCGTTTAAGGCTTTAAATCCAATGCTATATT
>CAZHIZ010000110.1:0-6253 GCA_964532875.1 uncultured Caldithrix sp. | reverse complement strand
TTAAAATGATATTTTAGAGACAAGATTGAACCTTCGAAATTGGAAAATTTCAGGAAATCGGGTACACTAAATTGTAAGGCATACCGTTTAAAATGAAATGATTTTTTTGTGGGCTGGGATTTGTTCTGGGCAAAACTAATAGCCGTTGCAAAAAATAACAGCCATAGAACGGTAACGGTTAAACGCAGAGATTTCATGTGAAGGTCTCCTTGCTAATGTTGGGGATAATAATTAATTCTAATTTAAAAGGGATAAATGAACAATTCAAGACAAAAGGAATAAATTTGGCAGAACTGTTCTGAGCGTGGCGAAGAATTCCTTTTAAACACCCTGGGGATTCTTCACCCCGATCAATCGGGATTCAGAATAACAGAAGGAAACTTTTAAAATGAAAAACCATCAATAGGCCGAATTGGAGGTTGGGCTGCCGTTACTAACAATCGCCACACTGGCACTGGCCCCGATACGTGTGGCACCGGCTTCAACCATTTTGCAGGCTTCTTCGTAACTGTGTACGCCGCCGCTGGCCTTAACCCCCAATTTGGAACCGACCACTTTACGCATTAAAGCCACGTCCTTCACGGTAGCGCCGCCCTTGCTGAATCCCGTGGAGGTTTTCACGTAATTGGCTCCGGCGTGCATGGCAATGGTGCAAGCCGTTACTTTTTCTTCATCGGTGAGCAGGCAGGTTTCGATGATTACTTTAACAATGTGGCGTCTGGCGGCACGCACGACCGAACGAATATCGTGTTCCACCAGAGCGTAATCACCCGATTTCAAAGCACCGATATTAATGACCATATCCACTTCGTCCGCCCCGCGCTCGATGGCCAGTTCGGTTTCTCTGGCTTTAACTTCCGGGAAAGTGGCTCCCAGTGGGAAGCCGATTACCGTGACCACTTTCGGGGCATGACCGCGCAACTTTTTGTAAGCTAAGGGGACCCAGGTGGGATTCACACACACAGAGGCGAAGTTGTATTGGATGGCCTCGTCGCAAATCTTCTCGATTTGCTCTCTGGTGGCTTCCGGTTTTAGCAGAGTGTGATCGATCCATTTGGCTAATTCGTATTTGGGCGGGCAGGTGGGCCCTTCGGCTCCCACACGCTCCGCACCGAAGGAAATCAGCTCGTTGGCCGCGTCGTAAGAAAACGGCCGGACTTCCTGTGTTTCCTTAATCACCTGGGTGATTATTTTTTCGAGAACATCGGGGGTAATGTTTGCCATGGATTTTCCGCTTTCATGCTAATGATTCATGCTTTCAGGCATTTTGGATTTCTTTAATAAATCGTTCGGCCAAAGCTTCGGCCTCTTCGCGGGTCGGGGCCTCGGCAATAACGCGCAAGATGGGTTCCGTATTGGATTTGCGTAAGTGTACCCAACTGCGCTCGAAATCAATCTTCAGGCCGTCCAGGGTATTGATTTCATGATCTTTGTATTTCTCCTGTAAAGCTTGCAAAATGCCATCGGGATCGAGTCCGGCGACGGATACCTTTTTCTTGACCATTTCGTATTGCGGCAAAGAGGCTTTCAGTTCTTTCATGGTGCCGCCGTGTTCCAGTAAGGCTTGCAAAGTTAAGGCCACGGCCACCGGTGCATCGCGTCCCACATGCACTTCGGGCAAAATCACGCCGCCGTTTCCTTCACCACCGATAACCGCGTCGATCTCTTTCATTTTTTCGGCCACATTAATTTCGCCCACTTTGCTGCGCACAACCATGCAGTTGTAATATTTGGCAATATCTTCCGAAGCACGGGAAGTGGACATGTTAATAACCATGCGCCCCAGTGTTTTACTGAAAACCAATTTGGCGGCAATAACCAGGGTGTATTCTTCGCCGATGGGCGTCCCTTCGTTATCCACAATGGCACAGCGATCCACATCCGGATCGACGGCAAAACCCACATCGGCTTTTACCCGCCGCACGGTTTCGCTCAGTTGTTTAAGGTTCTCCGGCAAAGGTTCCGGCGTGTGGGCAAAACGGCCATTTGGTTCCTGATTGATAGCCGTTACCTCACAGCCTAATTCTTCGAGCAGTTGTGGGATGATCAATCCGCCCGCCCCGTTGACAGTGTCAACCGCAACTTTAAAGTGTCGCTTACGGATGGCTTCCACATCCAAATAAGAAATGCGTAAAACCTTATCGATATGGCGCCGAATGGCCTGCGTATCGCTAACAACCTTGCCCAATTGATCCCACGGTTTCAAAGCCGTTTCGGCGCGGTCGGCCATGGCGTAAACCTGCTGTGCGGCTTCCGGCGGTAAAAATCGCCCGTCGGCGGCCATGAATTTAAGTCCGTTCCATTGAATGGGATTGTGGCTGGCCGTAATGGCAATGCCCCCCGCGGCCTTATGGTGTTCAATTTCCAATTCGACCGTAGGTGTGGTAACGATTCCGATGTCCACAACCTCACAACCGCTGGCTACCAGACAACCTTTTACCATATCGGCAATCCACGGGCCGGAAACCCGGGAATCGCGTCCCAAAACAACTTTCCCGCCGTCGATAAATTTGGCGAAAGCCAAAGTGTATTTTTGCACAACTTCCGGACTTAGAGTGCTGCCCACTTCTCCGCGTAAACCGGAAATAGAAACCATTAATCGCGACACGTTTCCTCCTTAAATCTTGCATTCACAATAATAACACAATTTAGCATTCGGGCGCTTTAAAAACAAGATAAAACCTTACGCGTAACCGAAAAGCGGTTTCCGGTTCGCATTTCAGCGGACATCATTTGCAAACAGGCTTTGCACCGTTTATATTGTGGTAAAAATTCAGACGTGCGGAGGGTACATGAAACGTCGGCAGTTTTTGTTTTCTTTGTCCGCAGGAGCCTTAGGGCTTGGTGCTTTGCCTTTTTTTAAACCTCCTTTTTTACGGGCCGGGGCTTCAACACCCCATGTGGTTTGGGTGGAAAATGGCGAACCGGAGGCTCTGCTTTCCCGGGCTTTAGCCGCTTACGGCGGTCTGGAACGATTCATTAAAAAAGGCGACACCGTGGTCATTAAACCCAATATGGCCTGGGATCGTCCGCCGGAATTGGCGGCCACCACCAACCCCCGCCTGGTGGCGGCTTTGGTTAAAGCCTGCAAACAAGCCGGGGCCAAGGAAGTTAAAGTGTTTGATCGTACCTGCAACAATCCGCGTCGGGCGTATCGCTCCAGTCAAATTGCGGCATTTGCCAAAAAAGCCGGGGCCAAAGTGGAACAGGTACGTAAAAACCGTTTTAAACCGCTGAAAATCGACGGAACGGTTATTGACGAATGGCCCATTTACGAAGACTATCTGAAAGCGGACAAGGTGATCAATGTGCCCATTGCCAAGCAGCATTCGTTGTCGACCGTTACCCTGGGCTTGAAAAATTTGATGGGTGTTATGGGGGACAATCGCGGCCTGATTCACAACGGATTTGCCGAAAAGTTAACCGACATCGATCGCAAAATATTGCCCACCTTAACCGTGATTGATGCCTACCGCATTTTAACGGCCAACGGACCGGTGGGTGGGAATCCGGCCGATGTACAACTACGCAAAACTTTAATCGTAAGCGATTGTACGGTTTCGGCCGATTATGTGGCCCTTGCGCTTTTCGGCTTAACTTTGGACGATGTTCCGCACATTCAAAAAGCTTTTGAAAAAGGATTGGCCAAATACGAGCCTAAAAAACTGAATGTACGCAAAATCCGTTTGACTTAGTACCTATTTTGTTACGGAGTTGATCGTTGAAATTACAGACACTGCGGCGCATCAGCCAGATTGCTTTCTTTCTGCTTTTTATCGTATTGTTTTTATTAACGCGCTATCCGCTGGATTCAGGCTTCCCCACGGAAATCGGTCTCCGTTTTAGCCCGCTTGCCCCGCTCTTTTTGTTCATTAAGGACGGGCACTGGTCGTGGCTTTTTTGGCCGGGGTTGCTCATTTTGCTGGTAACGCCTTTTTTGGGGCGCGTTTTTTGCGGATGGATTTGTCCGTTAGGCACGCTATTGGATATTACCTCCAAAGTTTTGCATTCTCCGCACAACCGCCAAACACAAAAATACGAAAAACTGCGCTTCTTAAAATTTGCCATCCTGGTCGGTTTGCTGATATTGTCTCTCTTCTCGCTGCATTTGTGGGGTTATTTCGATCCGCTGTCCATCTTTAACCGGGCCCTAACCGTTGTCTTTTATCCCTTGGCCACCCTGTTTGCAGAAACCTCGTTACTAACGGTGAGTAACTGGTCTTTTTTGGGTGATCTGCCTTATGCCGTTTACGATCAATACAAAAACATCATCATGCCCGAAAATCAAGTCCATTATCAACAACTGTTCTGGATTGCCCTTTTCATCGGGCTTATTTTAGCGGCAGAAAAATTGAGTCGCCGTTTTTGGTGTCGCTATTTGTGCCCGGCCGGAGCCTTGCTGGGCTTTTTGTCGCAATTTCGTTTTTTGGAACGGGTAGTCAAGCCCTCTTGCCCGGCCTGTGGGTTGTGCCAGACGGAATGCAAAATGGGCGCCATTCCTGCGGATGATTTTACCCGCACCAGCAAAGTGGAGTGTATTCAATGTTTCAGTTGTGCCGAAACCTGCCCGGAAAAATACAAATCCATCTCGTACGAGTGGCGTTGGCAGCCGTACCGTTCACGAGTGGATTATTCACGGCGCCGATTCTTGCAGACTTCATTAGTTAGTTTTACCACCTTGGGTTTGATCAATCTGCACCTACCGAATAAAACCCGTTACGATCAACAAATTCGTCCGCCCGGCGCCCTGCCGGAAGATGATTTCCGCGATAAGTGTATTCGCTGCATGGAGTGTGTGCGTATTTGTGCTTCCAACGGGGCTTGTTTGCAACCTTCCGGCATTCAAAACGCCATCGACGATTTGTGGTTGCCGGTGGCCGAAATGCGCATCGGTTATTGCGAATACGAATGCAATTTGTGCGGCCAGGTTTGTCCTACGCAAGCGATTTTACCCTTGCCTTTGGAAATAAAACAAAAAACGCCTATGGGCCTGGCGCATTTCGATAAAAATTTGTGCATTCCTTACAGCCGCAACGAAGAATGTCTGGTTTGCGAAGAACATTGCCCCACGCCGGACAAAGCCATTAAGTTTGACGTGCGGGATTACACCGATCCGGTTACGGGCCGAACGAAGAAGGTTAAATATCCCTACGTTGTGGCCGAGCTGTGCATCGGATGCGGCATTTGCGTCACCAAGTGCCCACTGGAAGGTCGGGCCGGAATTTTTGTTACAGCCGAAAGGCAAAAGCGACCCACAACTGTCGTCTGATCGTTTGGGTTCATGCAACCAGTAAAAAAAGGATTGCAAAATACCTTTTGCTCTTTAGTGTTACAACCGTTATTTTTACAAATGCGAATTTAATCCCGGAGTAAGCAAAGTGCATGATATTTTTGAACATATTCGGCAGGCATTGGAAAACAATCAGGCCGGCGTTGTTTTAACGATCATTGCCATCGAGGGCTCATCGCCCGGACGTTTGGGCGACAAAATGCTTGTTTTGGCCAACGGAAAAACCTACGGTACCATCGGGGGAGGCCGGGCCGAATATCAGGCGGTTAAGGAAGTACGCGAAAATTGGCAGCGACGCGACATCTGGCGCCGGACGTATGATCTGGACGAGAAAGGCGGCATGCTTTGCGGTGGCAAAATGGAAGTATTATTCGAGCCCATCGGTCAACGCGATCGTTTGATTGTTTTCGGTGGGGGGCATGTGGGCAAAGTATTGGCCGCACTGGCTCCGGATTGCGGCTTTTGGACCGTGGTGGTCGATCCGCGGGCCGAATTTGCCAATGCCAAAAACCTACCGCAGGCCAACCAGATTATTCACTTGCCCTACGGCACGGCCGTAAAGAAATTGAGCCTCGACGAGAATACGTACGTGGTAGTTGTAACCAATTCCCATGCTTACGATACCTTACTGCTCAAACACTGCGCGCCCTTAAACCTGGCCTATTTAGGCGCCATCGGCAGCGCCACAAAAACACAAAAAATTTTGTCTGAATTGAAGAAGGCAGGCATTCCCTCGCAGGCCATCGAACGCATTCACATGCCCATCGGTTTGGATATCGGCGCGCAAACGCCGGCGGAGATCGGCATCAGCATCATGGCCGAATTGATTGCGGCAAAATACGGGGCAGATGTGCGCTCCGTAGCGATGATGGAAAAAAATAAATCGTAATAAAATCATAAAAAAGCTAAAAGCCGTCCCGTAAAACGGAACGGCTTTTATTGATTTTAGGGGGTATGCCTTAT
>CAZHIZ010000109.1:0-11510 GCA_964532875.1 uncultured Caldithrix sp. | reverse complement strand
GCGTCGAGGGCGGATGGGTTTAAAAAATAATGGTTGAATGGTTGAATCGTTGAATGGAAATTGGGGTGGTGCTCATTTGCAAGTAATATCGGTCTCGTCCTGATCAAATTGCCCGAATACGTGCCTATAAATCACGGTTAGCGAAAAAACGGGCAAACGCTTACGCCTTACTTTCCCTTCCGCTAAGAGGGGAAAGTGTCTTCGACGAGTCGAAGATACGGCCCTTGACGTATCGAAGATCAGGCTCCTGACTGATCGAAGATCCGGCTATCGACGGATCGAAGACGGATAGAGGACCAGCAAAAAGGAAAGGGGAAACGGTTGAATGCTCCCGCAAGAGCGGGATCCCGCTGTCAGCGATCCCTAGGCCGGCAAACCAAACTTCCCTTGCTCCTTGCCGCCTTGGCCCTTGTCCCCTGCTCCTGTGTTGTTTAGCCTACTTTACCTCTGAAGAACACACTCAGGAAACGCAATTCGGGAATATTTTCGAACATGATGGTTAAAATGGCCAAAATGGGTACGGCCAATATCAATCCGGCCACGCCCCATAAATAGCCCCAAAAAATCAAAGAGACAATCACCATTAAAGGGCTCAAATTCAGGGAACGCCCCATTAAACGAGGTTCCACCACGTTACCCATTAAGGCCTGTAAAAAGGTAATGGAAAGCAAAATCCAGAATCCGCGCCCTAAAGATCCGAATTGCACCAGGCTGAACAAAGCCGGCAGCAACGTAGCGATGGTTGAACCGATATTGGGAATAAAATTAAACAGAAAAATCAAAAAGCCCCAAAAAATGGCAAAATCAAGTCCGAAGGCCAGCATGACCAGAATACTCAATCCGCCCAAAATTAAACTGGCCAATGTCTTGGCTCCCAAATATTTCTGCACTTGAGTCGTTACGCTATCCAAAATGGTGATAATACGTTCCGCCTGAGCATGATCGAAAGCCAGACGCACCTTAACGTTAATATTCCGTTTCCCCATTAAAAAATAGGCCAGGAAAATAATTACGATCACCGTCTTAAAAACAAAGGTTAAAAACGAGCCCACACTATTCAGCAAATACTTGGCGATATCCAGGTTGCGAATCGCCGAAATCCAATCGATTTGCGACCAGGTCTTGCGATCCAGATAAATCTGGTATTTTTGCTGATTTAAAATATGGGTCATTTGCTTCATGAAATTATCAAGAGATTGGAGCATGCGGGCCTGATATTTGGGAAATTGATCGACGAAAATCTGCACATTCACGTAAACCAGCAGGCCCAAAAGATACAAGACGACAAAGGCCAGAGTTAGGGTTATTAAGACGGCTAAAATGTTGGGGATTTTAAAACGCACAAAAAGTTGAACAACCGGTTCCAGAATAAAGGCCAAAAACAAAGCCACCAAAAAGGGGACAATAATCACCTGACCGATTGACAGCACCCACACGATCAGGAAGATGCTGATCAGGCCCATGGTAAAATTTAAAAGCCGCGTTCCCGTTGTAAATTCCGGTTTGTCCATTAAATCGATTCTTTAATTTATTTTTTAAATACTAAAAAACGACCCGAGCCCATTAACGGATCCATACGGTTTTAATGTTCACAAATTCTTTAATTCCGTAATGAGACAATTCTCTGCCATACCCCGAACGTTTAATACCGCCAAACGGCAATCGGGGATCGGACTTGACCATGCCGTTAATAAAAACGGAACCGCTTTGAATTTCGCGGGCCAATTTCCGGGCTTTATCGATATCCTGCGTCCACAGACTGGCGCCCAAGCCGAATTCCGATTCATTAGCCACGCGGATAGCTTCCTGCTCATCCTTAACAGGAATGATGGTGGCTACCGGCCCGAAGGTTTCTTCGGTAAACACGGCCATGCCCGGGCCCACGGCACTAAGTACGGTCGGCAAATAATAACACCCCTCGCCTTCTTTGCGCTTACCGCCCAAAAGCAATTGGGCACCGGCCGCCACAGAGGCCTGCACCTGACGATCAATTTCTTTAACCAGATCTTCCCGAGCCAACGGTCCGACATCAGTGGAGTCATCAAGCGGATCACCCGTTTTTAAAGCAGCCATGCCGGCCGTCATTTTTTCTTCAAACTCACGCAGGCGGCTTTCCACAACGATGAAGCGTTTGGCGGCAATGCAACTTTGTCCGGCATTGATCATGCGGGCTTGCACGGCCGTGGCAACACATGGTTCCATTTCCGCATCGTCAAGCACAATAAACGGATCGGAACCGCCCAATTCCAGGACGTTTTTTTTGATGACTTTACCGGCCAAAGCGGCAACAGCGGCACCGGCCGGTTCGCTACCGGTTAAGGTGGCCGCTTTTACGCGGCTATCGTTAATAACGACAGGTACCAACGAAGCCTTAATAAGTAAAGTGCGGAACAAGTGTTCCGGGAAACCGGCCTCTCTGAAAATACCTTCAATAGCCAAAGCACAACCCGGTACATTGGAAGCATGTTTCAAAAGTCCGGCATTTCCGGCCATTAATGCCGGAGCGGCAAAACGAAATACCTGCCAAAAAGGGAAATTCCAGGGCATTACGGCCAATACCACCCCCATGGGATCAAAAGCCACGTAACTTTGCGTGGCATCGGTAGCAATGTGTTCGTCGGCTAAAAATTCCTGCGCATGATCCGCATAATAATCGCAAACCCAGGCACATTTTTCCACCTCTGCCCGCGATTCGCGAATGATTTTGCCCATTTCGTCGCTAATTAGTCGGGCAAATTCCTCTTTACGGGAGCGCAAAATTTCGGCCGCCCTGTGCATTCTCAGAGCACGTTCGGCAAAAGGCACCTTTCGCCATTTTTCTTGCGCATTCTGAACCAAAGCGATTATTTTTTTTACATCCTCTTCCGTATGTTCGGGGTATTCTTTAATAAGGCGGTTGTTTTTAGGATTGATCGCTCTCATGGCGTTTCTCCTTGTAAATGGTCGCAACGTCAAAAGCTTTTTTCGCTTCTCTCAGCCCTATGCTTGTTTGCAAACGACCGAGAATTAACTGTTGCTATTAGTAAAGGCAAAGCTTCAAAGGCCACCGCAGCGCATCGCTTCTCGCCACGGCCGATTAAGTAAAATGAAACAGATCAAGCATTTGCACAGCCTGATACACCAATAGTAAGCCGAGAAAAAACATCAGAATAGCCAAACCGTGAATCAAATGATTGAAAACCGTAATGGAAATTTTTTCTTTATGCCGGCTTAGAACTCCCGAAAGCAAGTAGAACCAGATGACCGAACCGATGGCAACGGAAACGGAATAGGCCAAACTATTAAGTATCTGGAAAAACAATCTTGGTTTAACCGTCGGATGTTTCCCGGGCGCCTTTTTGTAGCTGTCGATCAAATTTTTTTCATGGTCGGAAGTAATCAGCGGTCCGGAAGCATTATTCATCTCTTCCACATTTTGATAAAAAATATTCTCCATGCCCCCTACGTTAATACCGTGAGAAGCGGCAAACGAAAGTACCACAAACGAAGAAACCAACCAGCCGATGAACAAAGTGGGATTTAATAAATTCACAAAAAAACCCGTTAAAAAACTGTGATGCCCTTTGGCCATGGCAAAAAGACGTCCCTTTAACACCACCTTCTCTTCTTCTTCATCAAAATGCACCTGCGTTTTCCAGAGTTTGTAGCCAATGTAAAAAATAAATATCGAACCGATAATCAGAATGTAAGGAATGCTGAATTTGAAACGAATAATCAACTTGGTAAAACCGAAAACCGCCACAAAAATGTAAAAGAAATCAACGACGGCCGCCCCCAAAGCAGTCATCATGCCGCGCTTGCGATGGCCGTGCAAGGTAAATGAAACCACCAGAATACTAATCGGTCCGGCTACAGGCATGGAAAAGAAAAAACCGGCCAAGAATCCGATCACCGTCAAAGAAATCAACGTTTCAATCATAAAATAGTCTTGCTTTCTCCCTTAACCCGCATTCATTGATTCGTATTCTGTGAATTTAAGAATTCCTGCCGTAAAATGCCAAAACGCCAAATGTCATGATAGCTTCCGGAAAAATATTTTGCTTCTCTTAACACGCCTTCTTTTTGAAAGCCCAATTTTTGCATTAAGCGAATGGCTTTGGTATTGAAGGCATACACTTCCGCTTCCAGACGATGAAAGTTCAGTGTATTGAAAGCCAATTCCATGATCATTTTTAGGGCCCTTGTGGCCAGTCCTTTGCCCCGTGCCTGCGGGACAAGCCAAAAGCGTAATTCGCCTTTGTGATTGTACCAGCGAATATTCACTATTTCGGCGGCACCAACCGTTTGTCCTTTATGGCGGACTTTAAACGTCATGCGATCGGGCATCGGCGCTCCGTACCATGTTTTTTCGCTTAGATTGTACCATTCTGGCATTTGACTTAGCAGCGCCTTTAACTCCGCGTCTTCACGCTCTGCCGTTAAATCCAAACGAAGATCATCGTTCTCTAACCACATCTTTTAATCTCCCGTAAGGAACCCATTGAACGGCATTCAGCCAGCGATAAACCAACGGGCCGGTTACGATGACAATCCAGGCTAAAAAGAACCCCGCAATAACATCAATGACGTAATGATAGCGCAAATAGACTGTGGCAAAAATCAAACTGCTTCCGATGACCAACAAAACGTAAAAATACTTACGGGCAAACTTGGCGGCAAAATACATGGTTAACAGCGTCATTGCCGTGTGCCCACTGGGGAAAGCATCCCGTTGCACGTTCTCCAGCGTATTTAGCAAGTGTTGCAGGTGCCTGGTAAACCACAATCCGTTTAAAGGATGGTTGTGCAGCTCGGCCAGAGCAAAACGGGGGCCTAATGCCGGTACTAAAAAATAACCCAGATACGATAAATAAAAACCGTACACGATAATAAAAGCAAAGTAATCAAAAGATTCCATTCTCCCCTGCCGGTACAGCAAAATAAACAAAATAAGCGGCAAAAAATAAAAACTGCTGTAACTTAATTGCAGGTATTCCGTTAACGGCGCCCATTGAATTTTTTCCAGCCACACGGTGGGATTCACGCCGAAAAGCAGATGGTCAATTTTGATCAACACGGCATCCATATCCAGCGGATGCACCTGATGCACCAGAAAATGCAATTCGAAAAAATTAAAAGGCAAAATCAAAATTTGATTCCAAACGCGCAGCCAATTGATAAAGCCATTGCTTTTTAAAAGCGGAAGGCTCATAATCCCCGCGATCAAAAGCAAATGCACAATTAAAAAAGACCGGTTGTACGGAATGTGTTTAAAATTGAAAATAATGATCAGCGCAATAATAAACTGGTAAAGCACCGTCACTTTATCGGCCGCGCGAAATTTCCCAATGTAATATTTTGCTGCTTCCAAGCCCACCGTTCCTTATTATTTAATGAGAGCCTTTCCCGCATCTGACCGGCATATTCCCGGTTTAACCGATACGTAACTGTTTCGGAAATAGCTCACTTCAATTTGAAAAACCGAGTTTACGAATTAAAGCGGAATATTTCCATGTTTTTTTGCCGGATTGGTTTGAACTTTATTCTCCAGCATGTGCAAAGCCTGAACCACGCGTTTGCGCGTAAATCGGGGTTCGATGACTTCATCGATGTAACCCATCTCGGCCGCTAAAAAAGGATTGGCAAATTTCTCGCGGTATTCTTTTTCTTTTTGGGCAAGCATGGCTTGCGGGTCTTCCGCATTTGCAATCTCCTTTTTAAAAATAATTTCCGCAGCGCCTTTGGGCCCCATCACCGCAATTTCGGCCGTAGGCCAGGCCAGGTTTACATCGGCACGAATATGTTTGGAATTCATCACATCATACGCACCGCCGTATGCCTTTCGCGTAATAATCGTAATTTTGGGCACCGTCGCCTCGGAAAAGGCGTACAACAATTTGGCACCATGCCGAATAATACCGCCCCATTCCTGATTTGTTCCCGGTAAAAATCCGGGCACGTCTTCAAAGGTAACCAAAGGAATATTAAAGGCGTCACAAAAACGCACAAAACGCGCACCTTTCACAGAAGCGTCAATATCCAGAACACCGGCCAGATAAGCCGGTTGATTGGCCACAATTCCTACGGAATAGCCGTCAATGCGCGCAAAACCGACGATGATGTTACGAGCGTAATCCGGCATGATCTCAAAAAAGCTGCCTTTATCAATAACGGTGTTAATCACATCGCGCATATCGTAAGGTTGATTGGGATTGTCCGGAATAAGATCATCCAGAGTCGGGTCCAAACGATCGGGATCGTCTTCACCGGGCTGCCTGGGAGGGTCTTCCAAATAATTGGAAGGCAAATAAGAAAGCAGTTTGCGGATCTTTTGTAAACAGTCAACATCGTTTTCGCAAATGCCGTGATTAATTCCGCTTTTGGAAGCATGGGTCATGGCGCCGCCCAACTCTTCGTAGGTTACGTTTTCGTGCGTCACGGTTTTAACCACATTGGGGCCGGTAACGAACATGTAACTGGAGTGTTTGACCATAAAAATAAAATCCGTGATGGCCGGAGAATAAACGGCGCCGCCGGCACAGGGCCCCATGACGGCGGAAATTTGCGGCACCACTCCCGAAGCCAGGGTATTGCGTAAAAATATTTCGGCATAACCGCCCAAACTGCGCACTCCTTCCTGAATGCGTGCTCCGCCGGAATCGTTTAACCCGATGATTGGTGCCCCCACCTTCATGGCCTGATCCATGATTTTTATGATTTTCTGCGCGTGCGTTTCCGAAAGGCTGCCGCCGAATACGGTAAAATCCTGCGAAAACACAAAAACCAAGCGTCCGTCGATGTAACCGTATCCGGTCACCACACCGTCACCGGGAATTCGTTGTTTGTCCAAACCGAAATCGGACGTACGATGCCGAACCAGCATATCCATTTCTACAAAACTGCCTTCGTCCAATAACAGCTTAATGCGTTCGCGGGCCGTCAGTTTACCTTTTTCATGTTGCTTTTTAATGCGTTCCTCTCCGCCCCCTTGTAAGGCCAATTCACGTAGTTTTTCCAGATGACGAAAATTTTCCTTTTTAGCCATAATGCCTTTCCTTGCTTAGTCCAATAATCCGTTTTCCTTAAAACTAAAATAACCGTCGAAGGTAATGATAATGTGATCGTAAACCGGAATATCCAAAATCTGCCCGCTGCGCACCAAGCGTTTGGTTATTTCCCGATCGGCCGCGGATGGGTGCAGATTTCCCGAGGGATGATTGTGCAAGACGATGATGCCTTTGGCCGAATATTTTACGGCGGGATTGAAAACCTCGCGCGGGTGCACCAACGAGGCATCTAAAGTGCCTGTCGTAATTCGAAAGTCCTGAATGCGCCGTAATTGGCTATCCAATAAAATCACGTAAAACGATTCCTGACTCAAATGCCCCAAAACCGGCTGATAGGCTTTAGCCACCCCTGCCGGATCGCGAAAGCTGATCAATTCCCGCTCGGCTATTTCCTTCTGCAGGTTTCGGTACAATTGAAAAGCTGCCATCAAACTGACGGCTTTGGCCACACCGATTCCCTTAATTTGCCGGAATTCTTCCAGTGCGCCATTGCTCAGGGCTTGCAGGGAACCGAAAGCGCGCAACAATTTTTTGGCCAACTCTACGGCATTCAGGCTGGGTGTACCCTGACCTAAAAGAATGGCTATCAATTCGGCATTGGAAATGGCCTCGGGGCCCAATTTCAATAATTTTTCCCGAGGTCGCTCTTCCAAGGGCCAATCCGTAATGCGCGATTTGAATTGGCCCGGTTCGTTAATCTTATCCATACCTTGCCTCTACATCGCCATGGTCGCGGCGGTTCAGCGAAATTCGTATTTGAAAATTTTTATCGCCTTCCGGAAAGGGCGGTTACTGCCGTGCTGCTTTATTTTGCTTGTACCAATCTTTGATGTACTCAACCGCCTCATTCAACGAACTGCCCGGGCCGAACAAACGCCCGGTACCCATGGCCTCCAGTTTTTTAATGTCCTCATCGCTCATAATACCGCCACCGGTTAAAAGGACATCGTCCATACCATGCTCTTTCATGAGCTTTAGGATCTTGGGGAAAACCGTCATGTGCGCCCCGGACAAAATGCTAATGGCAATCACATCCACATCTTCCTGCATGGCCGTATCGATTATCATTTGCGGGGTTTGCCGCAAACCGCTGTAAATCACTTCAAAACCGGCATCGCGGAAAAAGGAGGCCACGACTTTTGCGCCACGATCATGACCATCCAAACCGGCTTTGGCTACCAAAACACGTATTTTCTTTTCCATTATTCCCCTCGCCAAAAATGGTGCTACTTAAAAATCGGTCGGTTCCTGAAATTCACCGAAAACTTCTTTTAACGTATTGACCATCTCGCCGACAGTGGCATAAGCCTTGGCCGCTTCGACAATGATCGGTACTAAATTTCGGTTTTCCTCGGCCGCCGATTTCAGTTCTTTTAACAAAAATTGCACTCGTTCATTGTCCCGTTCTTTCTTGAGCGCCTGCAAACGTTTACGTTGTTGTTCTTCCACTTGCGGAGAAACCTGCAAAAGCGGAATGTCTATTTTTTCATCCTTATCCTGAAAGGCATTTACGCCAACGATGTAGCGATCTTTATTTTCGATCTCCACCTGATAGCGATAGGCGGCCTGAGCAATCTCCTTTTGGAAGAAGCCCTTTTCGATGGCCGGAATCACTCCGCCCAATTCATCGATTTTTCGAAAATATTCCTCCGCGCCTTTTTCCATTTTGTTGGTTAAATCTTCCACAAAATAACTACCGGCCAAGGGATCGATGGTGTGGGGCACGCCGGTTTCGTAAGCCAGGATTTGCTGCGTGCGCAGGGCGATTTTCACGGCTTTTTCGGAAGGCAAAGCCAAGGTTTCGTCCATGGAATTGGTGTGCAGCGATTGTGTTCCGCCCAATACCGCCGCCAGAGCCTGGTAAGCGACGCGCACAATATTATTTTCCGGTTGTTGAGCGGTTAGAGTGCAACCGGCCGTTTGCGTATGAAATCGCAACATCCAGGAACGTTCCTTTTTGGCTCCGTATTTTTCCTTCATGCGCTTGGCGTAAATGCGTCGGGCCGCACGGAATTTGGCAATTTCTTCGAAAAAGTCGTTGTGCGAATTGAAAAAGAAAGACAAACGCGGCGCAAAAGCATCGATGTCCAGACCGCGCTCTAAGGCCGCTTCGATGTAAGCAAATCCGTCGGCCAGGGTAAAAGCCAGTTCCTGCAATGCCGTAGAACCGGCTTCGCGAATGTGGTAGCCGCTGATGCTGATGGTATTCCACTGCGGCATCTCTTTGGTGCAATACTCGATCATGTCCACAATAATGCGCATGGAAGGCTGGGGCGGAAAAATGTACTCCTTTTGGGCAATGTATTCTTTTAAAATATCGTTTTGGATAGTGCCGCGCAATTTATCCGGACTGACTCCTTGTTTTTCGGCTACGGCAATGTAAAAGGCCAATAGAATGATGGCCGGTGAGTTAATGGTCATCGAGGTGGAAACCTGATCCAGCGGAATGCCGTCAAACAAGATTTCCATGTCTTTCAACGAACTGACCGATACCCCGCACACTCCCACTTCACCTTCGCTCCAGGGATCATCGGCATCGCGTCCCATAAGGGTGGGCAAATCGAAAGCCACGGAAAGTCCCGTTTGTCCGTTTTCCAACAGAAACTTAAAACGGGCATTCGTATCTTCCGGGGTTCCGAAACCGGCAAATTGGCGCATGGTCCATAAACGCCCCCGATACATATTGGCATGCACACCGCGGGTAAACGGAAATTGGCCCGGAAATCCCAAATCACGATCATAGTCGAAATCGCGCAACATATCCGGCGTACCCAACAGTTCCACCGGCTCACCGGAAGCCGTAATGAATTTTGCATCGCGCGTTTTGGCCTTTTTTACCGCTTCCTGCCAACGTTTAAAAGCTTGCTGATCCATAAAAAACTCCCCCATTCGTTTTCTGCTAAAGAAACACGTATTGAAACGTTCCTAACAATCACTTTATAATTTAAGACAAGAAATTTACAAAATATTGACCATCGACCCAAATTCCGCTCTTAAACTTTTAACCGGCCGCCGAAGGGAATCCCGCATAACGTAATGCGCCCCGAAAAGACGAACCGTTTTCAACGGGCCATCGAGGGCCTGTTGCTTGTCCTTGCTGTTTTTCGGCGATTTTTATTAACAAGGGCCTTACGCCCGGCGGCCCTTTAAACCGACAAAATATTACGCATTATTGTTCACAAAAACAAGATGTTGCCGCGATGGATCAAAAGGAATATTTTAGAAGCCAAAAGATTAAGCTGAAAAGCCCAATAAGGTAATTCTCGGGCATAAAGGCGGCCGTGCTTCCCTTATTCGTCGGGAGACAAAATTTGCGCCAACTGTTTGAGTGCTTTTTTGATTTCCATGCGCAACAATCCCAAGTTAATGGCTTCATCGGTAATAACCACTAAAAAATGGCGCTTTTCGGGCAGGCGCACGATTTGCAGAATGCCTTTTTCGAATTGGACGGATAGCTCCTGTAAAGTCCCCAGAGCCATTTGCCGCCCGTTCTCTTCGCTTTGGGCCATCCACTGCGAAATGATCGGCACCAATTCGGGAATACTGAATTTATCACGACTTTGCGGTTTAATAGCCGACGCAATGGAAAATCCGTTGTAATCGAACAGGGCAGCTAATAAAATATTTTTTTGAACGACCAGATTGTTCAGAGCGGCAGTTAATTTTTGCTTACGCATTTCTTCGCTATTTTGATGCGTTTTACCGGCCTTTTTTTCGTCCAGACGACGCAATCCTTCCAATAAAAGATTTTGCCATCCTTTGAAAATGGTCTCTTTAGGCGCTCGCTCCCCTTTACGTAAGGTAAACGTACCTCCTTCCCAGGCCACGATATCGTAAAAGGCGTCTTCCCCTTCGAGCTCTCCCACCTGTGCGTGAATAATATTGCCATCTTCAAAATAAATGACTCCTTGCTGACCTTCCTTTTCAAAAAAGATGGCATTGGTTTGCCGGCCCAGACAGTTCAGTTGAATCAAATCGCTGAGCTGAAAATCGGAAATACGCCCTTCAAACCCTTTACGCTCTTCGATCACATTGAGAATGAGCTGGCGTAATTCCTGTATTTCGAAAGGCTTCTCAATATATTTAAAACAGCCCCGTTTATTGGCTTCTTCCTGAATTTCGGAAGAGCCGTAGGCTGTCATGATAACGACTTTGGTTTGCGGATAGTTTTCGCGAACGTTGAGTAACAAATCCAGGCCGGAAATTTCGGGCATGCGTATGTCGGTAATAACCAGATCGATGGGGACCTGGGCCAAAACATCCAAAGCGGCCATGGCACTGTTCACGGCAATTAACTCGTATTTGTCACGGTCCTTGGCCAAATGTTTGGAAATGGACCAGGTCAGGTCTTCTTCATCATCCACGATGAGAATACGTTTATTGGGCATAAGCGTCCTTTTACTCCTTTTTTATGCGATGAGATAATGCGATGTTACCGCATGAGCATCCAGGCCGCTCGAACCC